>JBEKEH010000225.1:0-2524 GCA_050013935.1 Gaiellaceae bacterium | reverse complement strand
GCAGCCGAGCGGCTCGGGATCTCGAGGCGGAGGGCAGCGGCCTCACCGAACAGCTCCGGATGTGCGCGCACCGCTCCGGTGTCGGCGCGTTGTGTGGGCTTCAAGGCATCGAGGCCTCCGAAGCGCCAGGCGCGTATCCAGCGGTCGATCGTTGCGCGTGAGTAGCGATGATCCGACCCATCGGGACCCGCGTGGGCGCGAGAAGCGATCTGGCGCACGAGCGCCCCGCGCTCGGCGGGGCTCAACCGGTCGCTCGTCGCCGGAGGCATGAAACGCCGTTTGCCGACGACGAGGTAGGGGGAATCGGTGTTGGTGGCGATCAGCCTCCCGCCGCTCACCGAAGAGACGAAGCGCCACAGCCCGATCGAGGCCCATCCCGGCAGGGCGCTCGCGGCCGCGAAGGCGGCTCTGATCGCTGAGATCGCGTAACGGGCCGGTTCGGCGAAGGGCGCGATCGCCTCGCCACCGAGCTCGACGCAAAGCGCCGCGAACGAGACGCCGATGCGCACCGCCCGGTCAAAGAACCGCCGCAGCCAACTGCGCGCCGTCGTGTGAAAGACATCGGCGCGTGCTGCCGCCGGTCGCATACCGCCCGGGCCGTCGACCACTTCTTCAAGCACGGTGCCGATCGTCTCGGCCACATCGAGACGGCCGGCGAGCACGAAACAAGGCAGCAGGACGTGGGTAACTGCACAACGGCCGCAGCGCAGTCTCGGCACGAAGATCTTGTGGCACAGACCGGCCTCGCGCACAGGTCGGCGGTATCCCGACCAGAACGACATCGGACACGAGCACGACGGACAATCCGGTCGCGGGAACTCGATGTCTCGGCCGCCAGCCACGTAGGCGTCGACGGACAACGGGCAGGGCCATACGATGGTCATGGGCGTTACACCGCCTTGGACCCCTTCTCGCGTTCAGGGACAAATGAGCCGCGGGGAGGGGTCCCTCGCGTTCAGGAACGCCTCATCCTCGCGAGATCGTCGGCGCGTCGGCCAATGCAAGCGTCGTCAAAGAGCACGGCCGAGAGCCGCGCCTACATGCTCAGGAAGTCAGGCCGTCAACAACGGTCGCCAACCGGCTCGGGCATGCCCGCACCTCTACGACGCTCGACATCTACCGGGGCTTCGTCCCGGCGGGCGATCACGACGCGGCGGACCACCTCGACGCCGTGCTCAGACCGGACCGCCCGACCGAACTACGTCCCGGACACGCACAGTAGGAGTCTGGTCGGATGTCGTCGTGGTCGACGCGGTCGGTTGTTGTAGCGAGGCGAACGAAAAGGTCGTCCGTCTCCTGCCGCGGCGACGGGTTCGATCATTCCCGCGACTATGGTCCCGCCAGTGAGCGCCGGCGAGTTCACCATCGAGTTCTTCGAGGACGATGACGGCCGAAGTCCTGTCGAAGAGTGGATGGACTCCGATCTGACCGACCTTGAGCTTGCCGCCCTCTTGTCCGGCCTCGCGCACGTGCTGAGTCGCCGCGGGATCGACGTCTGTAAGACAGAGTGGGGCAAGCAGCTCCGCGAAGGGCTCTTCGAGTTCCGCATCCGCCATACCTCAGCCGAGATCGAGCACATGTTCGCCGGCGCGACGGTTAGCTGTCAGGCAGCCAAGCGCGAGAAGGTCCTGCTCCGTGTCTTCTGTCACGCCTACGGGACGAAGGTCGTGCTGCTCCTTAACGGTTACGACAAAGCAGGCGATCCGAGCGACAAGCGCCAACAGCGTGAGATCACGCTCGCCCGCAGGAGGCTCGTCGTATTCAAGGAGCGGCAAGCCCGCGAGCGCAAGAGCCAACGCCGGGGAGGTGGTGATTCCGAGGGTCCTGGTTGACGGCGGTATGTCTTAAAGTGCATACTTGGCGTCGAAGGAGTTAACTTGGCACGCACCCTTGATGACTACCTACAGCGCTCCAAGCGGGCGAACAGCAAAGAGGTCAGCGCGGCGCGGGCGGTGTTCGACCAGGCTTACGGGATCGCCTGCCAGGTGATTGAGCTACGAGAGAAGCACAATCTCACCCAGGTGGAGTTGGCTGAGAAGGCCGGACTCCCTCAAGCGCAGATCAGCCGTATCGAGCGCGGGGTTGTGAGTCCGACCAGCACCACGCTCGGGAAGATTGCCGAAGCGCTCGGAGCCGACCTGCGCTTCGTCGAGCGTCCTCAGCCGAGCGCTCGGCGTCGCGCTGCCAGCTGACCCACGTATCATCCGAGCCCAGCTCGTTGCTGCGCTCTCATCGACATCGAAAGTGGAAATGTCGGATAGGACCGGTATGTGGGTCAGTGCTCTCGGTCGGTGACGTCGATCCTCACCACGCACGTCCCAGGCAACGGGTGCTTGCTTCGGGCCCGGGTGATTCGCTCCTTCAGGGCCAGGTCGGGATGAGGATTGCTGAGCCCTGGAAGTGGGATCATCGGGATGACGTTCCACTGCCACCGGTAGCGCTCCTTCAGGCAAGCCTCGCCACGACGCTGCTCTTCTTCGTCGCCGATGGCGGCAGTACCGAACACGACGGGCGCGTCGGCTGC
>JBEKEH010000224.1:0-3071 GCA_050013935.1 Gaiellaceae bacterium | reverse complement strand
ACGGCAGTAGTGTCCGTCTCACGGCGTAGGCCTCCTTTCGTTGTCTTCGTGGACTACGAGGAGCCTACGCCGCCGTGCTCACGGAGCCGGCGAAGTTACAGCAGTCCCGAGACGCGACCCGAGAGCCCCGAGGAATGGGCCAGATTCTCGGCTACACTTTGCCCATCGAGAAGTGAGTCGCCTCGCGGGTCAAGACCCGACGCCCTCGACAGCGTAGGCTCAGGACAGATCGGAGCATCGTCCCGCTCTTGCGGGGCGACCACTGCTAACCGACTCGCCTTCACAAGCAAGAAGCATGCGTGGAGGTTCGAGTCGTTGCAGTCGCAGGTCACATTCACACTCACAGGGCTCGAAGACCTCATCGAGCGCATCGTGGACGAGCGCATCCGCGCGGCACTGGCGGATCGAGAGCCCGACCCGTGGCTCACGTCCGACGAGGCGGCGCAGTACCTCGGTGTCGCGCGCTCGACGCTGCACGACCTCGTGTGTGACGGCAAGCTGCCGCGTCACGGAGTGAAGGGACACCGGCTGCGCTTCCGGCGGGAAGACCTCGATTCCTACGCACGTAGGGGTTGAGCTTTGGCCGGAAACGCCGACAATATGAGTGGATACGCAATGGCCGGGCGGCGTTGGCGCGCCCCCGGCCCGGCACAGGAGGTGTAGCTCCCATGCAGGCTCTTTCTAGCACCAAGCGCGTTCGGCACAAGCCGACGGCCATTCAAGGGGTCATGTTCTCGCTGACCGCGCGCGGCAAGAAGGTCTTTGAGGTCAGGTACACCGACCCCGCGACCGGCAAGCAGCGGTACGAGAAAGTCGGATCGTTCGCGCAGGCAAAGGCTCGGCTGCGCGAGGTACAGCACACAACGACCAAGGGCGAGATCGTAGGCGACCCGACCGTCACGGTTGGTGAGCTGGCGGAGAAGTGGCGGGGGCTTCGGAAGGTGAAGCCGAGGACCGTCCGCAACTACGACAACAGCTATCGGTGTCACGTCGAGAAGCGATGGGCTCGCGTGAGGGCACGAGACGTGCAGCGTGTCGGCATCGTGGAGTGGCTCTCGGGCTTACGGCGGCTCGACGGTAAGCCGCTCGATGAGGACACGAAGGGCATCGCGCTCTCCGTGCTCACGAACATTCTCGACGTGGGCGTCGAGATGAACGTGATCGCCTCGAACCCCTGCCGCTCGCTCCCCCGGCGTTCGAAGCCCCACCCAACCCGGATCGAGCCGAGGATTCTCCAGGACGGCGAGCTTGCGCGCCTCACGGACGCCGCTCCGGCGTGGTTGGGGGATGTCATCCTTGTGACCTACTACGCGGCGCTCCGGCTTGGTGAGGTCTGCGGCTTGCAATGGCAGGACGTGGATTTCGACAGGAACGTGCTCGTGATCCAGCGGCAGTTGAGCCCGGACATGGCGTGGGGGACGCCGAAGGGCGGCAAGACTGCCGAGGTACCGATGGTGCCGGAGTTGCGGCGGCTACTCGCGGAGAAGAAGCTCGCGGCAGGTGCTGCGGCTACCTCGCCGGTGCTTCCGGGGATGCGGTGCGGCGGATACATGAGCCCCCGGAGTGTCGGACGCTCCTTCGAGGTCGCGCGAGAGAAGGCAGGACTATCCAAGGAGCCTCGGGTGCTGAGGTTCCACGATTTGCGACACAGCGCGATCAGCCGACTAGCGAATGCGCCGGGTGCAGTGCTGCCGCAGGTGCAGGCGTTCGCCAGGCACGCCACGCTCGTGACCACGATGACCTACATCCATCGAATCGAGAGCGCAACGTGGGCCGAAGAGGCCGCGGCGGCGCTGGCAGGGCTTTAGCTTAGACCCACCCAACAGAGGAGGTCACCATGTACGTCAACACCACAGTGAAGTTCACCCTTGACTCTGAAGAGTCACCGAAACTGCTCGCCAGTATCATCGGCTGCGCTGTCCGGGACGTGCTTGAGCGGGCTGCGCTCGAACTGGCCCCGACCGGCATCGGCGTCAGGGTCAGACCGCAGGGCGGGGTCGTCAACGTCCCTGCGCTCGACGTGGAGGCGGCGTAACAAGAGCGAGCCTTCGGGAGAAGGGGTCATTGCCGTGGCGTTCCCGCACGGGGTCCCGGCTGCCTTCCATCGTGCGCCCGGCGCACGTGGCGCAACGGCGCAAGATCCTTCGCTCGACGCGGCTTGCCAAGCCGGATCGGGGGGCACAGGGACGGCGCAGGCAGATTTGCGGGAAGTGCGACAGGCAGCATCGCTCGAGACGCTTACCCAAGCGGGCAGTCGCAACGACGCCGATGCCCACCGGTTCGCGCTCATACCTGAGCCCGCTGCTGAGCGCCCTGCAATCCCCCGCTTTCCCTGCCCACAAGCCGGATCCAGCCAACGAACTGAGCGTGAGAGCGGTCGAGCGCCGCGCTCAGGGCAAGCGGACGGAAGCCACTCGCGCGGCGAGTCGGAGGAGATCGTCGGCAAGGCGCTCAAGGATCGCGCACCTTCACTGGTGGCTCTTGCGAAGCTCCTTTGCTTCTGCCCAGATGTCCTCGGCCTCCTCGCGGGCGAGCGCGGCCGTCCGGGCGGCGAAGCCTGCGAGCCGGAAGAGCGTCTTGTCGACGAGTTCCTCCGCGTGGTCGAGCGGCAGCCCTGCTTGCTCCTTGTGGGGCGTCTCGTTCATGCCGGGGTTTCAGCCGCCCGCGTGCTGCGGCGTCCCTCGCCGGCTGTTGGTTCTTCCTTACTCGCGGCCTCGCCGGACGCGGCCACCTCGCTCACCGCTCCGCCGACGCGACGGCCAGCTGAAGCGAGCACCTCGCCAGCAGCGAGCACGCCTGCGGCGCCGTAGACGAGGCCGCGGCGAAGCACACGGCGCGCCTTGGGCGAGAGAAGCGCTGCGGTTGCTGTGACCGCGATTCCGACCTCGCTCTCGAAGTAGTCATCAACAGCCATTCCAACAACCTCCGATCGGGTGACGCCGTCGACGAGGCGACAGCTATTGTTCAACTCCTGTTCACCCTAACAGCTATGGCAGTCAGATGACCCGCGACGTCCGCAAGGCGGCGAACGAGGACTGGTTCCGCGAGCTCAACGAGCGTCTGGAGCAACG
>JBEKEH010000223.1:0-2550 GCA_050013935.1 Gaiellaceae bacterium | reverse complement strand
CAGACCCTGCCGATGCCGGCAATCACTGCGTTCACCGCGGAGGAAGCTTCAGGCGTCGACTCTGCCGAGGGCTCGATCCCGCGCCGGGCCGGCGACAAGACGGCCGCGTCCTACCTCAACTTCCTGATCGTCAATGGCGGCGTGATCATGCCGATCTTCGACGACCCCAACGACATCGTGGCCGGGGCGAGGCTGGCGGCCGTCTTCCCCGACCGCAGGGTGGTGACCGTGCCGGGACGCGAGATCCTGCTCGGAGGAGGCAACGTTCACTGCATAACCCAGCAGCAACCGGCTGGCTCCGTTGGTGTCGGTAGATGAGCGTGCAATGAGAGCTCCAGAGTCGTCTGGCGGTGCTTCGCCGCTAGCGCCGACCGCGAGGCGCATCCTCGACGCAGCGAAGGCGATAGTCGCCGAACGTGGGTACACCGCGCTCACGATGGCCGAGGTCGAGCGCGCGTCGGGCGTGAACCGGGCACTCGTCTCCTACTATTTCGGCGGCAAGCCCGGGCTCGTCGCTGCCCTTGTCGACAGCCTGTTCCGAGGCCCCCGGGGCGAACAGGTCGAGGAGATCCGCGACGAGCTCGTGGGATCCGACCGGACCCGGTGCTTTCTCGAGTGGCAAAAGAGGGTGTCCGCCGACGACCGGGTGAACCGGACGCTGTTCGAGCTGCTCCCACACGCCTTGCGCGACCCACGGATCGGCGAACGGTTCGCGGACGAGTACCGGCGCTACCGCGCGATCGACGCCGACTGTCTGAGTTCGGCACCGGTCAAGTTGACGGGCAAGAAAGCAGGCTCGCTCGCCGCGGTCACTATCGCCATCGTGGACGGAATCGCTCTGCAGCGGGTTCTCGACCCGGCCGGCTTCGACTTCGAGGGTGCGTGGAATCTTTGGGGCGATCTCATCGGGCAATACCTGCAGCTCTCGCGACCCCCGAAGCCTCGGCGCCGCGGCCGTGCAGGGCCAAAAGGCCGGACGAAGCCGAGCGCACATATGGTCCCGCCGAACCCAAGCGGGCACATGCCGAAGGAGACCGGCAGCGCTGGGGAACCTTCACGGCCTGGCTCTACTGGGTGAATGTGGCCTGCTGGGCGCCGGCGGTGTTCGTCGTGTTCGCCGGCACCCTGTCGGCTGCGTTCTGGGGCGGCATGAGCCGCACCTCGGCCGAGATCATCGTCATCGCGTTGATCTGATTCATGGTGCTCATCGGCATCTCGCCGATGTCACTCAGCAAGTGGGTCAACAGCGCGAGCGGCGTGCTGAAAGTGACCGTTCTGGTCGTGCTTTGCGCCATGGGTATCGGGTTCGCGATCACCCACGGCCTCGCAAACTCCTCCACCCCGCGACACTGGGTGCCTTCCTTCGGTGCCAACTGGAGTTTCCTGCCGATTATCGTTTACAACTTCAT
Organism: Gaiellaceae bacterium; assembly: GCA_050013935.1. GTDB lineage: Bacteria > Actinomycetota > Thermoleophilia > Gaiellales > Gaiellaceae > Palsa-739. Next base: position 1,141 of record JBEKEH010000223.1, on the reverse strand, counting down.
GCGTTTCGAACTCATGAGTTCGGCGGCTGGCGCGGTAAAGAGTCCCCGACGCGACATCCCGCGCACGTTGCTCGCGGGGGCGTGATCATCGTTGTGGCCGAGTTGCTCGGTAACTTCGGGATCCTCTCGACCATTCCGCTCAAGAACCTCTCCATCGTGTCCGGTATGGCCGACGCGATGAAACTCTCGTTCCACGCGGTCCTTGGGAGCGCGGCCACGCCGGTTTATGACTTCTCCATCGTTCTGTTGTTGTTTACCTTGATCGGAAACATGGTGACCTAGTCGATCGGCGCCAACCACTCCATGGGGTCGACAGGACTCGACCGCTCCGCGCCCGGCCTCTTCGGCCACGCGAACAGGCGCTTTTTCACGCCGGACTACGCCTTTGTCCTGATGGGCGTGCTCGCTACCGCGTTGACGGTCGTCAACTACACCTTCTTCGCCACCAAGGAGAGCGTGTTCTGGAGCATCTTCGCCCTGAGCTCGATCGTGTTTCTGCTCCCCTACCTGCTGATGTTCCCCTCGGTGATCATGCTGAGGACGAAGCAGCCCGACACGCCGCGGTCCTATACGGCCCCCGGCCATCGGCCCGGCGTTTGGCTCAGCGTCGTCTTCACGATGGCTGGGGTGATGCTCGCCATTGTCCTGTTCTTCCACCTCGTCCGCACGGGGACGCACAAGGTCACTTACTGGATCGTCACCGGTGGCGGCACCGTGCTCAGCATGCTGGTCGGCTGGTGGTTGGCACGTCGTGCCGAAAGCCGGGACAGCTTGCCACGGGGATCAGAAGTCGACCTGTGCGGCACCGGTCGCGCCCTCTCGACGAACGGAAGGCAGTCCAGTAACCACGGAGGAGCTCCGCCTAAGCGGAAGCGGGTCGGGCGCCAACCCACCGTACGCGTGCGCCCAGGTGCGGCATTGCCGGCATTCCTGGGCGCCCTTGATCAGGGGAGGGCCATAAGCTTGCCCCATGATCGAACACGCGGACTTCGGACGGACGGGACACTCGAGCACGCGCGTCATGTTCGGCGGTGCGGCGCTCGGGGATGTCAGCCAGCACACAGCCGACGCCGTACTCGATGTGCTGCGCGAGTACGGCGTGAACCACCTCGACACGGCGGCAAGCTACGGGGATTCCGAG
>JBEKEH010000222.1:0-2561 GCA_050013935.1 Gaiellaceae bacterium | reverse complement strand
ACATGATCAGCGCGTCTTCCCGATTGTCCGTGTAGTAGCCGCGCCGGACTCCCCGCCCGTCGAAGCCGAGCCGCTCGTAGAGGCTGATCGCCGTCGCATTCGAGACCCGCACCTCCAGCGTGTAGCCCCGCCGGGCGTCGTTCGCGGTGAGCTCGAACAGCCGCTCGAGCAGCATGGTCGCGATACCGCGGCCTCGCTGCTCCGGGTGGACCGCGACGTTCATCACGTGCCAGGCGTCGACGTAGCGCGAGACGACCAGGTAGCCGCAGAGCTTCCCGTCGTCGCCGTCGGCATCGAACGCGCCGAGGCAGATCGAGCTCGGCTTGGCGAGCTCGCCCGCGAACATCGAGCGCGACCACGGCGTCGGGTACGAGAGCCGTTCGATCTCCTCGATCACCCGCAGGTCCCCAAGCCCGAGCCGCCGCAGCTCGATCGTCGTCAACGCACGCTCCTCTGGGCGTCGGGCACGCGCAGGTAGAGCGGCTCGATCGAGTCCACCGGGCCGAAGTCGTGGGCGAGCGCCGCGTGGAAGCGCGCGCGCGGGAGATGCCGCTCGTCGTCGTCGGGCGGGATCACCGCGCCCTTCTCCTCCAGCAGCGCGCGATAGCGGCGGGCGCCGTCGCCCACGCAGACCGTGCCGGCCACGAGCTCGAGCGCGGCCGGCACGAGCACGGTCGGCTCTCCCCGGACGAGCGTGAACACCTCGCGCCGCCGCGCGTCGACGACAGGCACCGCTCCGGGCGCTCCTGCGGCGAGCGCGTCGAGCGTCGACACGCCGGCGCCGCGGAGGTCGAGCGCGAGCGCAAGCCCGCGCGCCGTGGCAAGCCCGATGCGCACGCCGGTAAAGCTTCCCGGGCCGATCCCCAGTGCGAGCGCGTCGAGGTCGCAGGGATGTGCGCCGCCCTGTCGCAGCAGCGCGTCGATGTCCTCGAGCAGCGTGACGGCGCGCGAGACCCGCTCGGCGAGGACATCGCCGCCGTCGACGAGCGCACTCGTCGCCACCTCCGTCGCAGTGTCGAACGCCAGCGTCAGCACTCGTCGATCAGAACGAACCTCCGGCCGCCACCAGCATGCCGCAAATGGACGGCGAAGCGCGGCGGCGGGAGGACGCCTTCACCGGCCTCCGGCCATTCGACGAACGCGATCGAGCTGTCGAAGTACGGCTCGAGGTCTCCCCATTCGGCCGCGGAAACGCCCTGGAAGCGGTAGAGGTCGAGGTGCGATATCTCCCCCTGCCCGGTGTGGTAGCGGTGGCCGATCGTGTAGCTGGGGCTCGTCACGTGCTCGCGCACGCCGAGCGCGACGCACGCGCCGCGCACGAACGTCGTCTTGCCGGTGCCGAGCTCGCCCGCCACGGTCACCACGTCACCGGGCGCCAGGCGTGCAGCGAGCTGCGCCGCCAGCGCTTCGGTCTCCTCCGGGGAGGTCGTCTCCGTCTCGGCCACGAGTCGAAGCGTAGAGTCACACCCGTGCCTGCGTATCTGATCGTCGAAACGGACATCCGCGATCCCGAGCAGTACGAGCTGTACAAGGCCGCGTCTCCGGGCGCGGTCGCAGCCGGCGGCGGGCGCTTCCTCGCCCGCGGCGGCGAGCTGACGGTGCTCGAAGGCGACTGGCAGCCGAGGCGGCTCGTTGTGCTCGAGTTCGAGGATCTCGAAGCGGTCAAGCGGTTCTACGACTCGTCCGCGTACCAGGCGGCAAAGGCGCTCCGTGAGGGCGCCGCAGACCTCCGCATGGTCGCCGTCCAGGGCGTCTCGGAGGGCTAGAACAGCCCGAGCTGCTCGGCCGGAGGCTGCGCCGCCACGAGCGTCAACTCCGGCTCGGGCACGGCGACCGGTTCGAGCGTCCGTCCGAGCAGCTCGGGCAGGCGCGCGAAGTCGGACTCGAGCACCTTCAACATCGCGGGCGTGTAGAGCGCCGCGGCCGGATGGTAGAGCGGGTAGAGCAGCACGCTGCGGCTGCCGATCGTCGTCTGCTGCTCCTGGCCGTGCACGCGTGTGATTCCGAGCGGGCGGCCGGAGAGGAGCTTCGTCGCGAAATTGCCGAGGGTGGCGACGACGGTCGGCTCGATCAGCTCGATCTGCCGGAAGAGATGGCTCTCGCACGCCTCGACCTCGTCCGGCTGCGGGTCCCGGTTGCCCGGAGGTCTGCATTTCAGGGTGTTCGCGATGTACACGTCCTGACGGGACATGCCGATCCCGGCGAGCAGCTTCTCGAGCAGCCTGCCCGCCTGGCCGACGAACGGCACGCCCTGCTTGTCCTCGTGGAAGCCGGGTGCCTCGCCGACGAACATCAGGTCGGCCTTCGAGTTGCCGGAGCCGAAGACGACCTGCGTCCGGCCCTGCGCCAGGCGGCAGCGGGTGCAGCCGGCGACCGCCTCGCCGTAGGCCTGCAGCTCGTCGAGATGCTCGACGGGGACCGCGCTCACGGGCGGTGAGTGTACGACGCCTCCCGGACGAACGTTCAGTGCCCCTTCAGTGAATGTTGCCGAGCTTCTGGGGCGCGAGCACCAAGCGATGCAAGGACGCAGGGAGCGCTCGTAGCCGTAGCTACGGGCGCGA
>JBEKEH010000221.1:0-2714 GCA_050013935.1 Gaiellaceae bacterium | reverse complement strand
CAGCTCGACGCGCCGGTACTCGACCGGATCGACGAGATCGTCCCGCCGGGGACGAACTTCAGCCGCGCCGACAGCGGCTGGATGCCACCGGCGGTCGCGGAGTCGGCGCTGCGCAGACGCTGACGACCAACGGCCCGCTACTACCCGCGCACTCTGTCCGCGCCCGCACGTCGACGGGCTCTTGCAGCGCGGTGCGATGACCGGTACTCGGCTGGCGGAGGCGGCCCACCTGTCGCCGAGTGCGGCGAGCGAGATGCTCGATGGGCTGGAGAGGGCTGGCGTGGTCTGTCGCGCCACGGCGGACACGGACCGGCGCGCCCGCGTCTTCTCGCTCAGCGCCGAAGGAGCGCGGGTGGTGGAGGAGAAGCTGCGCCAGTTTCGGACCGAAGTCGCGGAGGCGCTTGCCGACTGCACGGACGGCGAGCTGGCGGCGGCGGCGGAGGCGATCGACCGCCTGACGGGGATGTTCGCGCGGCGGTGAGGCGGCCGTGCTGATCAAGCTCCTGGGGAGGTTTCTGCGCCCGTATCGGGGCCAGGTCGGGGTGGTGGTGGCGTTGCTGGCGGGGCAGACGGTCGCGAATCTCTATCTGCCGAACCTGAACGCGGACATCATCAACAACGGCGTCGTCAAGGGGAACCTGGGGTACATCTGGACGACGGGTGGGCTGATGCTCGGGATCACGCTTGCGCTCGGCGTCGTCTCGATCGTCGCCGTCTACCACGCCTCCCGTGTGGCGATGGGCGTGGGCGCGGACGTTCGGGCCGCCGTGTTCGTGCATGTGCAGGGGTTCTCGGCGCGTGAGATGCACCGGTTCGGGACGCCGTCGCTGATCACCCGGAACACGAATGACATCCAGCAGGTGCAGATCTTCGTGCAGGCGGGGCTGACACTGATCGTGATCGCGCCGATCATGAGCGTCGGCGGCGTGATCATGGCCGTTCACGAGAGCGCCGCGCTCTCGCCGCTGCTGGCGGTGTCGGTGCCGGTGATGCTGGCGCTGATCGGCGTCGTCCTGGTTGCCGTCGTGCCGCAGTTCCGATCGATGCAGGGGAAGATCGACCGGATCAACCAGGTGCTGCGCGAGCAGATCACCGGCGTGCGCGTGATCCGCGCGTTCGTCCGCACCGAGGCGGAAGCGGAGCGGTTCGGCGACGCGAACGCCGACCTGACCGCGACCGCGCTGGGCATCAACCGCATCTTCGCGCTCGCGTTCCCGTCGGTGATGGCGATCATGAACCTGTCGAGCGTCGCGGTGATCTGGTTCGGCGGCCTGCTCGTGAGGGACGGGTCGATGCCGATCGGCAACCTGACGGCGTTTCTCGCCTACATCCTGCAGATCCTGATGTCGGTGATGATGGCCGTGTTCCTGATGATCCTGCTCCCGCGCGCGGTCGCGAGCGCGGAGCGGATCGAGCAGGTGCTGGAGGCGGAGCCGTCGGTCTCCGATCCGCCGCAGCCGGTCCGGCCGCTGCGGCTGACGGGAGCGGTCGAGTTCCGGGGCGTGAGCTTCGGCTATCCGGGCAGCGAGCTGCCCGTCCTGAACGACCTCGACTTCCCGCTCCTGCCGGGCCGGACGAGCGCGATCATCGGCGGCACCGGCAGCGGCAAGACGACGCTGCTCAACCTGATCCCGCGCTTCTTCGACGCCAGCCGGGGGAGTGTCCTCGTCGACGGCGTCGACGTGCGCGAGCAGGAGCTCGAGCAGCTGTGGAGCGGGATCGGGATGGTGCCGCAGGCGGCGTACCTGTTCAGCGGCACGGTTGCGAGCAACCTCCGTTTCGGCCGACCCGACGCCTCGGATGCGGAGCTGTGGCGAGCGCTCGAGACTGCGCAGGCGCGTGAGTTCGTCGCCGCCATGCCGGGCGGGCTCGACGCGCCGATCGACCAGGGCGGCACCAACGTCTCCGGCGGCCAGCGGCAGCGGCTCTCGATCGCCCGCGCGCTCGTGAAGCGGCCGCGGCTATTTCTCCTCGACGACTGCTTGTCGGCGCTCGACGCCGCGACCGATGCGCGCCTGCGGACCGCGCTCCGGGCCGAGACGAGCGAGGCCGCCGTCGTGATCGTCGCGCAGCGCGTCTCGACGATCATCGGCGCCGACCTGATCATCGTGCTCGACGAGGGCCGCATCGCCGGCACCGGAAGCCACCGCGAGCTGCTGGCGAGTTGCGAGGCATACCGCGAGATCGTCGCGTCACAGCTCGGCGAGGAGGCGGCAGCGTGAGCGCGATCGGGCCGCGAGGCGGCCGGGTCGGACGAGGCCCGTTCGCGATGCAGTCGGGCGCCCGCAGCAAGGATCCACGCGCAACGGCGCGCCGGCTCCTGCGTCGGCTCCGGCCCGAACGTGCGCGGCTCATGCTCGCGCTCGTAATGGGCGTCACCGCCGTCGGGCTCACCGTCCTCGGGCCGAGGATCCTCGGCGACGCGACCAACGTCCTCTTCGACGGTGTCGTGAGCCGCCAGCTCCCCGCCGGTCTCAGCAAGGCGCAAGCGGTCGCGCAGCTGCGCGCGCACGGCCACGGACAGCTTGCGGAGATGGTCTCCCACATGCACGTCACGCCGGGCGCAGGGATCGACACGGCCCAGCTGGGCCGCTGGCTCGGCCTCGCGGCGATCATCTACCTACTCGGCTCCGTATTCAGCTTCGGGCAGGCCTACGTGATGGCCGGCGTCACGCAGCGGATGATGTTCGGACTGCGCCGCGACGTGGAGGAGA
>JBEKEH010000220.1:0-2752 GCA_050013935.1 Gaiellaceae bacterium | reverse complement strand
GCGATTTCGATGCGTGGCGCAGGTCGTGGTGCTGAAGCATCCCGACCCGCGTGGGTTCGCCTCCGCGTAAGCCGGCTTGCGCCCGGCTTACGCTCCGGCCTTGACGTGCACTTTGGGCGGCGGTTGAACCTTCGCCCGTTCGTCCCTTCGAGGACGGGCGTTAGCGTCCGCGCAGCGGCGCTAATGAACGGCCGGATGCACGCGGGGCGGGATGCGGAGCACCACGACCCGCGCTGTCCGAACGCTCAGCCCCTGATCCTGCTGGGATACGACCACGGTCGCGCGCGCAGGCCGGACCGCGCTCCGGCCGGAGTGCTCCCTGACACTCGCCTCGGGTCAAGCGTAGAGGAGAGGGCTCTCGGGGGAACCAGGGGTTCCCCCGAGAACGAGCTCTGCAATCTGAATGGCGTTCAGCGCGGCGCCCTTGTTCAGGTTGTCGCACGCGAGGAAGAGCGCGAGGCCGTTCTCGCCCGCGCGGTCCGGGCGGATGCGGCCGACGAGCACGTGGTCGGTCTGCGCGGCCTGCTTCGGGCTCGGCACGTCGACGACGCGCACCGAGGGCGCCGCGCGCAGGAGCTCCGTGGCCTGCTCCGGCGAGAGCGGATCCTCGAACTCGGCCCAGACGGCCTCGGCGTGCCCGACGAGCACCGGCACGCGCACCGTCGTCGCGCTGATGGGCAGCTCCGGCAGCTCCATGATCTTGCGCGTCTCCGAGCGGAGCTTCGACTCCTCGTCCGTCTCGTCGCCGTCCCAGGCCCAGTCCATCGTGAGGTCGTGCTCGGCCTGGGGCTCGGCGAGCAGCGCCTCCATGCGCCGCGCGCCTGCGCCCGACACCGACTGATAGGTCGAGACGCGCAGGCAGCGCAGCCCGGCGGCGTCGTGCAGCGGCTTCAGGACGCACGTGAGCGGGATCGTGCAGCAGTTCGGATTCGCGACAATGCCGTCGTGCTCGTGAGCGCGCTCGCCGTTCACCTCGGGGACGACGAGCGGGACGCGGGGCTCGAGGCGGTAGGCCGCCGACTTGTCGACCGCGACGGCGCCGCCGCGCACCGCATGCGGCACGAGCTCCCGCGACGCCGACGTGCCGACGGAGAAGAGCGCGAGATCGAGGTCACCGGCGGCGAGCGTCTCCGGTGTCGCCTCCTCGACGAGCAGCTGCCGGCCGCCGAACGGGACGGAGCCGCCGGCCGACCGGGCCGACGCGAACGCGCGCACGTTCGAGTAGCCGCGCTCGGCGAGCAGCGCGAGCGTCATCGAGCCGACGGCGCCGGTCGCGCCGACGACGCCGATCCGGGGGCCGTGCTCAGCCACCGACCCGCTCTTCGACGACGACGCGGAAGCGGTCGTGAACCGCGCGAACCGCGCGCTCGACCTCGGCGGCGCGCACGACGCACGAGATCCGGATCGACGACGTCGAGATGATCTCGATGTTGATCCCGGCGTCCGCAAGGGCAGCAAACATGTCGGCGGCGACGCCCGGATGACTCTTCATGCCGGCGCCGATCAGGGAGATCTTCGCGATGTCCGGATCCTGCACGACCCGAGCGGCGCCGATCTCCTGCGCGATCCGGTCGAGGATCGGCTCGGCGATCGGCAGGTCCGCCTTCGGCAACGTGAAGGTGATGTCCGTCACGCCGTGCTCGGAGACGTTCTGGACGATCATGTCGATGTTCACGCCGGCGTCGGCCAGCGCACGGAAGGTCCTGGCCGCAACGCCTGGGCGATCGGGCACGCCGAGGATCGAGACCTTCGCCTCGGACGTGTCGTGCGTGACTCCTGAGATGATCGCCTTCTCGAGCATCGCCGGGTCCTCCTCGCCGATCCACGTGCCGTCGCCTTCGCCGAAGGTCGAGCGCACGCGGAGCTTCACACCGTAGCTGCGCGCAAACTCCACAGAGCGCAGCGCCATCACCCTCGCGCCCGAGGCCGCCATCTCGAGCATCTCCTCGTAGGTCACTGAGGCGAGCTTCAACGCGTCCGGAACGAGTCGGGGATCGGCCGTGAAGACGCCCTCCACGTCCGTGAAGATCTCGCATGTCTCGGCGCCGAGTGCGGCCGCCAGCGCGACCGCGGTCGTGTCTGAGCCGCCGCGGCCGAGCGTCGTCACGTCGTGCGTCGTCGTCGAGACGCCCTGGAAACCGGCGACGAGGACGATCTTCTCCTCGGCGAGCGCGTCGTGGATGCGCTGCGCGCGGATGTCGACGATCTTCGCCTTGCCGTGCACGGTGTCGGTGACGATGCCCGCCTGCGAGCCCGTGAGCGAGATCGCCTCGTGGCCGAGATCGTGGACGGCCATGGCGCAGAGCGCGTTCGAGATGCGCTCCCCGACCGAGATCAGCATGTCGTACTCGCGCGGGTGCGGGCGGTCGGAGATCTGGTGCGCCAGTTCGATCAGCTCGTCGGTCGTGTCGCCCATCGCCGAGAGCACGCCGACGACTCGGCTGCCCGCCTCGCGTGCCGCCACGAGGCGTCGCGCGACGCCCTTGATCTTGTCGGTGTCGGCGACAGACGAGCCGCCGAACTTCATCACGACGAGGTCGCGCTCGTGGGCATGCTTCCCGAGCTCGGGAACGGTCTCGTACTGGGTCGTAGCCACCATCGGAAGTGTAGGCGCGGGCACGGGCGAATCCGCGGAACTCCCGATGGGCACGGCCGCTTCGTGCTCGGAAGCTGAGGGCCAGAGGTGGGGCCGTGGCGGGCCAGGCAGGCGCGCGGGCCCCCAGGGAAGGGGAAGACCATGAGAGTGCGAATC
>JBEKEH010000219.1:0-2815 GCA_050013935.1 Gaiellaceae bacterium | reverse complement strand
GCCTGGCGTCAACGCCGTGGTTGGCCTCAACACCACGCTCGCGTTCGGCTCGATGGAAGGCAAAACGCGATGCTATTCGACGCCAACAACAGACCCCGTCAGACGACGCACGTCGCCTTTTGCGGGAAAGACGACACGGATGAGGACTCCGTCGCCCCTTCACGAGGGCGCGTGGACGCCGAGGCGCCGGCGCAGGCCGCGGGCAGCCGCAACAGACGATCTCCGCGAATCGCTCGACCACCTTCGCATCGAGCTTCGGCTGACGCCGAGGCCTGACGCTACGCCGACCATCCCCAACACCAGCAACCAAGCCCAAATAGAGCACATCGCTGACGCCGTGACGTGACTGACTGCTGGCGTCAGGCTGACCGCGCTGCGGGACGGCCGGCGAAGACGCCCGAACGACGAGGGGTTCGTACTTCGTACCCAGGCTACTGATGCTCGATCATGCTGCTCGTCTCCGCGCCCGTCGTGCCTTCTCCTTGCGGACGGCGCGAAGGATCCGCTCGGCGATGCCCTCTCGGTCGAGCCAGATCGTCCGTTGGCCGTGAGCATCCTCCAGCCATGGGAGCGGCAGCGAGAGCGCCTTGGCTCTCTTCTTGATAGGTGTGGTGAGGACGGCCGCGATGTTTCGGGGGCTGGCGACACCGATGGCGTCCGCGAGCGTGAGTGAGCCGATCTCTCCCTCGTGCGCGAGCTGCGCGAAGAAGACCTCCGCGTTGTCGAGCACCACGTCGCCGAGGGAGGCGACGAACACGGCGCACGTTCCCTCGTCGTAGCTCTCGAGCGGGGACGGCTGCGGCTGGGACTGCTGCGTGAGGCCAAGCTCCTCTGCCAGGTACGGTGCGAGCCAGCGGGCGAGCGCCTGTGCGGCCGTCTCTGCGTCGTTCGTCATACGTCCTCCTCTCGTCTCGACCCGGTCTTCGCGTGAGTCTGTGTGAATAGCATACGAACTACCTGGGAAGTGCTAGTATCATGCTACTCATAGACGGCGGAGAAGAGGTATCAGAAATGTTCACTTACGTCGGACTGATCGAGCTGACGCACGAGGGCCGCGAGGAGCTTGAGAAGGCTCCCGAGCACCTGGAGAAGATCCGCCACATCATCGAGGAGGAGGGCGGCAAGCTCGAGCAGGTCTTAGCAATCATGGGTCCGTGGGACTTCCTGTCGATCGCGAAGTACCCGGACAACGAGACCGCCTTCCGCGTCCTCGCGAAGATCGCCAAGCTCGAGGTCGTGAAGACCGAGACGTTCCCGGCCGAAGAGGTCGACGTCTTCATGAAGGCGCTCGTCTGAGCCTCGAGCCGCACACGCGGCGCGGTTCCCGCGACACGAAGGCCGCCTCGAGCGGCCTTCGTGTCTGCACGGAGCAGCGGGACGGCTCGGTTCGAAGCGGAAATCGAGAGAACTCCGACGGGCGGGCGCGACCCTGGTGTCCGGGCGCCCACGAGTCGAGACGCTTAGCTCGCCGAGCGTGCGACGAGAGGAGGCCATCGTGAACGACGTCGCCGAGAAGATCGAGAGGGCGCGGTCACTGCTCGCCTTGGGCCAGGAGCCGAAGGCTGCGGAAATCCTGGGCGAGGTGGTCGGCGCAACCGACGACCCCGACATTCTGAGGCAGATCCACGAGCTCGCCGTAGAGGGCCATGAGCGCGCCGGCGGCTTCCAAAAGATCCACTGGCGCGAGCTCATGATCGAGTCCGAGCCACAGGGCACGAACGGCTGAGTCGAACCGGCGACGAAGGTGACGGTCGAAGCATGAACGTGCCGACTCGACCTACTCCAGCAGCTCGCGAGCACGCGGCCCCCCTCGCAAACAAGCTGCCGGCCGATAAGCCGGCCGCCCGCCGACACCAAGCGACCAGCCCACGCCAAGGCGGGCAAACCCAAGAGGCCGGCAGCGCCAGAGGCTGACCAGCAGCACGTCGCACTTCCCGCATTCTGCGACGCGGCGGGGAGGTCTCAGGGTGTGCGGTTGAGGGTGTGGCGGATGGTGGCCGGGTACCATTGGCGGCCGTCTTGGGCGGTGGGGATGCGGTCGGCGTTGAGTCCGTTGGCGATCGCGCTCAGGCTCTTGCCGGCGGCGTGCTCGCGCTGGATCCGCTTGATCACGTACGTGTCCATGCTGGGCGGCCGGCCGAGCCGGACGCCCTGGGCGCGCCTTTGCGCGAGCGCTTGCCGGATCTGCTGGGAGTGCAGCCGCGCCTGGCAGGGGGCAAAGCCGGCCAGCAGCTGCCCGCGCGGCTCGCCGGCCGGCCCGCTCGGGTCGGGGCTGCAGGCGAGCCTGACCAGCGTCCAGCCCTGCCCGTGCGCGCTCGCCAGCAGGGCGTTGAGCTCAGCGAGCAGGCGGCAGAGGCGGCCGCGCTTGGCGACCAGGAGCGCCTCTGCGGCGCCGGCCTCGAGCAGCCGCAACGTCTCCTCGCTGCCGAGGCCGTGCAGCTGGGCGGCCGACAGGCCGGCCTGCTCGACCGCCGCGAGCGGCCGCCAGCCCTGCCGCCTGCAGGCGGCCGCGAGCGCTCGCCGCTGCGCCACCCAACTGGGCCCGCCTCTCGGCTGGCGCGCCGCCGCTCACTCCACCTCCCCGAGTCGCCGCCGCTCGCTCGTCTGCCCCGAGCAGGGGCGCCGCCCACACACCTCGCACCGCTCCATACAGCAACCATTCTATGCTGGAAAACGACTCTCAGAGCCTGCCGCGCCCACCCCGCGCAGAGCAGCGGCGCGCGAACCGCGACGCGCCGGATCACCGCTCGGGGGCCGCGGAGCCCTCTGAGGCACTGACCTCGGGGGTGGTCCCAGAGGGTACCAACGCCACCAT
>JBEKEH010000218.1:0-2889 GCA_050013935.1 Gaiellaceae bacterium | reverse complement strand
AATGGACCGCGGTCGACGCGCGGCTCGTCGAGGCGCTCCGGCTCGCCGTGCGGGCCCGCGAGGACACCGGCGGGCGCTTCGACCCGACCGTCCTGCCCGCGCTCGTCGCCGCCGGCTACGACCGCTCGTTCGAGCAGTTGTTCGAGCGTCCCGCCGCCCGGCTCACAGGCTGGCGTGCGGGGGCCGAGATCGAGCTCGACGAGGCGGCCGGGAGCGCCCGGCTCGAAGCCGGCGCCGCGGTCGACCTCGGCGGGATCGGCAAGGGGTACGCGGCCGCGCGCGCGCTGGACGCGATGCGGGAAGCGTGGCCGATGCTGCCGGGCGGACTCGTCGACCTGGGCGGCGACCTCGCGCTCTGGGGCGACACGCCCGAGCGCGGGCCCTGGCGGATCGCCGTTGCCGACCCGCGCCGTCCCGGGACGAACGCCGGCGTGCTGCTCCTGCGCTCGGGCGGCGCCGCAACGTCGGGCCGCGACGTCCGCCGCTTCGGCCCGGACCGGTCGCTGCACCACCTGATCGACCCGGCGACGGGCGAGCCGGCAGCCCCCGGGCCGCTCACGGTCACCGTCGTCGCGCCGGACGCGGCCGAGGCGGAGGCGCACGCGACCGCGCTCGCCATCCTGCCGGCCGCCGGCGCCACGGCGCACGTCGCCGCGCGTCCGCAGCTCTCCGCGCTCTACATCCCGCACGAGGGCGAGCCGATCCCGCTGGGGAGGCCGCCGCTCGCGGAGACCCGCTTCCTCGTGAGGGCGGCCTGATGGCGTCGCTGCCGATCGCCTGGCTGATCGCGCGCGCGGCCGGGCTCGTCGCGTTCGGGCTGCTGACCCTGTCGGTCTGGCTCGGCCTCGCCATGAGCACGCGGCTGCTCGGGCCGAAGCGGGCGAAGTCCCTGCTCGGCCTGCACCGGACGCTTGCTTGGACCGGCCTCGCGATGGTCGGTCTGCACGTCGTCGCGCTGCTGCTCGACCCGACATTGCACTTCTCCGTGCTCTCGGCGCTCGTGCCGTTCGCGGCGCCGTGGAAGCCCGGCGCCGTCGCGCTCGGCGTTGTGGCCGGCTGGCTCGGCCTCGCGCTCGCCGCCTCCTTCCGGATGCGGAAATGGATCGGCCAGAAGGGCTGGCGGCGACTCCACTACGCGAGCTTCGCGGCGTTCGCACTCGCGCTGGGCCACGCGCTGCTCGTCGGTACCGATCTCAAGGGGCTCGGCGGCCCGGTGCTCGCGCTGCTCGCGGCGGGGCCCGTGCTCTGGCTCACCTTCTACCGGCTGCTCGTGCCGAGGACGGCGCCGCGCGCCGTGGCCGCGGCTCCGTCAGCCGCGTAGCCGCCTATAGGAAGGCGGTCCGTCCGGACCGCCTTCCTATACTCAACATCGCTCTGGTGCCGAGCACGATGACTGTGACCCGTCGACAGACGGTCTTTGCAGGCCTGGACCAACCGCAGGCCTGGCCTGCCACGCGCGGACGTCCGCAGCCGAAGCGTCTCGACGCGTCGCTCGACACGCTGCCCGGCGTCGGCCCGACGCTGAGGCGGCGGCTCGCGAAGCTCGGGCTCGAGACGGTGCGCGACCTGCTCGAGCACCGGCCGCGCCGCTACGAGGCCGCGGTGCCCGAGGTGGCGATCGCGGCGCTCGGCGGCGAGGACGAGGTGGCGATCGCCGGCGAGGTGCTGAACGTCAACGCGCGCCGCCGCGGTCGCCTCACGATCGTCACCGCGCGCATCTCGGACGGCACGGCGACGGTCGGCGCGACCTGGTTCAACCAGCCGTGGCTCGCCGACCAGCTCCGGCCCGGAGTGCACGTGCGGCTGCGGGGCAAGCCGGGCCGTTACGGCTTCGACGTCAAGTCCTACGACCTCGGCGACGGGGAGGCGACGGCCGACTTCGCGCCCGTCTACCCGGCGGGCGAGGAGATAAGCCCCCAGAAGCTGCGCGCGCTCGTCGCCGCCGCGCTGCCGCGCGCCGGCGACTATTGGGATCCCTTGCCCGCGGAGCTTCGGATACGCGACAACCTGCCGCTGAAGAGCGACGCACTCGTGGCGATCCACCGCCCGGAGGCCGAAGGCGAGGCAGAGCGGGGGCGGAGGCGGCTCGCGTTCGAGGAGTTGCTCGTGCTCCAGCTCGGGATCGCGCGCCGCGCGGCCGAGCGCGAGCGGACGCTCGCGCAGGCGCTCGGCGAGCCGGGAGAGCTGATCGTCCGCTACCGCAAGCTGCTGCCGTTCGCGCTCACGCCGTATCAGGAGAAGGCGGTGCGAGAGATCGACGCCGATCTCGTGCGCGCCGTCCCGATGCAGCGGCTGCTGCAGGGCGACGTCGGCTCCGGCAAGACCGTCGTCGCGCTGTACGCGCTGCTGCGCGCGGTCGAGAACGGGCGTCAGGGCGCGCTGATGGCGCCGACCGAGACGCTCGCCGAGCAGCACTTCCTCACCGTCGCCGACCTCTGCTTCGAGCTCGGCGTCACGTGCGCGCTGCTGACGAGCGCGTCGTCGAAGCGGGAACGCGACGCCGCGACGGGCGCCGACGTCGTCGTCGGCACGCACGCGCTCATCCAGGAGGGCGTCGAGCTGCGCGACCTCGCCGTCGCCGTCGTCGACGAGCAGCACCGCTTCGGCGTCGAGCAGCGGAAGGCGCTCACGCAGGGTCGCGTTCCGCACGTGCTGCACATGACGGCGACGCCGATCCCGCGCACGCTCGCGCTCACGGTCTACGGCGACCTCGCCGTCTCCGAGATCGCGAAGCCGCCCGCGTCGCGCAAGCCGGTGGTGACGAGCTGGATCGCCGAGGAGCGCTCATCCGAGGCGTACACGCGGCTGACGCGGCTCTTGCGCGAGGGGCGGCAAGCCTACGTCGTCTGCCCGCTCGTCGAGGCGTCGGACACGACTGTCGCACGCGCC
>JBEKEH010000217.1:0-2914 GCA_050013935.1 Gaiellaceae bacterium | reverse complement strand
CGAGGAGCCGCTCGACGAAGAACGCCTCGAGCGTTGGAGCGAGCGCGCTCACGGTGTCACCTCGGTCGAGCCCTCGAGCCGAGCCGCCGCCAGAGCGAGCAACTCGGGAGCCGCCGAGAGATACCAGTAGGTGTTCCCTGGGTGGACGTGGCCGAGGTAGGTGGAAAGCCGCGCAAGCAGCGGCTCGACTTCGACTCCCTCCCGATACCAATCGATAAGGGTCGACACCGCGAAACTGTGGCGAAGGTCGTGTGGCCGGGGACGGCACCTCGGCGAGCGTGGTCGCAGCCCCGCTTCGCGCACGAGACCGAGGAACGCCATATGGAAGTTGCAGTAGAGGACCCGCGTGCCCGCCGCGGAGAGGAAGAACGCGTCGGTGCTCACCTGCGGGCAGAGCTCGTCCCGGCGCTCGGCATAGGAGCGCAGCGCTTCGACGGCGCTCTTATGCAGAGGAACCTCGCGGGACTTGCCGAACTTCGAGTCACGGACGACAAGGACGCCATCGTCGAGGTCGACGTCACCGCGATCGAGCCGGAGGGCCTCGCCGACGCGCATCCCGGTCGCGTAGAGGAGGCCAACCATGGTCGCGGTCGTCTCCTGCCGCATCGCTGCGGGGAGCTTTCGCGCTGCCGCCATGAGACCAAGCACCTCGTGCTCGGAGTAGAGATAGGGCGTCGCCCGGTGACTCCTGTCGGGGAGCATCTCGACAGGCGGGATCTCGGTGCGCTCGTCCATCAACGCCAAGTACTTCGCAAAGCCGCGCACGACCGTGAGCCGCTGCGCCGCCCAGGCCGGGTCGGTGCCGCCAGGCAGGGTCGCCCAGGCGACGGCGAGCTCGATCGAGACAGCCTCAGTGCCGGCGGCGTCGCAGTAGGCGACGAACTGGGCGAGAAGGCGACCGGCGCGGTCGAGCTTGAAGCCGAGCGAACGCCGGAGGGCGAGGTAATCCTCGAGCGCCGAAGCGAGCGCGCTCATCGGCTCGTCCCACTGTCGGCGCCCGGCCAGGGTCGCGCCAAAGCACGGAGCGAGATGCGGTCAACCTTCGCGTAGATGGCCGTCGTGAGCAGACTCTCGTGTCGCAAGACCTGGCCGATCTCCTCGAGTCCCGCCCCGGCGCGGAGCATCTCGGTCGCCGCGGTGTGACGTAGGCGATGGGCGTACACCCTCTCCAACCCGGCGCGCTTGCAAGCGCTCGCTACGATCGCCGAGATGCCAGCAGAGCTGAGCCCGCAGTGCGGCGCACGAACCCGAGTGAAGACCTCGCGGGCGGCACACCTCGGCCGTCCGCGTTCAAGCCATGCCGCGATCGCCTTGCCGACGTCACAAGGAAGCGGGAGACGCTCTCGCTTGGGGCCCTTGCCCGAGACGACGAGCTCGCCCATGCGCCAGTCGATGTCGTCGAGCCGGAGGCTCGCCACCTCACCGGCGCGCAACCCCAAACGGACGAGCAGAGTCAAGACCGCGAAGTCACGGCGGCCGAAGGTGCTCCGCCGGTCGCAGCTCGCCAAGAGCCTGGCGACCTCACGCGCATCGAGTGTCCGTGGCAGGTTGGCGAGGCGCCAGCTGGCCACGCCGGGAACCGAGTCCGCCAAAGGACGCGGCGTGAGGCCGTCCAGATGACAAAAGCGGAGGAAGCTCCTTAGCCCGGTGACGACGTACTTTGTCGATCCGACACTGCGGTGCCGACACTCCTCTAGGACGAACGCGAGGATGTCTTTGCCGGCGAGCGCTTCGAGACCGAGGTCAGGCAACTCGGCATGGGTTGCGAGGAACAGCCGGGCCACGTGCACGTTGCTCGCAACCGTCGACTCACAGAGCCCCCGTTCCTCCTCGAGATACCTCCGGTAGTGATCGAGTAGCTGCTCGGCTGGTGTGGCCGGAACCACAAGCTCAGGCACCGGAACGACCCCCAGCCAACGGAGGTGGGTAAGCAGCGGTGCGACACCCTTCTCCGAGCGCCACAGCACGTAACCGGCTTCGCGCCTCGCCACGAGGAACTCCCCGACACGATCAGGGCTGAGGTCTCCGACATCGAGATCGCGGGACGACAGCCACCTGCTGAGGTGCGCCAGGAGGCGGAGCTGGTCACACGTGGGGTTCGACCGATAGCCCTGCCTTTCGAGTTCCGCCCGGAAGCCGGCCACGTAGGGGACGAGCGGACCGATGACTCTTACACGCGACGGGTTTCCCATCGATGCCTCCTCTCCGAACTGCACTGTGAGGGGAAGCTTGGTGTCGCTGAGAGGCTCTGATTATGTGGATTCGATCAGCTCACGCGACGAGCGGAGCAGCGAGACCGTCGAAGGAATCGCCGGTAGTCCACATAATCCGGCGCTCTTCATAATGCACCCAACACCTCTGCTCTTTGGTCTCGGGGAACACGTCTCGAAGGGCGGTCCAGAACCCGAGCGCCCCGTCTCCGACCGCGACGACCGGGGCCTGCATGTCGCGGTGGCGCAGGTCTCTCAGCAACGCCGCCCAGGAGTCGGTGGACTCCCGGTAGCCGTCCGCGATCGCGATGAGCTCCTTCTTTGCCGTCGAGGCGCACACCGACGATCACGAGCCAGCACAGCCGTTCCTCCTCGAGGCGCACGTTGAAGTGGACCCCGTCGACCCAGAAGTACACGTAGTCCCGGTCCGCCAAGTTGCGGGCCATGAAGGCCCGGTGCTCGTCCTGCCAGGCCGTGGTGAGCCGGGTGATCACCGAAGCCGACAACCCAGCTGCAGAGCCGAAGAAGCCTTCGAGGGCCGGGGCGAAGTCGCCTGTCGAGAGTCCGTGCAAGTACAACAGCGGCAGGACCTCGGTGACCTTCGGGGACCGCCGGCACCAGGGCGGGATGATGACGGAGCGGAACTGGGCCTTGTTGCCCGTTTCCTCGTCCACGCGACGGTCGTTCACCCTCGGTGCTTCGAT
>JBEKEH010000216.1:0-2927 GCA_050013935.1 Gaiellaceae bacterium | reverse complement strand
GCACCTGTGGGCCAGTGTCCGGCCCGCGCGCCGCAAAGTCGAGGCCGGAGTCGGCGAGCGCCTGCAGAAACGGCCTCGGGTCGCGCTTGCCGAAGAACGAGCCCGCGTGCGTGATCCGGAAACGCTCGCCGCGCGTGTACTCGAGCCCCGCGAAGTCGTCGAAGTCGCAGCCGTTCGCGATCGTGACCACGCGGCCGCGCGGCCCGAGCGTCCGCGTCTCTTCCGCGATCCCGTCGGCGGCGGCAACGATGGCGTCTGCGCGCCGTGCGACGAGCGAGGCCACCTGGCGCGCGACCTGCTCCTTCGCCCGCACGGCGAGCCGCTCGGTCGCGCGATGCGGGTGGGCGACGAGCGAGTCCCGCAGGTCGGCGACCCACGCCGCCCCCGTCGCGCGCTTCACCGCCGCTCCGACCAGGTGCACCGATCCGGGCGGCGACGTCGTGAGGACGACGTCGATCCCCTCGCTGCGCGCGATCGAGATCGCCTTCGGGATCGCGGTGACGTTCCACGTCACGTTCTCGTCCGGCACGAGCAGGCGGCGTCCGATGCTCGACACGCGCCGCACCATCAGATCGACGCCGGAGCGGCCGTGCAGCTCGTCGGCGAGCCGCCGGCCGCGCGGGCCGACGTAGCGGGCGCGGTGCACCCACGCCTGCGTGGGCAGCGCCAGCTCCGCGTCCGCATGCACCCACTTCGGGTCGTCCGGCGCAAGCACGTGCGTCTCGATCCCGAGCGCCGGCAGCTGGCTCGCGAACTTCAGCGGCCGCTGCACGCCGCCGCCGCCCGCCGGCGGGAAGTAGAGGGTTACCAGGAGAAGCTTCACCGCCCCGATGCTACGGTGTCGCCGAGGCCGTGGTCAGAGTTGTGACGTTTTGCGCGGCAGGCGTCGCAGCGCTCGTCGCGCCGGCCTTGGCGCACGCCTACGGCTGGCCGATCAAGCCCTTCGACCAGCAGCACGCGATCCGCGGCGCGTTCGACGACCCGCGTCAGGGCCTCGGCCCCGGCGGCCTGCTCGAGAACTCCTTCCACTTCGGCGTCGACATCTCCGCCCCGACCGGGACGCCGGTGTACGCGGTCGAGCCCGGGACGGTGTACCGGTACTCCGACGCGGTGGACGTGAAGCAGCCCGACGGGCGCGAGTTCGCCTACTGGCACGTCGCCGCCGCCGTCCCCGAGCACGGCTACGTGGAGAGCGGCGACCTGCTCGGCTACGTCCGTCCCGGCTGGGGCCACGTCCACTTCGCCGAGCTCGACGGCACGAACTACGTCAACCCACTGCGCCCCGGCGGGCTCGAGCCGTTCGCCGACGACACGACGCCGGTCGTCGGGCCGATCGAGATCCACCAGGCGGACGACCGCCTCGACGCGACCGTCGAGGCGTACGACACCCCGCCCATCGCGCCGCCGCCGCCCTGGGAGGACTCGCGCTGGACGCCGGCGCTCATCCGCTGGAGGATCGTTCGCGACGGCGTGGAGGTCGTCCCCTGGCGCGTCGCCGTCGACTTCAGCTCGCTGCTGCCGCCGCAGGACTTCGACTCCGTCTACGCACCGGGCACGGTCCAGAACTTCGCAAACAGCCCGGGGCGGTACGTCTTCTGGCTCGCGCACGGCTTCGACACCCGCACGCTGCCCGAGGGCTCGTACGAGCTCGAGGTCGCCGCCGAGGACACGCGCGGCAATACGGGCACCGGCGCTGCGGACTTCACGATCGCGAGGGTCCAAGCCGGAACACGGTGAAGACGCCGTCGCGGTAGACGGGCCGCAGGCCCTGCGCCTCCACCTTTGCGACCCGCTCGCCCGCGCGGAGGACGAGCCAGCCGGCGTGGTAGCGGCGGGGGATCGCGAGGCTGCCGGTGCGCAGGAAGTCCCTCACGTCGGCCCTGCGGGCATAGGGGTGGTTCGCCTTCGTGTCGGCGACATGCGTGACCGGTGCGGCGACGACGTACACCGGCACGTAGGCGGAGATGCGATAGCCGGTCTGGAGGTCGGCGAAGACGACGGAGCGCTCCGGCACCTCGGTGCGCAGGAAGCGCACGAGGCCGCGCGAGAGCGCGTCGGGGTCGCTCGCCGTGCCCGCGCTCCAGTGGCTGAAGCCGTGGACGGCGACCGGCAGGACGAAGAGGAGCGACGCGAGCGCGACGACCGCGCCCGAGCGCTCGAGCCGCGGCGACCGCCGGCGGCGGACGAGCACGGCCGCGGCGGCGATCGCAGCGAGGCCGCCCCAGAGCGCGATCCACGTCGCGACCGCCGGGCCGCCATGCTCGAGACGCAGCCCGAAGTCGCCGGGAAACTCGAGCTGGAGCACGATCCCCGCGGCGAGCGCGACCGGCAGGACAAGCAGCCGCAGCAGCCGTGTCAGCACCGCGGCGCCGCCCGCGAACGCGATCGCGAACGGGACGAAGCCGGCCGCGCGCCTCGACTGGGAGAGCGAGACGAGGTCGGAGAAATGCGGGAAGACGAGCGACCACAGCTCGAGCACGAGCACGAGCACCGTGCCGCCGAGCACGAGCGCGCTCCAGCGGCGGCGTCCGGCGAGCCCGGCGAGCGGCGTCAACACGAGCGCCGCCACCGCAACCGTCCCCGTGCGGCCGACGACGGCGGGCGCGAGGTGGTAGCTCCTCTGCGAATGGACGACGAGATCGGTCGCGTACTGCTTCAGGCCGCGGGCGAGCTCGACTGCCTTCGGGTTGTGCGAGCGCGTCTCGGCGACGATCGGCGCGAGCCACGCGAAGACGAGCAGCACCGGCACCCCGAACAAGATCAGCCCGCCCGCGCTGCGGCGTGCGTCCACGCCGGCGACCAGCAGGCGCGCGAGCGCGAAGCCGAGCAGCGGCAACACGACGAAGAGCGCATAGGTCGGGTGCACGAATGCGAGATCCATGCCCGCCGCAGCGAGGGTGAGCGCCACCGGCCACTCCGGCTCGCGC
>JBEKEH010000215.1:0-2946 GCA_050013935.1 Gaiellaceae bacterium | reverse complement strand
GCCCGGTGATGAACGCGTCCATGGTCGACGACGCGGCTCCGTCGGGGACGCGGGACGGCGCCGACCAGGTCAGCCCTCCGTCCTTCGACGTCGACAGCACGACGTCGTTCTCCGCGCAGCCGGGACGGAAGCGGCAGTCGTGCCAGACCGCGTAGATCGTGCCCGCGCTGTCCGCCTCCACCGACGGCAGCGCGCTCGACCGCATCACGTCATTCGCCTTCGACGTGAGATCGGAGACGATCACGCGGGTGAACGTTGCGCCTCCGTCGGTCGAGCGGAGGTCGACGATCGAGCCGTTCAAGCCGTTCTCGTTCGTGTAGTCGCCGGCGACCACGTCGAGTGTGCCGTCCGGCAGCGTCACCGGCTGGGTGCCGACGAGAATGCTCCCTGCGGCCACCGGCTGCGACCAGGTCATGCCGCCGTCGTCGCTCGACTCGCTGACGGTGATGTTCTTCTGGTCGTCCGTGTACTCGAGGTAGCAGCGGCCGCGGAACGGGCTCGACGCGCCGTTGTCGCAGGTGAGCCAGTCCTTGTCGAGGACGGGCCCGGTCGCGGCGACCACCGGCGTCGCCCAGTGCAGGCCGTCGGTCGAGCGCGCGACGAGCACGTGCGAGCTGCCCTGCTCGAGCGTCAGCGTCCCGATCAGCCAGACGCCGTGCACCGAGTCGTACGCGACCGTGGGGTCGGAGGCGGCGCTCTGCGTGCCCTGGGGGCTCGACTCGACCGTGACGCCGGGCAGGACGCCGCGCTGCCAGGTGCGCCCGGCGTCGCCGGAGATCGCGAAGCCGATGTTCGACGACGCACCTTCCGCGAAGCGGCCGAGCTGGTACGCCGCGACGACGGTCGATCCCCACGCGACGTCGTCGGGCTCGACCGCAGTCTCGTGCTGGCTCGCCGGGTTCGTCGACAGGTCGACCGAGAGCCGGCGCGAGACGACCTCGCAGTTCGTCGCCACCTTGTCGGCGAGGTCGGCGCTGACGACGTCGAAGCCGGCGCCGCAGTCGACGCTGTCGACGCCGCCGAAGGCGACCTGGACGAAGTCGTTGCCGGCACCGGCGACGATTCGGTCCGCGCCTTGCGTCCCGACGATCGAGTCGCCCTGGGCCGTGCCATGGATCGTCGCGGCCGCGGCCGGCGTGGCGAGGACGAGCGCGAGGATGACCACGAGCCGGCGCATCGGGTCGTGCAGCGTAGCCGTGCCACTAGTGTCTCGTCCCGTGAGGGTGCACGAGTACGACGTGATCGTCGTCGGCAGCGGGTTCGGCGGGAGCGTCGCGGCGCTGCGGCTGACCGAGAAGGGCTACCGCGTCGGCGTGCTCGAGGCGGGCCGGCGGTTCGCTGCGGGCGACTTCGCGCGCACGAACTGGAACCTGCGCCGCTTCCTGTTCATGCCCCGGCTGGGTCTGCGCGGCATCCAGCGGCTGACGATGCTGAACGACCTCGTCGTCCTCTCGGGCGCGGGGGTCGGCGGCGGCTCGCTCGTGTACGCGAACGCGCTCTACGAGCCGCTCGACCCGTTCTTCGACGACGTCCAGTGGGCTGGGATCGCCGACTGGCGCGAGGAGCTCGCGCCGTTCTACGCGCGTGCGCGGCGGATGCTCGGCGTCGTGGAAACGCCGTTCGAGACGGTCGCCGAGACGGTCGTGCGCGAGGTCGCGCGTCGCATGGGCGTGGCCGACACGTTCCACCGCACGCCCGTGGGCGTCTACTTCGGCGACGAAGACGGGATCGACCCGTACTTCGGCGGCGCCGGCCCGCCGCGGAGTCCGTGTCTCCGCTGCGGCGGCTGCATGGTCGGCTGCCGGCACAACGCGAAGAACACGCTCGACCGCAACTACCTCTGGCTCGCGGAACGCGGAGGCGCGGTCGTGCACCCGGAACGCGAGGCGACGCTGCTGCGCCGCGCCGGCGGCGGTTGGGAGGTGGAGACGTCCCACCCCGGCGCCTGGCTGCGGCCGCGGCGGGAGCTGTTCCGTGCCGAGCAGGTCGTGCTCGCCGCGGGTGTGCTCGGCACGCTGAAGCTGCTCTTCCGCTCCGGGCTGGGCGGTCCGAACCTCGGCATGCTCGTACGCTCGAACTCGGAGGTGATCGTCGGGGCGGGTGCGCGCGACGCGTCGGTGGACTACTCGACGGGGATCGCGATCGGCTCGTCGTTCCATCCGAGCGCAGACACGCACATCGAGCCGGTCCGCTACCCGAAGGGCTCGAGCATGATGGGACTCTTCTCGACCGTGCTCGTGGACGGCGGCGGCCGCGTGCCGCGTCCACTGCGCTGGCTCGGCACGTGCTTGCGCCACCCGCTCTGGTTCCTACGCGCGCTCTCCGTGCGGCGCTGGGCGGAGCGAAGCGTGATCCTGCTCGTGATGCAGGCCCGGGACAACTCGCTGCGCATGCGCTGGACGGGCCGGAGGCTGCGCACGACGCACGGGCACGGCGAACCGGCGCCCTCCTGGATTCCCGAGGGCAACGAGGCGGCGCGGATCGCGGCCGAGGTGATGGGCGGCCTGCCGGGCTCGGGGCTCAACGAGGTGCTGCTCAACCGGCCGTTCACCGCGCACATCCTCGGCGGCGCGCCGATCGGCGCCTCGGCGCAGGCGGGTGTGCTCGACGCGTGGCAGCGCGTCTGGACGGAGCCCGGCCTCCACGTCGCCGACGGCGCGGCGGTGAGCGCGAATCTCGGCTCGAACCCCTCGCTGACGATCGCCGCGCAGGCCGAGCGCGCATTCGCCTTCTGGCCGAACAACGGCGAGCCGAATCCCAGGCCGCCGCTTGGCACGGCGTACGAGGCCGTCGCGCCGGTGGCGGCGCAGGCGCCCGCCGGGCACTACTAGTGGACTGTCTCAAGAACGGCTTTACAGCGTCCGACCTTGGCGAGGATCGAGTCGACTGACGCCGTCCAGACGAAGGGTTTGGGGTCGTTGTTGTGGGCGGCAAGGAATGCTTCGA
>JBEKEH010000214.1:0-2984 GCA_050013935.1 Gaiellaceae bacterium | reverse complement strand
GGCGCCCGTCCGGCTGGCTGGCTGGCTCACGCTCTGGCCGGCTGGCTCCCGACTAATGCCGTCGGGGCTGCAGTTGCTGCCTAGGCAAAAGTGCCTACGCTCTATAGGTGGTGGTGCAGAGCGAAATCGGATTGCAAGCGCAGGTCGCTTCTGCCGCAGCCGTTGCCGCGAATCCAACGATCGAAATCGGAATCCAGGCGCACATCGCTTGCGTCGCGGTGGTTGCCGCGAGTCCAACGATCGCAGTCGGATTGGGTGTCAATGGTCATTGAGAACCGCGCGCTGACGGCCACGAGAACCGCGCGCTGATGGCCAGGAAAGTTGCGCACTGGCGGCCAGCAGTTCTGCCGTTCAGCATCAGGTAAGTGGCTTCACCCCCTTCCCGCTCGTAGCTTGCTGGAGCCGCACGCTGTCGCCTGTCGTGACGCAGACATGGGCGTGGTGCATGAGGCGGTCGACTGTCGCGCTGGCGAGCGTCTTCGGCATGAGCTCGTCGAAGCCGGACGGGTGCAGGTTCGAGCTGACGGCGATCGAGCGCCGTTCGTAGGCGGCATCGACGAGGCGGTAGAGACCCTCGGCGGCATCGAGGCTCACGGGCAAAAGTCCCACGTCGTCAATCATGATGAGCTCGGATCGCAAGATGCGCCCGACCGCTCTCGTGACGGTGTCGTCGGCCCGGTGAGCGCGCACGAGCACGCCGAGGTCCTCGAGGGCGAACCAGGCGACCTTGATGCCGACCTCGACCGCGCTCTGGCCGATGGCCTCCAAGAAGAAGGTCTTGCCTGTTCCCGACGGCCCGCAGACCACCAGGTTCTCCCGACGTCGCACCCACTCGAGTGTCCGAAGCGCTTGCTGGGTGGGCGCCGGGATGGAGGAGGCCTTCTGGTCCCAGGCCTCGAAGGTCTTGCCGCTCGGGAAGCTCGCCGCCTTTCGCCGGGTCGCAAGTGCTGATCGCTCCCGGCCGGCGAGCTCCTCGCCGAGCAGGCTCTTCAGCACCTCTGCCGGCTCCCAGCGTTGCGCCCGGGCGGTGGCGAGCACCTCGGGAGCAGCCCTTCGGATATGGGGCAGGCGGAGCCGGCGCAAAAGGGCCTCGAGGTCCTCTTGAAGCGGTGGAGGCTCGGGCGTCCTCATCGTGCCGCCTCGATGCGGCTTCGCAGGCGCAAGGCGAACTCGCCGGCGATTTTGGCGAGGCCGTCTGGCGAAAGTCGATCGTCGGCGAAGCAGAGCAGCTCGCCCACCGCCCCGAGCTCGCCATAAAGGGCGAACTCCTCGACCGCTTTTAACAGCCAGCAGATGTCGTTTATGACGTAGCCGTCGATGACCACCTTTTCGGGGAAGCTCTCTTCAGAAGACGTGCTCATCGTCCGAACCCCTCCCAGACAGAGGTGCCCGACTGCAAGCTCGCCTCTTCGTCGGCCCGGTTGAAGAACTCGGCCGGCGCCGAAGCCTCATAAGAGATGATCGAGGCGAGGTCTCCTTCAGAAAAACGGCCGCTGACCGCGGCACGACCGAGCGCCCGGTCGACAGCGGCGACACCGTGCAGGGCGCTCAGGGTGACGGCCTCTGCCATCTTCACCCGCACCCGTGCGGTGCCGGCAGCGGCGGCTTCTGTCAGCCACAAGCCCGCACCGTCTCCTATGGAGAGGAAGGCAGCTTCTGGGACTGTGCGGGCCCGGGGCGTGCGGTTGAGCGGGCCTTCGGGGGCCGGGCCGAAGTGCTCATCTACATAGCGGGGGTTGCCGGGCGTGGTGACCTCGTGGCGGGCGACCTCTCTCGCGCCGTCTTCCTCGAGGGCGGTGACCACGACCTCGTCGCCGTGGTGGCGCACCCAGACGGTCTCGTCGCGCAGGTGGTGAGGCACCGAGTACTCGCCGCCGTCGAAGCTGATCACCGGGACGTTGGACCCGACTGTGCGCGTGAGGCCGTAAACGGTGCTGTAGGCGCGCTCGGGCAGCGGGTGCAGCGCGAGTCGCTCCTCGGCGAGCATCTCGTCGGGGATGCGCCGGGTGGTCCGGTGCACGCGCCCGTTCACCTCACAACAGAAGGCCTCGCAGGCATCGACGAGCCCGGAGAACGACAAGTAGGCAGGTAACAGGTTCGCATCTGTCGGGACGAGATCGGCCTCGGCGACACGCACGGTCGCCTCCGAGCCACCTTTGGACTCCGGGTCCGCCACGACACAGCTGGCGACGGAAAGCCCATAGTGCCGTCCCATCTTCACGAGCTCGGGATGACGCACCGGGATGCGGGCGACGGTGTCGATCGTCACCGTGCGCTCGTTGTCGCTCAAGGCGTAGGTGGGCACCCCGCCAAAGCGGCGAAGACATTGGTCGAGACAACAGATGAGCGTCGGCATCATCTTGTCGCTGACGGCCAGCACCACGCGAAAGCGCGACCAGGCGAGCCAGGCACAGAACAACCAGGTCTTTTCCCCATGGACCACCGGGCCGTCGCACCAGTCGAACTGGAACCACAGGCCGGGTTCTGGCACCCACGGCCTGTAAAGGCGGCGATGGCCGGCCCTGTAGGACTTCTTCGCAGCTGCGACGGCACGGCGCGTCGTGCGTTCCGAGCCCGCGTAGCCGAGCACAGCGAGCCTGTCGTGCACGACATCGGCGCGGACCTTGCCCTTTGATGCCTCGACCAGCTCCTCGAGCTTTTAAGGTAGGCGTCGATGATCTGGTCGCGCCGCGCCGGGGCCGAGCTGAGCCGTCCCTGGGATCTCGCCTCGACATAACGGGCGACGGTGCTCGGGGAGCAGTTCGCGAGCTCGGCAGCATCGCGGTAGCTCTTGGTCAGATCGAACGCTTCGAGAATTTCCATGATCTCCTCGTCAAACTTCATGTGTCCCTCCTCGGGAACTGGGTGCTTGAGCACACTCAGCACACCGAGGAGGGACACCCAGGTGGTGGATGCCACCCGGGCGACGGTCGATAACGAGGCAGAACTTGTGGCCGCCAGCGCGCGGTTCTCGTGTCCGCTAG
>JBEKEH010000213.1:0-2984 GCA_050013935.1 Gaiellaceae bacterium | reverse complement strand
TTTGCGGGAAACACGACAGGCGGGAACGATAACCGGGCTCGCTGCTGAGCGCACCCGGAACGCAGCAGGCGCTGTGACTGACACGCTCCGCGAAGCGATGCGACCTTCGGGGCGATGGGTTCTGTCGCAGGGAAGGAATCCCACTGCGGGTCATCACGCATTGCCGGTCGCCTCCGCCGCCTGCCGGCTCCGAGCGCTCGCATCGCTCCTCGTGTCGAAGCACTCGTTCGTCTCCATCGCTTTCCAGATGATGGGCGGCGGCTCGAGCTCGGCGGCGGCGGGAAGCAGCGCCGCGAGTTCGGACGTCGCGCCGACGATCAGGGCCAAGCCACGCTTCGCGAGCGTCTGCGCTCTCGCCCGCAACGCGTCGCTGCCGATGTCGTCGAGATCCTGGAGACCCTTCGGCGGCAGGTGGAAGGCCAGGTAGTGCATCACGCCGCCCCGCTCGATGAGCGCGGCTTCGTACCACGTTAGCGAGTGGGACTTGACCAACGGCGCGAGGCTGTGCGTCGCCTGGTGGCGAAGGAGCAGGCTCTGCCTGAGCTCTCCATCCAGGTCGAGGATGCGACGCGCGGCGTCGTGGTCTGCCTGTAGCTCACGGAGCTTGGTGCGACACGTCTCGCTGTCGGGGCGGAAGCTGAGCGTCTGCTTCTTGTCCTGACCGATCTGGAGCGACGGGATCCCGAACGCGAGCGCGACAACGGCGTAGAACTTCTCGCGCGCCGCGCCGAGCCGCCACAACGCGTTCTCGAGTGGAGTCAGCGCCTCGTCTTCGGACGGCGCCGCGGCGGCGGCTTCGAGGTCATTCGCGATCGTCCGCAGGTCGCGCGCCAGTTCGCGCGCCCACGCCGCGATCCACGCGCGTCCCAGATCGGGCCACGCCATCCGCAGCTGGTCGCTCGCCGGGCGCTTGCTGCCGTCGTAGCGCAGCGCTTCGATGGCGGCGATGAGCGCCGCGACGGCCTCCTCGACCTTCGTGCGTGCATCGGTCGACGTCACGACGCGACGTTAGCGCGGCCCGCGGCTGCCGCTGACAACGGCCGCTTGTCGTGCGGTGCGCCTGCAGACGCTAGACCAGCAGCATGTCGCAGTTCCCGCAAAGGGCGACGCTGGTCAGGCGAGTGCTCGGCTGTCCTTGCCGACCCACGGGGGGAGGTGTTGGCGGGCGGTGCTGCTCGGGTGGGATACTTGGGGTGTCCGGGCAAAGGGAGGGTGGGGATGAACCTCGTCGTGGGGGCGACCGGCAGCGTCGGTGGGGCTGTCGTGGAGGCGCTGTGCGGGCAGGGGAAGCCGGTCCGCGCGATGGTGCGCGAGACGTCGGATCCCGAGCGGGTGCGCTGGCTGGAGGAGTTGGGCGCCGAGGTCGTACGGGGGGAGCTGCGTGATCGCGGGTCGCTCGTTGATGCCTGTGCGGGTGTGGCGAGTGTCGTGTCCGGTGCGACGACGATCCGTTCGCTGGGCAGCGATCCGATCGGCGCGGTCGACCGGGACGGGCAGCTCGATCTCGTCGACGCGGCGGGCGGTGCGGGTGCGGGTCACTTCGTCTATGTCTCCTACACCGGCCACATCGATACCGATGATCCGCTGACGCAGGCTAAGCGTGCGGTCGAGGAGCGTCTGCGCACCTCGGGGATGGCGTTCACGATTCTCCGTCCAAGCTACTTCATGGAGATGTGGCTCGGCCCGGCACTGGGCTGGCAGTTCAGCGAGGGCACGGCGCGTGTGCTGGGTAGCGGCGAGCAGCGGGTCAACTGGATTTCGGCGCGGGACGTCGCCGCCGCCGTCGCCGCCTGCGTCGACAACCCGGCCGCGCACGGGCAGACGATCGAGCTCGGCGGCCCGGAGGCGCTCAGCCCATTCGAGGTCGTGCGCCTCGCCGAAGCGGTCACGGGTCGCGAGCTCACGATCGAGCAGGTCCCGGTCGAGGCGCTCGAACAGCAAACCCGGGAGACGGCCGGCACCGACGCGTCGATCTTCCCCTCATTGATGCTCTGCCAGACACGCGGAGACCAGATCGAGCCGGCACCCGAATGGCTACGCCCTCGAACGACAGTCGCCGACTACCTACGCGACAGCCTCGGCTGAGCCAGCACGACGCATCACCTCCTCAGAAGATGATCGGAAATACCGTTGGGTTCAAGCAGACCGCGACCTCGAGGGTGACGCGGTGCGGTCGCCCGCCGTCGAGCTCGTCTGCGCAAGACGGAGGTGTCCTAGCGGCGGTGCGCCGCTAGGTGCGCGCCCCCGGTCTGCGGCGCCTCGCCCATTGCCGCCAGAATGGCGGCTGCTACGTCAGTCGTGGACTCGATCGTTGCCGATACCCGACGCATCTCGGCTTCCTGACTTCGGCCCGCACGGCGAAGGCTGGGTCGTGCTCCAGCTCCTGCTTGGCGCGTCGATCGCCGGCGGCAGCTTCGTCGGCGTCTACTGGCCAGGGGCGCTGGAATCGTTCTTCGCCGTTCTCGGCTTGCTCATCATCATCGTGGGTGCGCTCCTCGTCGTCCTCGGCGTGCTCTCGCTGGGACGCTCGTTCACGCCCCTGCCGCGACCGCGCGCCCGCACACGCCTGCGGCAGGGCGGAATCTTCAAGCTCGTGCGTCACCCCCGTCTACGGGGGCGCGATCTTGATCGGACTTGGCTGGTCCCTTGCCGACGCCCCGCTCGCCCTCGTCCCGACAACGCTGCTGGCCGTGCTCTTCGACCTCAAGGCGCGGCGCGAGGAGGCCTGGCTGATCGAACGCTTCCCCGAATACCCGCTCTACCAGGCACGCACGCCGCGCCGGCTTGTGCCATGGCTCTACTGAGCCCCCGCCTTTCGCCGTCGTGCCCCGAATCAACGCCAACCAAAGACCCGTCGCGCTTCCACCAAACTGCGACACCCTGGATGCGTCCCGGCACGGCAGTCAGTGATGCGAAGGTCCCAAATCGGGACCCGGCCTCCCAACGAAGGTCCCAAATCCTACTGCCGGTAGCATTTCCGGTTG
>JBEKEH010000212.1:0-3040 GCA_050013935.1 Gaiellaceae bacterium | reverse complement strand
CATGTAACGGAATGACTTGAACGCCGGTGACGTCACCTAGCGCGCTCGCCACCGCCCGGATCTCGCCGACACCCGGAAGGAAGGTCAGCACGTCGCCTACGTCGCGCTGCAACGCCTCGTTAACCACGGCGGCGACAGTCGTCGCGAGGCGACCGGGACGCGGCGGAGTCTTCCAGCGAAGCTCGACCGGGTACGTCCGGCCGCGACTGCAGACGAT
The DNA here is from genome assembly GCA_050013935.1 of Gaiellaceae bacterium. Taxonomy (GTDB): domain Bacteria; phylum Actinomycetota; class Thermoleophilia; order Gaiellales; family Gaiellaceae; genus Palsa-739. Next base: position 2,823 of record JBEKEH010000212.1, on the reverse strand, counting down.
AGGCACTCCTCCCAACAGGGCCGCGAGCGATTCGACGTCAAGCGTCGCGGACATGACCAGCACCCGTAGCTCCGGGCGCAGTCCGCTCCGCGCATCCAGTGTGAGTGCCAGGCCCAAATCGGCCTCCAGGCGCCGCTCGTGGAACTCGTCGAAGATCACCATCGCCACTCCCGGCAGATCCGGCTCGTGCTGCAGTCGACGGGTGAGGATGCCGTCGGTGACCACCTCGATCCGCGTCGACCGGCTAACTCGCCGGTCATCTCGAGTCACGTACCCAACTGTGGCGCCTACCTCTTCGCCGAGCAGATACGCCATCCGAGCCGCCGCGGCGCGAGCGGCGACTCGGCGCGGCTCCATGACGACAATGCGGGCGCCGGCAAGCCAGGCCTCGTTGAGCAACCGCAGCGGCACGAGCGTCGTCTTGCCTGCGCCAGGCTCCGCCTGCAGCACAGCGACGCCGTCGCCAGCCAGCGCGGCGCGTAGCTCAGGTATGACGTCTTCGACGGGGAGCCCCGTGCGTGCCGGACGCTGCGGCTCGGTGGACACCAAAGCAGGGTATGTCCTCTTGACGTGGCGTCGGTCCCGCCTGGGACTCCCCGCCGGGCGGCACAGACGGCCCTGACAGGAACAGGGAGCGAGAAAGAAGCCCCGACGAACCCAGCGCCACGGCGGCCCGGGCTGGGTCGACCGGAGCGGCGTGCGGGGAGGGACCTCCGACGTAAGGGCGCAGTGGCCAAGAAGCTCCTACGAAGAGGGCCGTTCCATGCGGAAGAGGCGGTCTCGGTGCGTGGACGACCCGGAGCCCAGAATCACTTTGCTGGCGACCTCCGCGGGTGCAACTGCCGCGCAGCCTTGTACTCGTCGACCGATGCCCGACTGCTCCGCCACTGTCCGTCGCGTCCCTTGTGCGCGCGGAGACGACCGCGACTCGCGGCCATTCGGAGGGCATCCTCCGAGACTCCCCGATCGGCGAGCGCAGCGAGGGGCACGAGCCGTTTCGGGCCGGCGACAGCCGGCACGATGAAGCGGTAGAGGTTGTCGAGAACGGCACGGGCGAGGAGTTCGCCGAGCGCCCCGGGCTCGCCGGCGTCAGCAGATCGCAGCGCTCGCAGATACCGCGCCCTATCGCGCTTGTACACGATCGCCGGGGCGTAGCCGAGGCGGACCAGCAGGAGATTGACGAGCAGGCGTCCCGTACGGCCGTTGCCGTCGAGGAATGGATGGATCCGCTCGAACTGACCGTGCAGGGCGGCGATCTCCTCGAAGGGCGACGCGACGTCCCTGAGCGCGCCTGCATGACGTACCCAGTCCCGCATCGCTCCGGCAACTTCGGTCCACGAGGGCGGTCTCATCCCTCCCGGGAACTCGGCGACGTCGTGTTCTCGGAAGCTTCCAGGAGCCTCTTTCGGGGTTGCATACGGATGCGGAGCGACCTCCCACACCGGACCGAGAGCGGCCTGATGGATCCAGCGGACCTCGGTCAGCATCAGCAGCGAACCATCAGACTGCCGCGGCTTGAGCGCCTGTCCGTAGACCCACTTCGCTGCGTCGGCATACCCCTTCACTTCCATGTATTCCCTGAGCTCCTTGTTCCCGACCGCCCTACCCTCGGCTAGTAGCGTCTCGACCTGCCTTAGGACAAGGGTGTTGCCTTCGAGGGCGGTCGAGTTGTGCGCCTCCTCGTACCAGATGGTCGTCCAGATGTCGTCGGCCTCAGTTGGATCGGGGAGACCACCGAGGCGTTCACGCAGCTCCACGAAGGCCTCGTCGAGGCGTGCATAGATCTCGACTCTCTTGGGACGACCAGCCACTTGCGCTCCTGAGGTTGTTCGGTGCCGCCATATTAATCGAACCGAACAACGATACGGAGCTGTTCGGCAGCCAGCAGACAATCGAACCGAACAAGATACAAGCACATCGGATGTCCTTCTCGCCGATGTCGCCGAGCGCGTGGCCTTGGTCGACGCGCGACCTCATGAACAGGCTCCCCCTGAGATGGCGGCGCAAGCACGCGGATCGAAGGTAGGTAACTCGCGATTCGCGTACTCGCAACTTCTGAAAGCGTCACTTTCAGGTGGTCGTGCATATGGCGGCGGATAGTCAAGAACGGCGTGGGGAGGGGAGAACCGGCCGCTCGCGAGATGAAACGCCCGCGGCTGAGATGTCTGGCGGTCGCACAGGTGCGGAAAGTCTTGCTCGTTCAGGGTCGCTCGTACGTGGCTCTTGACCGTCGGCGAATGTCCCAAGCACTGACTGGCTCCCGATGACTACGACGTCGCGTACCTCGGCGATCCGCGAGACCGCGTCGGAGAACGTGTGCGAGCTGTTCGCGGGTCACGCTGCTAGGCCTTGGAGGTTCGCAAGAATGCGCGCCCGCTCGCGCTGGGTCAGCACCCCGGCGAACGGTGAGTTCTGCCGCAGTTCGCATCCTCTCTCCGACCGCGATGTCATGGCCTCGAGCAGCTCGTCGACGGGACCATCGAGGAGTCGCGCCCACTCGCCCAATCGGCGCGCCGCGACGCCGCGGGGGTGCGCTGCCGTGAGGCGGCGGAGGTTCACCCGCGCACGACGCAGGGTCCGCTCTGGATCGGTCACCAGCCGCCTCGCCACCGGCTGGTGGAGCCAAACGCTCCGGACCTGGTCCCTGGTGAGCTTGCCGACCGCCTTTTCTCCCTCCTTGAGCCTCAGGACGTCGACGAGACGGACTCGGCGGTGCGTTCCAACCGACGAGTACCCCAGCTGCCCGCTGTCGCAGAGGTCGACGACGTGCTGCCGGGATGATCCAAGGATCGAGGCAGCTTGACCAGTGGTGACCAACTTCAT
>JBEKEH010000211.1:0-3061 GCA_050013935.1 Gaiellaceae bacterium | reverse complement strand
GCCGCGACCTCCTCGTCGACCGCGGCCTCGATCCGCTGACGCTCCGGCACGCCGGCAGACTCGGACATGACTGCTCTCCTCTCGCTCCACCGCTCCGGGGCGCGATTCTACGCCGGGCGGAATCCTGTCCGTCGGGGGCCTAAACAAACGCGCCTGCGTGGCGCATCGTATGGGTGGTGACGCACGATCCTGCCGCGTCGGTTGCTGAGTTGGAGGCGCTGTACCGCGAGCGTTTTCCGGACTTTTCGCGAGTCGCGAGCGTGATCACCGGGGACGAGCAGAGCGGCGTCGACGCCGTCCAGGATGCGTTCGCAAACGCGATCCTGGGCTTCGCCGACTATCGCGGCGAGGCGCCGTTAGAGGCGTGGGTGTGGCGGATCGTGCTCAACGCCGCCCGCGGCGTTCGTCGCCGCCAGCGCCCCCAACCAGAAGATGCGCTTCCGGCTGCGTCCGGGAACGGGCGGCCGGACGACGACTATGACGTGCGCGCGTGGATCGCGGCGCTGCCGGAGCGTCAGCGGCTCGCGGTCTTTCTTCGCTACTACGCCGATCTCGACTATCAGAGCATCGCGCACGCGCTCGGGGTCGAGGTCGGAACCGTGTCGGCCACGCTCAGCGTTGCCCATGCAGCGCTTCGACGATCACACCTGGAGGCACAGACATGATCGACATCGACCCGCATGTCGCCGCCGTGCTCGACCGGCTGCAGCCACCGACGCGACCCCAGCCGGACTGGGAGAACGTGCTGCGCCGAGTCGCAGCCGCACGCGACGGCGCGGCTGATGGCGCAACGGCGCGTCGGAGCGCTTCGCGTCGGGCGCCGCTCAGGGGCTGCGTGCCGCTGCGCACGTTGGGGCGGAAGACAGCGATCGCTGTCGTCCTAGCCGCGCTGATCGCCGCTCTCGCCGCAATCCTGCCGGCCACGATCGGCCGCAACCAGATGACGCTGATCGACCGCGCGATCGCGGCGATCGGCAGCGGGCCAACAACCCACGTGGTGCTCGACCAGGGTCTCGGGACACGGCTTGTCAACCTCCACACCGGCAAGACCACGCTGGTGCACACGCGGATCGAGTACTGGTCCGACCCGAAGCTCGGCACCCTCCGGATCTCGACGCTCAACGGCAAGCCGCTCCAATCCATCTTCATCCCACCCTCCCAGAACGCACCCGTACGCGACTGGTGGCGACCCCTCGTCACCGGCTACCGCTCGCAACTCCGAAGCGGCGCCTACCACCTCATCGGCACAGGAAGAATCGCGGGACAGGCGATCGACTGGATCGCTAGCAAGCCACAAGCGTTCAGGGATGGCAACAGCGGAGCCCTGCTCGAAGAGGTGCAAGAGATTGCGATCTCGCGCACGACCTACAAGCCCCTCTACTGGCGAATGCGAGTCGACGGCGTCATCCAGCCAGACTCAGGCGTGCGCGTGATCACCGCCGACACGCTCCCCCGCGAGCCCTCTCTGTTTTCCGACCGCCACGCATTCCGCGGCGGCGCCAGCATCACCCCGACCGCGCCGCGAACCACGCTCGCACAAGCGCGCGCCGCCATGAACCCCGATCCGATCGTTCCGCCCGCACGGCTCGCAGGCCTCCGGCGCACCTGGGTCGGCCTGCCCCGCTACCTCGCAGCCCCCTTCAACTCCTACCGCGACCAGATCGGCGGTGTCGAGCTCTACTACGGCCACACCGACGACGCAGGAGTGCCGACCTACAGCGGCTCGTTCATCTCCATCACCGAGTTCCCCCACCGAAACCCGGCGATCACCTACCAGGGGATCGCACTCTTCCCCCAAGACGCCGCGATCATCACCAACCGCACCGCAACCATGAAGAGCCACGGCCTCTACATCATCATCGAGGCAGGAAGCTCAGACCAGGCGCTCACAGCAGCACGAGCGCTCGCGCGCTGACGAATGCCTCGATGGGAAGCCGCGCGCGCTGCACGGCTTCCCATCGATCCGGATCCTGAATCAGGGGCGAGCCGGCTCGTTCGCGGTGAGCCTGGCGAGGAGATCGTCGATGCGGGTGTAGGTCTCGACGACGCCGCTCTGCATGCCGGAGCCGAGCAGGCCGTCGCGCTCCGCGGTGGTGTCGAAGAGCATGGTCGTCGTGACCTTCGTGCGGTCGCCGAGGTCATCGAAGACGACGGTCTCGACGATGACGGGGCCGGGCATGCCTTCCATCTCGAAGGTCCGCACGACGCGCTCGGGCGCCGTCACCTCGCGGTACGTCCCGCGGAACGCCATCTCGTAGCCGTTCGGGTTCCTGGTGACGAACCTCCAGCTGCCGCCGGGCCTCACGTCCATCTCGTCGACGCTCGTGGTGGCGCCCCACCACTCGGGGATGAGCGCCGGATCGTTGAAGACCGCGAACACCCGCTCGCGTGGCGCGTCGAACATGCGCTCGACCTCGATCTCGAGGTCGGTGGGCGTCGTGATTGTCGTCTCCCGCGTCTGCCCTTGGTCGGTGGTCATTGTGCGACTCCTTTCGTCGTGCGTTCGAGCAGCTCCCCGAACCGGTCGAGGCGCTCGTCCAGCATCCGCCGGTACAGCTCGATCCAGTCGTGGACGTCCTCGAGGCGCTGCGGGCCGAGGCTGCAGCGGCGGGCTCGCCCGACCTTCTCGGTGGTGACGAGCCCGGCGTCCTCGAGCAGCCGCACGTGCTTCTTCATCCCGGTGAGCGAGATCCCGAACGGCTCGGCGAGCTCGCTGATCGTCGCGCTGCCGCGGCCGAGATGCTCGAGCACGCCCCTGCGCGTGGGATCCGCGAGCGCAGCGAAGGTACGGTCGATCTGCGGATACTGAACCATTAAGTTCAGTATAGTCCTGGCGCGGCTGCACTGCAGCCCGTAGGGCGGGGCTTTTGTAGGGCCCTCTGACGGACTCGAACCGTCGACCCCCTCCTTACCAGTTGCGCGATCGAGCGAGAGTACGCGTCATCGCGTGCAGACGAAGTGCAGGCGTTCCGAGAGGCGTGAGGGGCGGATACGGTTCTCGTCGTAGACGCGCACGCGCCGGAACTTCGTGCGTAGGCTCCTCGTGACCCGTTCGGCGGGG
>JBEKEH010000210.1:0-3682 GCA_050013935.1 Gaiellaceae bacterium | reverse complement strand
TCCCCGAAGAGCCCCTCATCGCCCTGGTCCCGAGGTCCGTGCGAGCCGAGGAAGACAGGCTGAGCGGCGGGAATCGCCTTTCGGCGATGCTCACCTCGCTCGCGACCGACATTGCTGATCCCATCGTGCGGTTGCGCACGATCTCTGCGGCCATGTCGGAGGCCAAGTCCCAGGAGTCTCTGATCGGCGCGTACGTGCTGACCGACTGGATGCAGTTCACGCCTCCCGCTCTAATCGGCGCTGCGGCTCGCCTGATCACCTCGATGCGGCTGTTCGATCACGTCCGGCCGGCGTTCAATGTCACGATCTCGAATATCCCGGGGCCACCGTTTCCCTTGTTCCTGGCCGGAGCGCGTGTGGCCGGCATTTATCCGCTCGGCCCGGTCGTCGAGGGTGCAGGGCTCAACATGACAGTCATGAGCTACTGCGACACCGTGTACTTCGGTCTCAACGGCTGTAGGACGACAGTGGCCGGCATTGCGGAGCTGCCGGTGATGATCACCGAGAGTCTCGACGAACTGCTGGCCGTCGTTCGGCCGCGGTGACGGCCCGCATCGGCGCTGGGCCCTCGAGACGGGCAGGCCCAGCGTGGTGAGAATTCCCTGGAGGCTTGGTAAGATCCGGCAACACGCGGACGTGGCTCAGTGGTAGAGCATCACCTTGCCAAGGTGAGGGTCGCGGGTTCGAATCCCGTCGTCCGCTCCAAAGAAGTGCAGGTCAGGGGCCCGTCGAGGGCTCCTGATTCGCGTTGGTAGACCGGCGCGTTACTATCCGTGTTACTGATGGGTGGTCTACGACATCGGTCTACGACCCTCCGAAGCACCGTAGGAGGTGTGTCTGGTGCGTCTGGGCAGAGCGAGTTGCCCACTATGAGAAGGTCAGTGGTGGTGACGGCGAACCTGCCTCGCGCGCTCGACACGACTCTCCGCCGTCGAGGCACTGGCGGGGTCATCGAGGTCCGGGCCGGGGTGTGGCGGATCGACGTCGAGGCTCCGCGCGACCCGGAGACGGGGCGACGGCGACGCAGATCTCGGCTGATCCATGGCACTCGTGACGACGCCGAACGTGCTCTCGAGGAATACGGCCCGGCGCTCTCATCGGGCACCTTGGAGTCGGCGAGGGCGGACGAGTCTTGGGCAGGAGTCGTCGAGCGAATGCCTGATGTTGCAGGCCCCGACGCGAATGGGGCTCGCCGGGACTCTTTACCCCGGAGCGAGAAGGCTCCACGGCGGTCGCCGAAAACTGGTCGTTCCGCACGCAAGTCCGATCGGCTTCGTCGACCGCAAGGGACCGGTGGGGTGCTGCCCATCCGCGAGGGGGTGTGGCGACTCAGCGCCGAGACACCGCGGAACCCCGAGACTGGCCAGCGTCGACGCGCCACTCGCGTCGTTTATGGCACTCGTGAGGATGCGGAGCTCGCGCTCGCGAACCTGAGAGTCGCCGCCGCCCGGCAGCGCCGGCCGGTCCGGCGCGCTGATCGGCGTTCTATGAGAGCAGTCTTCGATCTCTACTTACGCGATGCGAAGGACGGGCGGATCGAACTCGCGGTGAAGACGCAGGTGACTTCGAAGTCGGCCACCAACGCCATGTGCAGGCAGCGGTTGAGTGACGGCCGCCTGTTCGGTGAGGCGCGGCCCGATCGCCTCATGTGGGCGGACATCGAGGACCTCTATGCCATGATGAGGCGCACTGGGTTGGGCGTCGACTGGATTCGTCGGTGCGCCACCATGCTCAATCGGTCGCTCGAGTACGCAAAGAAGCGCGACGTCATCGACTCCAACCCTTGCCAGGAGGCGACCCGTCCGCGGACGACTCGCTCCAAGCCCTACTCCCCGCCACCCGTTGTCGTCGACGCTCTTACCGAGACGTTGCGGACACGGAGCGAACAGATCGACGATCCCGTCGAGGCCGCAGAGGTCGCCGAGCTCTTCAACATCGTCGAGATCGTCGCCGGGACCGGAGTTCGCAAAGGAGAGCTGCTTGCTCTGCTAGTCGAGGATGTCGACTTGAAGGCGCAAGAGATGCATGTCGCGTTTGCCGTCGCCGACGGCGGCCCGGGTGTCGGTCTCGTGCGCAAGCCGACCAAGGAGTCAGATTGGCGCGACGTTCCGCTTATCGACTCGGTGAGGGAGGCGTTCGAGCGCCAGCTCGCACGCAGGCACGAGCAAACTGGCCGGGAGCCTCGGCCGAACGACTACATCTTCGCGAGTGACGCCGACGGAACGAAGCCAATACGACCGGACTCGCTCAGCGATCGGCTTGCCGAAGCGCGCGGCCACTCGAACGTGACGCTCCAGGACCTGCGCCACTACGTCGCGACGACCATGCTCGACGCCGGCGTACCGTACCGGACCGTTGCAGACCTGCTCGGCAACAGCGAGGTCACGCTACGGCTCCACTACGACGGTCGCACCGACACCGGAAAGCGCGATGCCGTGAAGGCGTTGCGGCGGACGCCGGGCTAGCTCTCGCGGGCCTACCGGCTTTCCGATATCGGCTCGGCGTCGCTCCCCGTCGTCGCCCACGCCTCGAGCACCGCGGCTGGGATGCGAGTCATCCGCCCGACCTTGACGGCGGGGAGCCCACACTGGCCATTGGTCGCGATCCACCGGTTCGCCAGCTCGTAGGCAGCGCTTCGTCCGATGCGCAGGATCCTTGCCGCCTCGTCGACCCGGAGGAAGCGAACAGTTGATGCGGGCGTTCGCGCGCTGTCGCTCGTCGCCACGTCAGTGCTCTCGCGTTGGTTGCCGGTTCGGCACAGCCGGCAAGAGGACCCGTGCCTTATCGCTTGTCTCGATGCCGGCGGTCGGCACCCTCGATGGTGTGGTGCGGTGCCGGGTTGTTCGCGATGACACCGACGTGAGGCGATCGTCATGGGTGGAGCGAAGCCGAATCATCGCGCAATGGTGCGCCGATCGACTCACAGCACCTCTCACAGCAACACTCACAGCAGTGCTCACAGACGAGCGCGGGACGGCTTCTTCGGTTCGACCATCCCCCGTGGAAGGGTCTGCGCGGTTCGACAGCTCACAGCAACACTCACAGCAACACTCACAGCAACACTCACAGACCCAGGTCGCAGCCCTGTGAGTGGAAGGGCTCGGTCGGAGCGACGCGCGGCGGGGCGGTGTTGCTCCGACCGTCGTTGACGGCCCTGAGCACGGCACGATCGCGTCCGGCATGCCATGGGTGAAAGCCCATAGTGATCCGAGGAGGCGACATGGCTCGCAGCTATGACGAGGCTTCGGAGACGCGCCGTGGCGCGCCTGTCGGCCGAAACGCGGAGTGACAGGGAGGTCTTCGATCAGACCTACCGGCTCGCGCTTCAGGTGATGCAGCGACGGCAGCTCCTCGACCTCACCCAGACCGAGCTAGCCGAGAAGACCGGCATCGACCAGGGCGACATCGGCAGGATCGAGCGTGGCTCGATCTTCCCGAACGAGAAGACACTCGTTCGCCTTGCCGGCGCCCTCGGAGCGGAGTGGCGGTTGATCGACAAGGCGACAACCTGAATCCAGCTCCAAGGCCGGTGTCAAGCAACGGAACGTCTTCGTAAACGACTGCGCTCCGAGAACACGGTGCGATCGCGAGTGCCGCAACGCTCGACGTCCGTGCCTGACGTCGCCGTCGGCCTGGCACTTGTGCATCAGGCGTGTGTGTGTGTGTGTGTGTGTGTGTGATG
>JBEKEH010000209.1:0-3185 GCA_050013935.1 Gaiellaceae bacterium | reverse complement strand
GACCGGGGTCTCGAGCCAGGTCTCAGATCTGGGGAGCGCGCCGAGCTCGTCGCGGCGAAGAAGCGCATCCGTGAGCTCGAGACCGAGCTCGAGGTCCACCGCCGCGCCAGCGAGCTCCTAAAAGGGCACAACGACCCAAAAGGCGGTTCGCGGCTATCGGGGTGTCGGTCTCGGGGTTCTACATGTGGCGGAGCCGGCCGCCGTCGGCACGCTCGATCCGCCACGCATGGCTCACCGATCTCATCGTCCAAATCCACGCCGACTCCCGCGGCGCCCGGCGGGTGCATGCCGAGCTCACGCTCGGCCAGGGTCTCGTCGTCGGCCACCAGGCCGTCGAGAGGCTGATGAACCGAGCCGGCATCCAGGGACTTTCGGGGCGGCCGAAGCTCCGCCGCATCCCGAACGTCGCGACCGCAGCCGATCTCGTTGAACGGCAGTTCACACGCACCGAGCCCGACCAGCTCTGGGTCACCGATATCACCGAGCACCCGACACGTGAAGGAAAGCTCTACTGCTGCGTCGTCCTCGACGCCTTCAGTCGACGGGTCGTCGGCTGGTCGATCGACGCGAGCGCCACTGCCGCTCTCGTGACGAATGCGCTCGGCATGGCGATCAGTCAACGGAACCCGGGCCAGACGATCATCCGCTCCGACCAGGGAACGCAGTTCACGTCGTGGGCATTCACCCAGCGCGCCGTCGACTCCGGGCTCCTGCCCTCGATGGGCGCGGTCGGCGTTTGCTACGACAACGCGATGATCGAGTCGTTCTGGAGCAGGATGCAGGTCGAGCTGCTCGATCGGAAGCGCTGGCGGACGCGCGTCGAGCTCGCCAACGCCATCTTCGAGTACATCGAGATCTTCCACAACCGCCAGCGCCGCCACTCGTCGCTTGGCACGCTCACACCGCTCGACTTCGAGAGTCGGCACTTGATCACGACAGTGGCCTGAGAATCCAATTATCAAACTCCACGGAAGTCAGGGCACTCCAGAGCCTCCATGATAACGGGGGCGGTTCAGGGCGCGCCGTTGCGTGGTCATCGGTGGGACTGCTCGTGTGTTGGACGCGTCACAGCGCGAGCTTCCCTCCGACGCGATGCCGTTGGCCTGGCGGACGTCCCGAACAGCAGGGCGCCGGCCCGGCGCCAGACGGGCGTAGGTGTGACCGGACGGGGAGCAGCCCAAAGACCCGTCTGCCAGACTGACCCACGTGGCCGAGCCTCCGGAAACAGAGGCATCTGAGCGCTCCGGCGATGGACTAGTCCCGCGCTCGTGGTTGACGCGCAACCTCTTCGTCTTCTCCGTGGTCTCATTTCTCGAAGACACGGCGAGCGAGCTGCTCTACCCGATTCTCCCGATATTCACCACGGTTGTCCTCGGCGCCCCTACGGCTGTCTTCGGCACCATGGAGGGGCTGGCCGACGGGATCAGTGCACTCGTCTCGCCGTTCGCTGGTTGGGCAGCGGACCGGAAGGGCCGCAAGCCCTTGATCGCCGTCGGATATGGTCTGGCCGGGTTCGGCAAGCTGCTGATCGCGCTGGCCACCGCGTGGCCCACCGTCTTTGTAGCTCGGTGTTTCGACGGGTTCGGCGCGGGCCTGCGGGACTCGCCGCGCGACGCGCTGATCGCCGACGGCGTGGTTCCGGCCCTGCGGGGCAAGGCGTTCGGCTTCCATCGCACGTGGGACACGATGGGCGCCGTGGTCGGTCCGCTCATCGGGCTCGCCGGCTACGAGGTCCTCGATCATCGGATCCGCCCGCTGTTGTGGATCGCCGTGATCCCGGCCGCGTTAAGCGTCGCGCTGGTGGTTCTTGTGCGCGATCCGAGACGCCGCCGCGCCAAAGTTCTTCCCCGAGACGCGGTCCAGGATCACCGTCCCGCCCAACCCGAGCCGGCCACTCCGGCATTGCTCCCTCCGATGTTTCGGCGCGCTGTCGGCATCTTGACCATCTTCTGCCTAGTGAACTTCCCCAACACGCTCTTGCTGCTCCGGTTGCACGACATCGGGTTCTCACTGGCCATGACGATCCTGGCCTATGCGACCTACAATGTTGTCTACGCGCTCTTTAGCTACCCCGCCGGGGCGCTCAGCGACCGGTTCTCGCGATCGCGGATCTACGCGGTAGGCCTCGCCTTCTTCGCCCTCGGGTACCTCGGCCTCGGGCTGACTCGGGCAAAGGCGGCGGCATGGGTCATCTTGTGCGCGTACGGCATGTTCGCGGCGTGCACCGACGGGGTGGGTAAGGCATGGGTGTCGTCGCTCGCCGGCCCCAGCCTGCAGGGCCGGGCACAAGGGATCTATCAGGGGCTCACGGGTATGGGCACCGTGCTGGCGGGAATGTGGGCGGGGCTCGCGTGGAACGGCACCGGCGTCGTCCCCCTCCTCGTCTCGGGGGTCGTAGGCGGAGTCTGCGCCCTGTGGTTCTGGGTGGCGGACCCCGACCGGGCCCACACCGAGGCTGAGGGCCCGTCGCAGTGAGGAAGAACTCGCTCGCCCTGAAGAATGAAGGCTGAAAAGCACCAAGGGAATCGCAGGGAAGCGCTGTCCCAGATCGCCGTTCATGAAGGGGCGGGGTCCTCAAGGCGAGTTGGGCGAGTGTCTTGACGTGGATGGATTGACCCTCCGCTGCGGGCGCGTCACGGAAGCGAACGGGCGCGTGGCTTGGCCGCGCATAACGTCGACTCTGGGCGGGATAACCGGCCTGGAATGGGCGGTGCTCGCGTCGTTCTGGCGCGGAAGCAGATCAGCAGCGTCGTTGATGGGCAGGGGCGTGTTGGTCAGATTCGGCGCTTTGTCGAAAGCCGTGAACACCACACGAACGGTGCCTCAGTACGGCACATCGGTGACACCCTCTCAATCGATTCCAATGTATTTATGGGGCAGTCGGATACCCGTCCGTGAGGGACCTCTCCATCGCGTGGCTCATCGCCGAGTAGCCCAACGAGCGGTAGAAGACATCTGGCCATCGTTGTCAGACATTGCGACCGGCAAGATCGCCGTCAAGGTGATCAACGACTACGGCGACCAGGTGAAGCGGGTATACGACGTGGCGTAGTCGACGAGCACCACTAGCCGCCCGACCGGCACGGCCCGTAGGCCACTGGCCGGCGACGGCCGGCCTCCTCCCACCCATCCACCGATCCGCGGGCGTGGCCATTCCGGCGCCGTTGCGGTTCCTGTCCACCTAG
>JBEKEH010000208.1:0-3205 GCA_050013935.1 Gaiellaceae bacterium | reverse complement strand
CCCGAGCGCCTCCGCCGCCCGACGTTCGGCGGCCTCCGCGAGCCGCTCGTCGAGCGCGGCGAGGTCGAGCTCGGCGATCCGCGCGTGCAGCAGCGCGAGCTCGCCGCGCAGCTTCTCCGCGCGCTCGGCCGCGGTCGCCTGGAGCGCGAGCGGCCGCAGCCGTTTGCGCACCTCGTCCTCGAGATCGCGTGCACGCTCGACCTGCACGGCGACGCGCGCGAGCTTCAGCTCGGCGCGATGGCGGCGCGTCTTGAAGCGGCCGAGCCCCGCAGCCTCCTCGATCAGCGCCCGCCGCTCCTCCGGCCGGGAGGCGAGAATCGCCTCGACCTTCCCCTGGCCGATGATCGAGTGCATCCCCTGGCCGAGGCCGAGGTCGGCGAGCAGCTCGATGAGGTCGAGGCGGCGCACGGCCGTGCGGTTGACGAGGTACTGGCCCTCGCCGCCGCGGTGCAGGCGGCGCGCGATCGCCAGCTCGGCGTAGTCCACCGGCAGGGTCCCGTCCGAGTTGTCGAACAGGAGCTCGACCTCGCAGAAGTCGGCCGGGCCCCGGTTCGCGGCGCCGGCGAAGAGGACGTCGTCGGGCTTCTCGGCGCGCAGCTCGCTCGGGCTGAGCGAGCCGGCGGCCCAGCGGATGGCGTCGGCGACGTTCGACTTGCCGGAGCCGTTCGGCCCGACGATCACGCCGACGCCCGGCTCGAGGCGTACCTCGACCGGGTCGGGAAACGACTTGAAGCCACGGAGCTTGACCGCGCGAAGATGCACGCAAGAAGGACCCTAGCGGCCGCCGCGGACAGCCGGCCGGCGCCTGGCCGGAGGCATCAACCGCAGCCTGCCAGGCACGCAAGGCCGGAGCGTAAGCCGGGCGCAGCCGGCTTACGCGGAGGCGAATCCACGCGGGTCGGGATGCGGAGCACCACGACCCGCGCCACGCCTCGAACCGCCCCTCGCCCTCCTGGGAGCCGACCCCGGTCGCGCGCGCAGGCCGGACCGCGCTCCGGCCGGAGCGCTCCGCGACATCCGCCTCGGCTACACGGCAGAGGAGGGGGCCCGTGGGGGACCCAGGGGTTCCCCCACGTCGAGGCGAGGCCCTGCTTGGACGAGGTCGGGCGGGCACTCGGGGGCGAACTTGCGGAAGTTGCCGATGTAGCGGACGGCGAGCTCGCGGTAACGCGCCCAGTACTCGTCCTCGCTCGGCCAGGTCAGCTCCGGCCGGAGGACGTCGTCGGGCACGCCCGGGCAGTGCTCGGGCACCTCGAAGCCGAAGACCGGGTCGACGCGGTAGTTGACGCCGACGAGCGCGCCCGAGAGGGCCGCGTCGAGCAGCGCCCGCGTGTGCTCGATGCTGATCCGTTTGCCGACCCCGTACGGGCCGCCTGTCCAGCCGGTGTTGACGAGCCAGCAGCGCGCGTCGTGGCGCTCGATCTTCCGCTTCAGCAGGTCGGCGTACACGGCCGGATGGTGGACCATGAACGGCGCGCCGAAGCACGTGCTGAAGGTGATCTCCGGCTCGAGGCCGAGGCCCGCCTCGGTGCCGGCTACCTTCGACGTGTAGCCGGAGACGAAGTGGTAGAGCGCCTGGTCCGGCGTCAGGCGCGCGATCGGCGGCAGGACGCCCTGCGCGTCGCAGGTCAGCAGCACGACGTTGCTCGGGTGGCCGGCGGTGCGCGACGGCACCGCGTGGGCGATGAAGTCGAGCGGATACGAGGCGCGGGTGTTCTCCGTGAAGAAGTCGTCGTCGAGATCGACGCGGCGCGTCGCCTCGTCGAAGACGACGTTCTCGAGCACGGTGCCGAAGCGCCTGGTCGCCGCGTAGATCTCCGGCTCCGAGCGCGGCGAGAGCTGGATCACCTTCGCGTAGCAGCCGTCCTCGTGGTTGAAGATCCCCTCGTCGCTCCAGCCGTGCTCGTCGTCGCCGACGAGGCCGCGCCGCGGGTCGGCCGACAGCGTCGTCTTGCCGGTGCCGGAAAGCCCGAAGAAGAGCGCCGAGTCGCCGTCGGCGCCGACGTTCGCCGAGCAGTGCATGCTCAGCACGCCCTCGAGCGGCAGCAGGTAGTTGAGCACGGTGAAGACCGACTTCTTCAGCTCGCCCGCGTAGCCGGTGCCGCCGATCACGCACAGCTTCCGCTCGAAGCTGAGGACGATGAACGTGCTCGTGCGCGTCCCGTCGGCCGGCTCGTACGCCTTGAACGACGGCGCGCAGACGATCGTGAACTCGGGGACGTGCTCCCGGTACGCCTCGCGGCCCGCCGGCGTCTTGAACATGTTCCGCGCAAACAGGCTGTGCCACGCGTGCTCGGTGACGATGCGCAGCGGCAGCCGGTACTCGGGCTGCGCGCACGCGTCGAGGTCCTGGACGAAGAGGTCGCGGCCCTGGAGGAAGCCGAGCACGCGTCCGAGGATCTCCTCGAACTTGTCCGGTGCGAGCGGGCGGTTGTACTCGCCCCACCACACGCGCTCGGCGGACGAGGGCTCGTGGACGATGAACTTGTCCTGCGCGGCGCGCGAGGAATGCTTGCCCGTGTTCACGGCGACCGGGCCGCCGCTGACGATCCGCCCCTCGCCGCGGAAGGCGATCTCCTCGTAGAGCGCCTCGATCGGCAGGTTCCAGTAGATGCAGCGCGCGTTCGTGATGCCGTGGTTCTCGAGCCCGTAGTCGCTCGCGAGCTCGTGCGCCTGGGCCTGCGCAGGCGTCTTCACGTTGAGCGGGTTGAAGCTCACAGCCAGTCTCTGACCAGACGGCGGTCGCCGATGTAGATCTCGTTCGGCGCGGTCGGGTCGAGCGCCCAGCGCATGCGCTGCACACCCTCGGTGACGTCCTTCGTCGAGCCGCAGTAGCTGAGCCGCAGGTGGCCCTCGGCGCCGAACTCCTTGCCGGGCACGGTGACGACGAGCGCCTTGTCGAGCAGGAAACGCGAGAGCTCCTCCGAGTCGTGCGAATACGCGCGGAAGTCGGGCAGGCAGTAGAACGTCCCCTGCGGCGCCGTGACGTGCACGCCCTCGAACGCGCGCAGCTCCTGGAGCATCACGTCGCGGAGGTTCTGGATCCCGAGCCGGAGGTTCTCGACCGTGCTCTGCACGCCCGTGAGCGCACCCTCCGCTGCCGCCATCGACACCGCGGCCGGGCAGGACGTCGTCTGCGCCTGCACGTTCTTCATCACCTCGACGAGCTCGCGCGGCGCGATCGTCCAGCCGACACGGAAGCCCG
>JBEKEH010000207.1:0-3270 GCA_050013935.1 Gaiellaceae bacterium | reverse complement strand
GACAGCTATTGTTCAACTCCTGTTCACCCTAACAGCTATGGCAGTCAGATGACCCGCGACGTCCGCAAGGCGGCGAACGAGGACTGGTTCCGCGAGCTCAACGAGCGTCTGGAGCAACGCGCGGCCGACAGGGTGAGGCCAAACGAGTCATTTGAGATCGTGTGCGAGTGCGCTCGTGAGGAGTGCACCGAACGGATCGCGATCTCGTTGCCCGACTATGAAGCCGTCCGGACGAGCCCGAAAGCGTTCGTCGTCGTGCCGGGGCACGCCGACCTGACGCTCGAGCGGATCGTCTCATCCACCGACACCTACGAGGTGGTCGAGAAATTCGGTGAGGCCGGACTGGTTGCGGAGACTGAGAATCCGCGGGATCGTGAAAAACCAACCGATTAAGCGCGAGCAGGCTGAGATCAGATGGGGCGCGGGCCTCTTCGAGATCGGAGCCGTTGCCCGGGAGCTCGGAGTCGCACCGAGCACTCTTCGGACGTGGGAACGCCGCTACCGACTCGTCGTCCCCCACCGCGGAGACCACGGCCAGCGCCTCTACGACGCGGACCAGATCGTCGTGCTCCGGCGCGTGCTCGCGCAGATCCGCCGGGGCGCGCGCGCACACGCGGCCCACGACGTCGCCGGGGTGCCCCGTCCGGTTCGTACGTCACGGGTGCGGCTCGAGCCTTCTTCCGAGGCGCCCTCGCTCGCACGTCGCGCGGTCGACGCGCTACTCGAGGAGCACGAGAACGCGAGATTCGCGTTCAACCTCCGGCTCGTCGCCAGCGAGCTCGTCAAGAACGCCGTCCTCTACGGCTCCAAACGCGAGCCGATCCGGATCGAGATACAGCTGTTTCGGGACTGGGCAGAGTTGCGAGTCCAGAACGCGGGCGGCCGCCTCAGCATCAAGAACCTCCGCACCAGGCGCCGCCACGGAGAACACGGCCTCGAGATCGTGGATGCACTCGCCGACGCCTGGTCGATCGACACCGGCCCGCTCGGCACCAAGATCACGGTCCGGCTGCAAGTCCAGCCCGCAGCGACCGACCCTTCAACCCCTACAGCGTCCTTCGAGGCGTGATTTCGCTTGCAGGTCGAACCGAGCGCTCTGTCATTCGATCCCGCCGACGCCCCGGCCGAGACGACACGGATCGAGCCCCGTTCGGTCTCCGTCGGGCTTGTCGGCACCTACCCGCCAACAAGATGCGGGATCGCGACCTTCACCGCTTCTCTGAGAGAGGCGATGGCGCCCCTGCGGAGCGGCGTTGTCGCTCTGGTGGACGAGGCGGGGGCTTCGCCCTTCGCCCCCGAGGTGGTTGCAGAGCTCGTCCCCGGCTCTAACGACTCGCTCGAGACAGCAGCGGTGGCGCTGGAGGCCTTCGATGTCGTCGTCGTCCAGCATGAGTTCGGGATCTACGGCGGGAAGGACGGCAGCGAGGTCATCGATCTCGTCCGCAGGCTCGGCGTCCCCGTGATCGTGGTGCTGCACACCGTGCTGCGCTCGCCCTCGCCCAGGCAGCACGCGATCGTCGAGGAACTCGCGACAGCGGCCGAGCTCGTAGTCGTCCAGAGCGCCGCCGCCAGGTCGCGGCTTCAGGAGCTGCATGAGATCCCTGCTCGCCGCGTACGGGTCATCCCGCACGGCGCTTCCTTCAACCTCTCTGCCCCACGCGCTGGGCGCGGTCCCCGGCGCCCGGTCGTCCTCAGCTGGGGCCTGCTCGGCCGAGGGAAGGGGATCGAGTTCGGGATCGAGGCGCTCTCCCGCCTCCGCGACCTCGACCCCGCGCCTCGCTACGTCGTGCACGGCCAGACGCACCCCCACGTTCTCGCCCAGGAGGGCGAGGCATACCGCAACTCGCTGATCGCGCAGGCTCGAGCGCTCGGCGTGGACGACCTCGTCGAGTTCGACGACGGGTACGGCAACACCGCGTCTGTACTCGCCTGGATCCGAGAGGCCGACGTGGTGCTGCTCCCGTACCGTTCTCGCGACCAGGTCGTCTCAGGGGTGCTCGTCGAGGCGATCGCCTCGAGTAGGCCCGTGGTCGCAACGCGCTTCCCGCACGCCGTCGAGCTCCTGAGCGACGGCTCCGGCATCCTCGTCCCCCACGAGGACGCCCCGGCAATCGCCGCCGCGTTGCGGACGCTCCTAACCGATCCGCAAGCGGCCGCCCGCGCGGCAGCCGCCGCCCAGCTCCAGGCGCCACCGTTCTTCTGGGAGAACGTCGGGCACGCCTACCGAACCCTCGCCGCGTCGATCACACGCACCCAGGCAGAGAGGCGCTAAGGCTTTCGCCTCGCTCGTTTGAGCAGCTGCTGCCGCTGAAGCGACGCAGCAGGCCTCTCCGAGTGCGGCCCACGGAAACAAGACGGCCCTGCACTGACAACGTCGCCCGCGCGCTCGTCGTCGTGCCGCGAGCACGAGATCTCGGACACGCTGTTCTACGCGTGGCGTGACAAGCTGCTCGAGGGCGGCCGGGAGGCCCTCGCCGGCAAGGACAAGCGGCAGGGCGAGAAAGAGCGGCGCCAGAAGGTGCGTGAGCTCGAGCGGGCGCTGGGGCGGAAGACCTACGAGCTCGAGATCGCGGCGGAAGCATTGCGAGGCTGGGAGTGAGCGAGCGCGTCACCCGGTCTCGCGAACTGGTCGCACGCGGCTTCGCCGCGGCGACGGTGACGCGTGTTCTGCAGGTCAGCCGGTAGGCGATCTACCGGGTCCCGGCCCCGAGAACAGCTCCGCAACCTCGTCCGGTCACCGACCGGAGGCTCGACTTCCTTCGATGTGGCGGAGTCCGCCACATCCGCCACATCCGCCACATCAGGGCGTAGAGCCGCACGGGATGCGGGGTTGTCAAGCGCAGCTGAAAAGTGCACCAGTTTGCGCAGTCGAAAAGTGCACCACTGCTCGGAGGTTGAGGTGGTGGCCGCCGCTCAGGCGGGGTCGCGGAGCGGCGGTGCCTGAGCGGCGGGCGTGACGTCGAGGCCGCGTTCGCGCAGGCGGTAGCTTTTGCCTTTGGGGGTGATCATGGTGGCGTGGTGGACGAGCCGGTCGATCAGGGCGGCGGCGACCATGGCGTCGCCGAGGATCTCGCCCCATTGTTCGAAGCCGCGGTTGCTGGTGACGATGATCGAGCCGCGTTCGTAGCGGCGCGAGACGAGCGCAAACAAGAGGTTGGCGGCTTGGCGTTCGAGGGGGAGGTGTGGGGTCGGCGGCGAGACGCCGGGGCGGCCTTTCGGCCGCTGGTTTTCTCGCCGCCTCCCTCCGAACCGGACGTGCCCGTTCCCGAG
>JBEKEH010000206.1:0-3312 GCA_050013935.1 Gaiellaceae bacterium | reverse complement strand
AGCGCGACTCCGACGCGTTGCTGCTGCTGATTCCCGAGGCCGGCGGCCGCGGCCGCGGCGTCCTCTCCGGAAAGGTGTTCGAGTACCTGGCCGCCGAGCGGACGATCCTCGCCGCGGTGCCGCCGGACGGAGCCGCTGCGCAGCTGGTCCGCGACGCCGGCGCCGGGCTCGTCGTCGGGCCCGACGACGTCGCGGGGCTGCGCGACGCGCTCGTCGACCTGCACGCGCGCTGGCGCGACGGCCGCCTCGAGGGGACGCCGCTCTCGCCGGAGTGGCGGGAGCGGCTGTCCCGCGCGGCGCGGGTCGAGGAGCTGGCCGAGCTGCTGCGGAGCATCGCATGAGCGTGGCGTCGATTGCGCTGCCGCGCGCGGTCAGCAGGACGCGCACCGCGGACTTCTTCTTCCTCGCGACGTTCTTCTGCGTGACGTTCGAGAAGGTGCACTGGAACGTCGCGGGCACCGTCGGCATCGCCGACGTGCTCACCATCTTCTTCCTGGTCGCCTTCGCGCTCGAGAGCCGCGGGCCGGCGCCGCGCACGACGGCGATCGTCCTCGGCTTCTTCGCCGCCTTCCTGATCGTCTACCTCCTCGGCTTCTTCAACCTCGAGACCAAGGAGGCACTCGACCAGTTCGCGAAGGGGATGGTGAAGTTCGTCCTTCACTTCCTGTTCCTCGCGTGCGCCGTCGCCTTCCTGGTGCGGCGCGGCGAGCGCTTCTACTGGCGGGCGATCGGCTGGTTCACGGCGGGGTTCGCGGCGAATGCGGCCTACGGTGTCGTGCAGCTGCTTGCGGCGCGAGCGGGGCACAACCTCGATCACACCGTGCTCTCGCCGCTGACGGGCGGGGCGAGCTCGATCAACATCTACGGCTCGGTCAACGGCGCGAGCGTGTACCGGCCCAACGCGCTCACCGGCGACCCGAACCATCTCGGGATCATGCTCGACGTCCCGCTGCTCGCCTTGACGCCGGTCTACCTGCGGCTCGAGCGCGGGCACCGGCTGAAGTGGCCGTTCGCGACCGTGCTCGCGTTCATGCTGCTCGTGCTGATGGCGACGCTGTCGCGCAGCGGCGCGCTCGGGCTGCTCGTCGGTCTGCTGATCCTCGCGGTGCCGTACCGCGGCTTCGTCCGCTCGCGCGCGCTGCTCGCGCCGCTCGCCGGCGTGGCGGTCGTGCTCGCGTACGTCGTCTACTCGCGCCCGCACTTCTTCTCGGTCGTGCTGCGCTCGCGCTTGGAGACGGGCGGGCGCTCGACCTCGGCCCACTTCGGCGTCTACGACTTCGTCCCGCAGGTGCTGCACTCGCACCCGCTGCTCGGGCTCGGGCTGAACAACTTCTCCGTCTACTACGAGTTCGTCACCGGCAAGACGAACTGGGGACCGCACTCGTACTGGGTCGCGCTGATCGTGGAGACGGGCCTGGTCGGCGCGCTGCTCTTCCTCGTCTTCCTGCGCTACGTCTTCCTGCGGCTGCGCGCGGCGCGCGCCCTCGGGCGCGTGCTCGACGCGATGCACGACCCGGCCGGCCCGCGCGTCCGTCCGCTCGCGTGGGGCATGACGGCCGCGCTCGCCGGGACGATGGCGGCGAACCTCTTCTACCTGACGATGCAGTTCTATTACTTCTACGCCTTTGTGGCGCTTGCCCTCGCGCTGCCCGTGGTCTTCGGGGGACGGGCCTCGGCAGGACATGCAAAACGCATGTGATATGGTGCTCTGCATGGGCCATATCCAGATCAGGAACGTGCCGGAGGACCTCCACCGGACGCTGAAGGCGAAGGCGGCGAAGGAGGGCATGTCCCTGTCCGAGTATCTGCTGCGGGAGGTCGGCGACCTCGCTGAGCGTCCGACGATTGCCGAGATCAGCGAGCGGATCCGGAAGAGGACGCGCGTGCAACTCGACGTCTCGGTGGCGGACCTCATCCGCGAGGAGCGCGAGGAACGCGAGCGGCATCTTGCCGGTCGTTGACGCGTCGGCGCTCGTCCACTACCTGCTAGAGAGCGACATCGGGAGGAGGGTCGAGCAGCGCCTGCGCGGCTCTCGTTTGCTCGACGTCCCGCACGTCGTCGATCTCGAGGTTGCCTCGGCGTTTCGCCGCCTCGATGCCGCCGGGATCGTCAGCTCGCGTCGGGCGCAGCAAGCGCTCGAGGATCTTCTCGGCTTGCCGTTGAAGCGATATCCCGCACGGGTCCTCCTGCCGCGCGTGTGGGAGCTCCGTCGGACGCTCACGGCGTACGACGCCTCCTACGTTGCGCTGGCCGAGGCGCTGTCGGCTCCGCTCGTGACCAGCGACGGCCGTCTCGCACGTTCCCATGGGCATCGGGCGGAGATCGACCTCGTCCAGTGAAGGTTGCCGTCCTTACGACCTCGTATCCTTCCGGCCCGGAGGATCCTGCAGGCCGCTTCGTCGCCGACGCCGTGGACGGAGTCCGCGCGCGCGGCGTCGCGATCCGGGCCGAGGTCGGCACGCAGGAGGAGCCGCCGCACGTCCTCTACGCCGGCGGGTTGCCGGTCGTCTTCGCGAGGCGCCGGTGAGGACGTCCCGGCTGCTGCTGCTGCTCGTCGCGGCGGCGTGCGCCGTCGCCTTCGCCCTCACCGTCCTCGTCGCCCTCCATACCCAGCGCGGGCTGTCGCTCGACCGCTCGGTGCTCGAGCGCGTGAGCGGCAACGCCCCGCTCCCGTTCCGTACCGCGGGGCAGCGGACGTTGCGCACGATCGACGCGGCGACCGTCGCGGGCGCGGTGCTCGTCCTCGTGTTCCTCGCCGTCGCGCGGCGCCGTGTCGCGCGTGCGGTCGCCGCCGCCGCGGTCGTGGCGCTCTCGGTCGGCAGCGCGGATACCGCGCTTATAGCCAACCTGCCCCCGGGCGCGTACACGTTCCAGGTGACCAGCGCGAGCAACACGACCGGCGAGGCCCTCGGCGAGGTTTACGAGCTTCCCTGAACGGCCGCGGCGCTCACCAATCGCGGCGCCGTGCGATTTCTCGAAGGGGATTGTCTCGCCGCTGTCCCAGATTTCCAGGGCGCGCTCGCCGTTGACCCATCGCTACTGAAGACCAAAGCGATGCTAGGCATCTGCGAGAATCGGCTGGGCCGCAGCTCGGCGAGGGCCGTACTTGAGAGCGTCTATCCGAAGCTGACGGAGAAACACCTGCGGACCGAGGTCGGCATGGAGCTTGCAGGCTTGTATTACCAGCAGGGCGACATGGACCGAACGACCAGCATGATTCAATCTCTGCTCGGACTCGATCCGGATAACGTGGACGTGCTGTATTTCGCGCAGCTTGTGTACACAGAAATTGCTGACGACACGTTGAACAA
>JBEKEH010000205.1:0-3318 GCA_050013935.1 Gaiellaceae bacterium | reverse complement strand
GCATGCCGTTGTCCTCGGTCGGCCGCATACCTACGGGTATGCGGCCTCCCTGCGTCCTAGGCCTGCTTGGTTTGCGAACCGCCAGACACGAACGAACTTATGGCCGCGTCCACTAGCGCGGACGAACACGGCTCGACGCACGCTCGACAACGGTGTTCCGGCTCAACCTTCGCGCACCGGCCGCCGCGTGAACTCCCGCTTCGGCCGTCCAACGAATCTGCCTGGCGTCCGTCCGCGCACCCCAGCGGTTCAGAACTCTGATCCCGGCATGGAACCGGGGTTTGGAAACCCCTCAGGCACCCGCGCAGGCCTGTACGTGAACAGGCCAGCCGCTTCTAGCCGACGAACGATTCGATCTGCTTGACGAGCTTGTCCTCGATCTCGAGATTCCACGCCATCTCGGCAACGTCGACGACGAGGAACAGGTCGGACAGCAGCAACGTCTCGAGCGCTGCCACACCGAGATGCTCCAGCCACTTCCCGATCCCGATCCGGACCGTGAAGTCGTCCGGCTCGCCCGAGACAAGGATCGACAAAGCACGGTCAGCCGCGATCACTCCCTGCAGAAACCCGCCCTTGTTCGCCTGGATCAAGGTCCCGTGCGGGCTCGGCGCCGACGTCTGAACCGTAAACCCCTCGGACTTCAGATAGCTCTCGATCTTCCCTTGCAGGGCACTCAAGTCCGTGCCTTTGCCCTTGAACTGCTGCACCTTCTCGCCAATCATCGTGCCTCCTCACGGCCGGACCGTGTTGTCGGTCGCTGTCGATCGCGATGGTCAAGCCATTGTGGCTGCCAACGCGAACGCGCGGAAGGTGAGATGTTGCCGTCCTTGCGACTCCGCTTCCGTCCGGGCCCGCTCATCCGCGCGCGCCGCGGCGCAACTCGGCGCGTTCGTCGCTGCAGACGACGAGCGCGCCGTGAACCACGCGTCCACCGAAACTCGGACGCTGGGACCCCCGGTTTCTCCGTCCGAGGAGCTTGATGCCGTCCCGCCTCGCGGGTTACGCCGCGAGATGTCGCTGCAAATCTCGCACTTCCTCGATCCGCAAAGCGGTCGCGGGAACTCGTTGATAGCGTGGCCCCCGCTATTCGAAGAGGCCCCGCAAGAGCGGGGTTTTTTCGTAGGGCGCCGAAGTAGGGGAGCGAGCTCTTGCCCGATTATTGCCCGACTGGAGAGGTTGTGGAGGCCGGTGCCGGCGTTTCTGCTGTCCGGGCGGGACCGCCGAGGGTGTCGTTCGAGAACGGCGGGGCGTTCGTGCGCGAGATCCGCAGCGAGGTCGAGCTGTACCTGGGTTCACGCCGCACGCGCGTGCGCGGTCGCCTCGAGCTCTACGCGAAGTCGGTTGTGGCGCTCACGCTGCTGGCGGTTTCGTGGGCAGTGCTCATGTTTGTGCGGCCGGGGCTGCTGCTCGGGCTCCTGTGCCTGCTGGGGTTGGTGCTGGGTGCGGTGTTGACGGGGTTCTGCGTCCAGCACGACGCCAATCACGGAGCGTACTTCCGGTCGCGGCGCCTGAACCATTTGCTGGGCTGGACGGCGGACGCGCTGCTTGGGTTCAGCAGCTACGCCTGGCGGGTCAAGCACAACGTCGCTCATCACACGTACACGAACGTGGACGGCTACGACGACGACATCGACCAGACGCCGTTCGCGCGGTTGCTGCCGTCGCAGCCGCGCAGACCGTGGTACCGCCTGCAGCACGTGTACGTCTGGCCGCTCTACAGCCTGATGCTGCTCCGCTGGCAGATCGGCGCCGACCTGGCGGCACTCGTGCGAGGGCGCATCGCCACCAGCGCCCTCCGCATGCCGAGGGGTTGGGACCTGGTCGGACTCCTCGCGGGCAAGGCGATCTTCGTCTCCTGGGCGATCGTCGTGCCGCTGCTCGTCTATCCCTGGTGGGTCGTGGTAGCCGGTTACGTCGGCTTCACGATGGCGACGAGCCTCGTCACGGCGACGACCTTCCAGCTTGCCCACTGCGTCGAGGAGGCTGCCTGTGCCTCGGCAGAAGAGCTGGCGGCCACGAGGAGGCTGTGGGCCGTGCACGAGGTCGAGTCCACCGTCGACTTCTGTCCCCGCAACGTCGTGCTCACCTGGCTGCTGGGCGGGCTCAACTTCCAGATCGAACACCACCTGTTCCCGCGCGTGCCGCATACCCACTACTTGCGTATTGCCGAGATCGTGCGTCGCAAGGCCGCCGAGCACGGTGTCCGCTACACCGCCCAGCCCTCCCTGCGCGCTGCTATCCGATCGCACCAGCGCCATCTCCGCGCTCTCGGCCGGATCGGCCACCCGGTCGAGATCGAAATGGGCTAGAGACAGCCGACCTCCGAACTCATAAGCCGGAGGTCGCGGGTTCAAATCCCGCCGCCACTCGAAAGGCCTCAGACACGGGGCCTTCTGTTCTTTTGACAGCGAGATCGCGCGCACGTCAGCAGCCGACCGCCGATGCAAGCGCCGCCGTCCATGAGGATGCTGCCTTGAACCGGCTGCCGATCGCCTTATGATTGTGGCCTTGCGTCGGTCTTCCGAGCCTGAGGTCAATGAGTCGTAAGCGCGGTCTGTCGGTCGCTGCCGCTGAGGCGGCACTGGTCTTGGTGACGTTGGGGCTGATGTTCGCCGCCGGCTTTGCCGGCTGGGCGATCGGGCACGTGAGCCGACAGGGCAGCAGCAAGACGCCGGCTGCCGCGTCGACCGCTTCGGCATCGTCGGCCGCTGTTGCTCCGGCCGTCGCGGCCGGTGCGCACACCTTCGTGCAGTTCGCGTGTTCGCAGTGCCACGGCCCGAACGGTCTCGGCGGCGTCTCGCCGGACGTGCCGGCGCTCACCAGCCTCGGGAAGACGCTGACCGTCGCGCAGCTCACCAACATCATCGACCACGGCCTCGGCGAGTCGGCGAACCCGACGAAGCCGTACATGCCGGTCTGGGGCGAGGTGATCTCGGTGACGCAGGTCTCCGATCTCGTTGCCTACATTCGCGCCGGCCTGCCGAGCGTCTCCGACAACCAGCCGGTGCCGGTGCCGCAGGGCCAGGGGCCGGCCGTCGCGGGGGCGGCGTTGTATGTCCGTTACGGCTGCATCAACTGCCACGGCCCGAACGGTCTCGGCGGGGTCGCGAACCCGCTCTCGCAGGACAAGGTGATTCCGCCGCTCTCGGGCGGCGGCTTCCGCCACGACTTCCCCACGGACAAGGCGATCGCCGATGTGATCCGCAGCGGCAGCGTGATCGGGAAGGCCCCGATCGTGAGCATGCCGCACTGGGGCGGGATCATCCCGCAAGGCGACGTCACCGCGCTGATCGCCTACCTGAAGACGCTCAAGTA
>JBEKEH010000204.1:0-3348 GCA_050013935.1 Gaiellaceae bacterium | reverse complement strand
GTGTACGACCTCGCGAAGCACACCCACCTGAGCTTCACGCAGGGCGCAGGCCACGGCGGCTCGCATGCCCACCTCGTGCACGAGTTCGTGTCCGCGTTGCTCGAGGACAGGGATCCGTTCCCGAACGCCCGCCGCTCGGCGAACTGGACCTGCGTGGGCCTCTGCGCGCACGAGTCAGCACTGAGAGGCGGCCGGATCGTGAAACTCCCGTCGTTCACGATCGAGTGAGGGCGTCGGTGGGCTCGCGGAGACGATCGAGGTCGCCGGCGGCGTCCACAACGCCGGGGCGACACACGAACGAGAGAGGGTGACGACATGAAGACGAGTCTCGGCATCTGGGCGATGGGGCCGATGGTCACACGCTTCGTTCCGGGCGGCTACAAGCCGGAGCGGGCGGCCGAGTCGACGGTGGAGAAGGTGCGCCAGGCGGTTGAGGGACTCGACGGCCTGATCGACGACTACGAGTTCCACTATCCACAGGAGCTCTCGGAGGAGAACCTCGACGCGGTGCGCGACGCGCTCGACGGGCACGGCATCTACTGCCTGGCGACCGGACTGCACCTCGATCCGCGCTTTGGCAAGGGCGGGCTCTCGTCACCCGACGACGGGACACGCGCGGACGCGCTGCGGCTGACGCTCGAGGCGATCGACTTCGCCGGCGGGCTGGGAGCGCACTTCATCATCTGGCCCGGGATCGAGGGCTACAACTATCCGTTCCAGACCCCGTACGCCAAGAGCTGGTCTCGGTTCGTCGACGGCGTCGGCGAGGCCGCGCAGCGCTGCAAGGAGCGCGGCATCCTGCTTCTCCTCGAGCACAAGAACTCCGAGCCGGCGATGAAGATCTTCATGCGCAACATCGGCATGACGCTGCACGTGATCCACAAGCTGCGCACACAGGGGATCGACAACGTCAAGGTGAACATGGACTGGCAGCACCTGATCATGAACGGCGAGAACCTGGCCGAGTACGCGGCTCTGCTCGCCGCCGAGGGGCTGCTCGGCCACCAGCACGCGAACTCCGGCTGGGGCACCTTCGACGACGACAACATGGTCGGCGCCACGGCGTTCATGGAGACGCTCGAGCTTGCGCTCGAGCTGCAGCGGGCCGGCTACGGTGAGCATGGCGAGCGGCTCGGCTTCGACCTCTTTCCGTACACGGAGGATGCGGTCGCGGCCGTGAAGCGCTCGGTGCTCGCGTGGCGGTTCATCGAGGAGGTCGCCCGGAAGCTCGACGGCGACGAGCTGCGCAAGGCTCAGGAGGAGAAGGACGCGGTGAGGGCGCACGAGCTCGTGTTCGCGGCGCTCGGCGCGTGACTGCGCTCGTCGGCATCGACGTCGGGACGACCGGCGTCAAGGCGCTCGCCGTCTCTCCGGCGGGTGAGGTGATCGCGCGCGCCGAGGAGGCGTACCCGCTCTCCACGCCGCAGCCCGGCTGGAGCGAGCAGGAGCCCGACGACTGGGTCCGCGCAAGCGAGAACGCTCTCGCCGGGCTCGGGGTGGATGCAGTGGGAATCGGGCTCTCGGGCCAGATGCACGGGCTCGTCTGCCTCGATGCTCGCGACCGCGTGCTCCGCCCGGCGATCCTCTGGAACGACCAGCGCACCGGCGAGCAGTGCGCGGAGATCGAGGAGCGCGTCGGCTTCGAGCGGCTCGTCGCGCTCACCGGCAACCGCGCACTGCCCGGCTTCACCGCTCCGAAGCTGCTCTGGGTGCGCGAGCACGAGCCCGAGATCTACGCGCGGATCAAGCACGTGCTCCTCCCGAAGGACTACGTGCGCCTGCGCCTCACCGGCGAGCGGGTCACGGACGTCGCGGATGCGTCCGGCACCCTGCTGCTCGACGTCGGCGCACGCCGCTGGAGCGAGGAGGTAGTCGAGGCGCTCGGACTCGACCCCGGCTGGCTGCCGCCGCTGCTCGAGTCGCCGGAGGTCTCGGGGACGACCCGCGACGGCGTCCCCGTCGCCGCAGGCGCAGGCGACCAGGCGGCCGGCGCGATCGGGGTCGGCGTCGACCGGCCGGGCCCGCTTTCCGTGGTGCTCGGGACGTCAGGCGTCGTGTTCGCGGCGTTGCCGGCGTTCGCCCGCGATCCGCAGGCCCGTGTCCATGCGTTCTGTCACGCCGTTCCGGAGGGCTGGCACGCCATGGGCGTGATGCTCTCCGCCGCAGGCTCGCTCGCGTGGCTCCAGCAGATCCTGGCCGCGCCGTACGACGACCTGCTCGCCGAGGCCGAGGGATGCCCCGCGGGAGTCGAGGGCGCGCTCTTCGCGCCGTACCTCTCGGGCGAGCGCACGCCGCACGCCGATCCGGACGCGCGCGGGGCTTTCACCGGCCTCTCTCTGCGCCATGGCCGGGGCGCGCTCGTCCGCGCGGTGCTCGAAGGCGTCGCCTACGGACTGCGCGACTCGCTCGAGCTCCTACGCGAGCTCGACATCGTCCCCGAGGTGGGCCGCATCTCCGGGGGCGGCGCCCGCAGCGCGCTGTGGACGCGGATCGTCGCCTCGGCCCTCGAGCTGCCGCTGGAGCGGACGGCGGTCGAGGAAGGAGCCGCCTTCGGGGCGGCGCTGCTCGGCGGCGTCGCGGCGGGCGCCTTCGCCGACGTGCACGAGGCGGTCTCTGCGTGCGTGCACGTGCGCGAGACCGTCGAGCCGGTCTCCGACTGGACCGGCCTCTACCGCGACGGATACGATCGCTTCCGCATGCTCTATCCCGCGCTGCAGCCGCTCGGTGGATGAGACGCATCGTCGCTGGAGTCGCGGTTGCGGCGCTCGCCGTCGGCATAGGGCTCCTCGTGTACGACCTCACCCGGTCGCAGTCCCACCCGCAGGCCCGCGTGTACACGAGTCCAGCGGCACCGCAGGTCGTCCAGCCGGCAGGCCGGCACTTCCAGGGGCGCAACTCGAAGAACCTCGGCACGATCGTCGTGCACAAGCGCTCCGTGCTCCATTGGGCATCCGACAGCGTCGTGTTCCAGCTCTGGGATGCCGGACAGCGAATAAAGGTGCACACGCAGGAGCACGCCGGCAAACTCGTGGTGAAGCCGGGGACCTACAAGAAGGTCTCCGTCATCGCCTTCGGCAATTGGCTCATCACCATCAGCCCTGGCTAGCCACATAGGCGGACCGTCCCGCTCGCCTCAGCAAAGATGGCTGCGTGAGCGTGAATGGGTCGCAGCCGCATCGGCGCCTTCGGGCAAGGCCGATTTCTCGGCGAGCGCGACTACTGATCGGAGCGAGCGCCGCGTTGCTCATCGGCGCCGTGCTCGTCGCCCCGGTCGTGCTGCTCAGCGGCGGCGTGTCACGAGCGAAGCCGTGCGCCCACACGCTCCTCTACCCAGGCCGCCGGTACGTC
>JBEKEH010000203.1:0-3404 GCA_050013935.1 Gaiellaceae bacterium | reverse complement strand
GGGCGCAGCAGCCTCGGTGCCTCCCCCCTCCCTCCCACGTTCTAGTTCGGGAACGCCTGCCGGTCGATCCCTCGGTTCAGGGAACGCCCCGAGAGCCGCAATAATCCCTCGTTCGAGTGAACGGCTCCGCTTGCCGACAGGGGCCAATGCGCCGATCCCCCTTTCGGGGTACCCCGGTGCAAGCGAGGCGGCATCCCTCGATTGAGGTACCTAGCGCCTCTAGACCTAGACAGCGGCCGGCAGCGCGATGCCGAGTGCCTTCGGCAGCCTCTCGGCCCAGGCCGCGATCGCGTCCCAGTCGCGCAGGTCGCCGGGGGGCATCTTCGAGAACGGGAAACGCAGATGGGCCGGGTCGACGCGGCCGCCGAAGAGCTCCACCAGCACCGGCCGGACGCCGTGCCGGGCGAGCGCTGTGCCGAGCTGGGCCCGCGCCTCCGACCACTCCTTCGGGTCGTCGTGCAGCGGCCCGAGCGCAAACACCCCAAGCGGCCGCTCGGCGAGCGCTTCCTGGTGGCGGCGCAGGAACGCGTGCGCGTGCCGTTGCCAGCGCCCCATGTAGAGCGGAGCGCCGAGCACGACGGCCGAGTAGCCCGCGAGATCGTGCACCTCCTCGACCGGCCGCACATCGGTGCTCAAACCGTCCTCTTGCAGAGACCGGCCGATTGCCTCGGCGACCTCGCGCGTCGAGCCATGATTCGACGCGTAGGCGACGAGCAGAACCGTGCCCATCGGTAAACCTCCTGGTCGTCTGCCCCCGAGGGTCACAGGCGCGGACGGGGCCCGCATCCGTAAGAATCCCCTGCTAGGACGGGGTAAATCGGTAGGCGTCGAAGACGCCGTCGACGTTGCGGAGCGAGGTCAGCAGCGCCCGCAGGGCCTTCACGTCGCCGACCTCGGCGACGTACCAGTTGCGCGCCATCTGATCCTCGACCACGCCGCCGTAGGAAACGATGTTCGCGCCGTGCTCGGCGAACGTCCGCGCGACGTCTTCCAGCAGGCGCGACCGGTCCCACGAGTCGACGGCGATCTGGACGCGGAAGCTCTGCGCCGTGCCGCCCTCCCACTCGACCGGTGTGAAGCGCTCCGGGTTCCGCATCAGCGAGCGCACGTTCGGGCAGTCGCCGCGGTGGATCGTGATCCCCTTGCCGAGCGAGATGTAGCCGACGATCTCGTCGCCCGGCACCGGCGTGCAGCACTTGGCAAGCCGGACGAGCACGTCCTCGACGCCGACGACGTTGATGCCGTAGGTGGCGCTCGCGAGGGCGTCGCGCGCCCGCGGCTTCTTGCGCGGCGTCACCGTCTCTTCCTCGGCGACCTCGTCGACCTTCAGCCGCTGCAGCACCTTGTTGACGATGCTGCCCGCGGTGAGCTTTCCGGAACCGAGCGCGATGTAGAAGTCCTCGGCCTTCTTGAAGCCGGTCTCGCGGATCACGCCGGCGAGCACGGCGGAGCCGGCGAGCTTCCGGTACGGGAGGTTCTGCCCCTTGAGCGCGTGCTCGAGCGACTCGCGTCCCTTCGCCTCGAGGTCCTCCTTCTGCTCGCGCGAGAAGAACTGGCGGATCTTGTTGCGGGCCCGCGACGACGCTGCGAGCGAGAGCCAGTCGCGCGACGGTCCGCGGCCTGCCTTCGAGGTGAGGATCTCGACGCGGTCGCCGCTGCGCAGCTTGTAGTGCAACGGCACGATGCGCCCGTTCACCTTCGCGCCGACCGTGCGGTGGCCGACGTCCGTGTGCACCGCATACGCGAGGTCGATCGGCGTCGAGCCGGCAGGCAGCGTCTTCACCTCGCCCTTCGGCGTGAAGACGAACACTTCCTCGTCGAAGAGATCGGTACGGAAGGACTTCACGAACTCGCGCGCATCCGACTCCTCCGCGTGGACGTCCATGAGCTGCTTCACCCAGGTGAGCCATTCCTCATCGGCGGTGCTCTTCGTGCCGCGCTTGTACGCCCAGTGCGCGGCGATCCCGAGCTCGGCCGTCTCGTGCATCTCGCGCGTGCGCACCTGGATCTCGAGCGGGCGCCCCTCGGGCCCGATCACGGTCGTGTGCAGCGAGCGGTAGCCGTTGAACTTCGGCATCGCGACGTAGTCCTTGAATCGGCCGGGCATCGGCTTCCAGAGCGAGTGGATGAGGCCGAGCGCGCCGTAGCAGTCGCGCGTCCCCTCCTCGCCGTTGCGCTCGACGATCACGCGCATCGCGGTGAGGTCGTAGATCTCGTTGAACTCGCGGCCTTTCTTGGCCATCTTGTCGTAGATCGAGTAGAAGTGCTTCGCGCGCCCCGAGATCTCGGCCGGGACGTCGACCTTGTCGAGCTCGCGCGCGAGCACGTCGGCCGCTTCGGCGACGTGCCCCTCCCGGTCGGCGCGACGCTCGGCGACCATCGTCTTGATCTCCTCGTACTTGCGCGGATGCAGCGTCTGGAACGCGAGGTCCTCGAGCTCCCACTTCACCGCGTGGATGCCGAGGCGGTGCGCAAGCGGCGCATAGACCTCGAGCGTCTCCTTCGCCTTCTGCACCTGCTTCTGCTTGCCGAGGTACTCGATCGTGCGCATGTTGTGCAGCCGGTCCGCAAGCTTGATCAGGATCACGCGGACGTCCTCGGACATCGCGACGATCATCTTGCGGTAGTTCTCCGCTTCCGCCTGCTCACGACTCTGGAAGCTGATCCGGGTCAGCTTGGTGACGCCCTCGACCAGGCGCGCGATCTCGTCGCCGAACTCCGCGCGGACATCCTCGATGTCCGCCTCCGTGTCCTCCACGACATCGTGGAGGAGCGCGGCCGCGATCGTCTGCTCGTCGAGGCGCAGCTCAGCGCAGATGCGCGCGACGCCGGCGGGATGCTCGATGAAGGCGGTGCCCGACCGGCGCTGCTGCCCCTCGTGGGCGGCGGCGGCGTAGGCGAAGGCTCGCGCGACGAGCTCGCGGTCGAACTCCGCCGTGTAGCTTTCGACCTCGGCGAGCAGCTCGTCGAGCAGCCTGTGGTGCCGCTCGCCTGTCTCCAGTGTCGCCATTTGCGAAGTGTACTCCGGGCCTCCGAGGGCGGATCTCGGCGGCAGGAACGCCCCCGCTCGGGTCGAACACACGGCCCCATGTTCCGGTCGCGCCGCAGGAACGCCCGTACGGTTGCGAAGCTCGCCCGCGCGCTCGCAACCCTCGACGCGCAGGCTTGCGCCGCGCGGCCCGAGCCGCGTCGCACCGTCCGGGTCTCGCTCGGCGCCGCTCGCTAGATCGGGGCGGTCGCCGACTCTGCGGTGCTCTCGATCCCGCCGAGCGAGAACGGTTCCAGCGGCTCGAACCGCGCCTGGAAGAAGCGGAGATGCTCGGGCTCGAAGGTCATGCGCAGACCGTGGATCCCGCGCGCGTGCTTGTGCAGGTCGGCGACGACCTCCGCCACGTACGCGAGGT
>JBEKEH010000202.1:0-3422 GCA_050013935.1 Gaiellaceae bacterium | reverse complement strand
AGTGTTTGCTGTATGAGGCGCCTCGGTCCCGCTCGCGCGTGATACCCAGATCGAGCGCGTGGTTGACGACACGACGGCTCCCCGTGAGCGTGTCGCTTTTTGCGGGAACTACGACACGCGACGACGGGGACCAGCTCGCTGCTCGGCGCACCAGGAACACAGCAGGCGCGGATCAGCTTGTTGCGATGTCTGCGAGCTGTGCGTCGGCGACGGTGATGAGGTCTTCCGTTCGCAGCCACAGCGAGGTGTCGTGCACGCCCGCCTCGAGGACGACCTGGTCGCACTCGGCAAGTTGCCGGTCGAGGACGACCCGGTCGCCCGCCGGTCCGCCGAACGGCGGCACGGCACCAAGCTCGAACTGCGGATAGGCGCTCAGGAGCTCCGTCTCGCTCAGCAGCATCACCGTCTTCGCCGTCACTGCCCGCGCGAGCTTGGCGAGGTCGAGCCGGCGCGATGCGGGAACGACTGCGCGGACACAGCGCCCCTCGTCGTCGCGTGCGATCAGCGTCTTCGCGACCGTCTGCTCTACCACGCCCAGCACCCGCGCCTCGCTCGCCGCCGTGGTCGTGTGCCGGTGGGGAAGCAGCTCGAACTCGACGCCCGCGCCCCGCAGCAGCTCGACGAGCTGGGCGCTCACCGCGGCGAGGGCGAGCTCCGGCTCCTCCGTCGCTCGGGCGTCGCCTTCTGCCGGATCGTCGTTCCCTCGCCGGGGTAGAGGACGCTCTCGTGCCCGTCCTGCCAGCGCACGAGGTAATGCGGATGCTCCCGGGCGCCCAGCACCTCGAGGAGCTCGCCCATCCGGCCGGGGTCACCGACACGCCGCCCACTCACCTCGACCACATCGCCACGATGCGCCTCGGCCTGTCGCGTAGCGCTCATCCCTCCTCCTTTCCTACGAAAACAGCTTGGACCCCGACCGGGAGGGGTGCATCAGCGGACACACCGATCGGAGACGCGGAGCACCACGTCTGGCAGCTCGCGGCATCGACCTCCATCTGCGTCCGGACGTTTAGCCAGGCCTTGCCGGTCCTCGTCGTCGCGTGTCGTAGTTCCCGCATTCTGCGACAAAGCAGTGGGGTGCGAGTCATCTCGTCGTCCGGCCAGCAGACGCCATGAACCGGCGTGACGTAAGCCGGGCGCCGGTCATCGCGCTGCCGCTCATGCAGAGATCTATCGCAAGGCGACGTTCCTGCCCACGATGTACCGGGTGACTGCCTTGGCCGAGCACCAGATTCGCTGTCAGGGCCTGGCTCAGGTCGCGCTGCGGCGCGGGTAGGTCATCCTGGCGACGTTCGATCTCGGCGCGATATCGCTCCGGTAGGCGACAGAGAGGCTGCGCGCCCGGGCGTTATCTGGAGGTGGTCTGCAGCGGCCGCTCGTCCGCGACTCGGGCTTGCAAGGGGACGATGTACGCACCCTCCGGCAGCTCAAGGAGGCCGAGCTTGTACTGCAGCAAGAGCGCGGCAGTGGCGACGCCCGGGTCGTCGCTGTGACGCAGCTCCTCAAGCAGCGCCTCGTCATCGGTCTGGCCGAACAGAAGGTTCTTCCAGCGCGTGACCTCTTCCTTTGCATCCTCGCGCCTGAGCGTGCGCGTAACCGTGCTGTGACTGCAATCGAGAATCTTGGCGACCTTGGGTTGGGAGAGTCCTCGTGCCGTTAGCTCACAGCACTTGAGTTGTGTTTCTGTGAGGGGCTTCATACTGACTAGATTCTAGCCGGCTCATGATTATGCGCCGGTCGGGCCGGCCGCGTCCGTCAAGGTGGTGTATGAGGCTGAGCGCGTCATCCTCGCCTGAGCGTTACGCGGCCGCTGCGATCGCCATCACCTCCTCGGGCTCGTCGACCGGGTCCGCGAGTGCTTTCGCGAGCGACTCGACGCTCAGGTAGCGGCGGCTGGCCACGGCCCACTCGTCGTTCTGTTCGGCGAGGACGGCGCCGACGAGGCGGACGACGGCGGCGCGGTTGGGGAAGATGCCGACGACGTCGGTGCGGCGGCGGATCTCCTTGTTGAGCCGCTCGAGTGAGTTGTTGCTCCACAGCTGGCGCCAGTGCTCCTTCGGAAACGTGGTGAAGGCGAGCAGGTCGGGCGCCGCCTCTTCGAGCAGCGCCGCGGCTTCGGGAAATCGCGTCTCGAGCTGGGCGACGATCCGGCGGTGCTGCTCGTGGACCATGTCAGCGTCGGGCTGCGCGAAGATCGTGCGGACCATCGTCGCGACGAAGCTCTGCGCGCTCTTCGGGACTCGGGTGAGCAGGTTGCGCATCGCATGCGTGCGGCAGCGCTGCCAGGCAGCGCCGGGGAGGCTCGCGGCGATCGCGTCGACGAGGCCCGGATGCGCGTCGCTGGTGACCAATCGGACGCCACTGAGGCCGCGGGCGACGAGCGAGCGCAGAAACGCGAGCCAGGCGGCGCCGTCCTCGGCGGTGACGACGTCCAGGCCGAGCGACTCGCGGAAGCCGTCGCGGTTGACGCCGACCGCGTGGACGACGCAGACGTTGACCGTGCGTCCGCCCTCGCGGCACTTGACCACCAGCGCGTCGAAGGTGACGTACGCGTAGGGGCCGCCGTCGAGCGGCCGGGTGCGGAAGTCCTCCACGATCCCGTCGAGCGACTTCGCGAGCCGGGAGAGACCTGGCTCTTGCTCATCCGCTCGACGCCGAGCTGCTGCACGAGCTTCTCCACCCGGCGCGTGGAGACGCCAGCGAGGTAGGCGTCGGCGATCACCGACACGAACGCCTGCTCGGCCCGCCGGCGCGGCTGCAGCAGCCAGTCCGGGAAGTAGCTGCCCTCGCGAAGCTTCGGAACGGCGAGCTCGATCGAGCCCACCCGCGTGTCCCAATCGCGCTCGCGGTAGCCGTTACGCCGATTGACCCGCTCCGGCGAGCGCTCGCCGTAGGACGCGCCGCAGAGCGCATCCACCTCCGCGCCCATCAGCGCCTCCGCCATGTCCTGCACCATCGCCCGCAGCAGATCCGGGCTCGCCTGCTCGAGCTGCTTGCGCAACCAGCCCGACGCGTCCATCGTGTGCTCGACCACCGTGCTCCTCCGCGGCTGCGTCTGTTCGTTCACAAGGCACGCGGTACGACTGCAATCTCGCAACGTCAGCCGGCTTCCGCTCAGTATCCAAGCCGGCTTCCGCGCAGGTCAACCCTGCACTCAGGCGACAATAACCTGCAATGAGACCCGTCTCTCCTGCAACCTTGGAGAAGAAGACCCTTTGTGCCGAACTCCTCGTGTCCGCGTCTAGTCCCTGAGGGTGTCCTCCTGCGCCCTCACACCCTCAGCTGCGATGGTTGCTGGCTTTCATGGTGGCGTTGGTACCCTCTGGGACCACCCCCGAGGTCAGTGCCTCAGAGGGCTCCGCGGCCCCCGAGCGGTGATCCGGCGCGTCGCGGTTCGCGCGCCGCTGCTCTGCGCGGGGTGG
>JBEKEH010000201.1:0-3428 GCA_050013935.1 Gaiellaceae bacterium | reverse complement strand
GAGCATCGCCAAGAAGTCGTACTGATTGTCGCCACCGCCCGCGGAGGGTCCCACTTCCGCCACGATCACCGGGACCCTGGCTCCACTCGTGAGCGGGGGGTAGTCGCCGTGAATTCGCGCACGGCGTCGTCGGCGCGGTAGGTCAGTAGGCGAGCGAGCGGCGACAAAGACGAGAGGCCCGGGGTAGTGACCCGAGCCCCTCGCAGAGCGATGCGGGCGAGAGATCGCACGACTCGCTGGTCTGTACGAAGTTCTCTGCGTTCGCCACGAGGAGCGGTGCGAGCGGACGCGAGATGGGTCGTTTGCAGGTGGTGCGGGGACGAGTTCATCGTCTGCCGCGCGTGCGATCACGGGCGCGCGTACTGCGAGGACGAGGCGTGTCGGCGTGGGGCACGGCACGAGGCCAACGACCGACACCAACGTAGCGACGAAGGGCGCGAGGACCACCGAGACCGGATGATCGACCAGCGGAAGAAGCAGAAAACAAGGGCTGTGACGGATGAGCATTCCGAAGAGTTGGCCTCGGCGACCAAGGTGATCGGCACCGCGACCCAGACCGCCGCGGCACCGGAAGGCACCCCCGATGGCAGACGAGATCCGATTGACGATCATTCCGCGGTCGAGCGAGACGCACATCCTGATGACGGAGGGGCCGGACGACGTGCTGATGGCGCGGCTCGCTCCGGTGACGGCTGCGCACCATCGGTGGGCGGCGCCAATGCTGCTCCAGGCGCTCGCGACCTGGCAGGGACGCCCGGTGCGCGTTGTGCTCTCTGCGGACGCGGAGGACTCTCTCTACAGCCTCGGTCTTTCCGAAGGATTGGGCCTCGGCGATCACGCCTTACACTACGTTGTCGACGTGGTGGACCCGGGGGCAACGCGGCGCGGGCGCCGCCTGCGAGGACTTGGCGATTTCCGTGACGCTCGCCGCCAGCTCCAGCTCGCATGGCCCCGATGAGCGCGATCGACACCTCCGGCCGCGTCGCCGAGGTCCTGCGCCTCGGCCTCATCGAGGGGGTCTCGGTACGCCAGACCGCCAAGAGGCTGTGCATCTCGCGCAAGACCGTGCGCAAGATCCTCGGCCTGCACACGGCGCCGCCGCCGAAGCCGGCTGCAGCGCGTGGCTCGCTGCTCGACGCGTACGAGGTTCCGCTGCGGGCGATCCTCGACGACGTACCGGACATCTTCGCACCGGCCGTGCTCGAGCGACTGCGGCCGCTCGGCTACACGGGCGGTGTCACGATCCTGCGCGCCAGGCTCCGGGAGATGCGGGTGGGGCGCAAGTCACCCGAGGCGTTCCTCACCCTGCAGTTCGCCCCCGGCGAGGCCATGCAGGTCGACTGGGCCGACTTCGGCTTCGCCCTGCCTGGCGTTGCCCGACGAGTCAGTGCATTCGTCGCCGTGCTCTGCCACTCCCGCCTGCTCTACATCGAGTTCACGGTGAGCCAGAGCATGGGCTCGTTCCTCCGGTGCATGGAGCACTGCGTGGCATTCTTCGGCGGGACGACCGCCGTCGACATCTTCGACAACATGAAGACCGTGGTCCTCTCGCACACGGCCACAGCGACGAGGTTCAACCCGAGGTTCCTCGAGTACGCTCGCGCCCGCGGCTTCGGGGTCCGCGCCTGCAACGTTCGCCGGGGAAACGAGAAGGGGCGGGTCGAGCGTCCGATCGGATTCATCCGTGCCCGCTTCTGGCCCGGCCGCCGATTCCGCGACCTGCTCGATCTCAACGTACAGGCCACTGCGTGGCGTGACGACTTCGCCAACGGTCGCGTCCATGAGGTGACGGGCAAGGTCCCCGCTCTCGTCTTCGCCAACGAGGAGAAATGCAAGCTCCGTCCACTGCCTGCCACTCCGTTCAACACCGATGACATGGATGGCACCGGCGTCACGAAGACCTTCCGCGTCTCGTTCGATCGCAACAGCTACTCGGTCCCCTGGCGACTCGTCTCGCAGCACGTGCTCGTGCGCGCCGACGACTACACCGTAGCGGTCTTCCTCGAAGACAAGCAGGTCGCCGTGCATCCCCGCTGCTGGGGCGTCGGCGAGGACATCAAGCACCCGTCCCATGAGCAGAAACTGCTCGAGCACAAGCCGCGTGCGGCCGCCGGCTCGTTGCCCCCTGCGCTCGCTCCCCTCGGCGAGACCGGGCGGCAGTACTTCAAGCTCCTGGCCGCGGGCTCGCGCTCCATCCGTCGCGAGACGGTCAGGCTCGTGCTGCTCGTCGAGCTGTTCGGCGCGAGTGTCACGGCGAGCGCGATCGAGGAGGTGATGCAGACCGGCCACGTTGGTGCCGAGTACGTGGAGTACGTGCTGCGCCACCGGCGCGGCCTCATGCCCCAGCCGGCCCCGCTACGCCTCGGCGTCGAGGAACTCGACGCCATCTCGGTGCCAGACCCCGACCTGTCCATCTACGACAACCTCGCCCCGACGCCGATGACGCGAGACCCAGGGCCTCTGCCCGGCGACGGCCGCATCCAAGGGGATGGCTCGTGAAGGACGCCGACACTCTCGCGATGCTCGTGGACAAGCTCCGCTGGCTGAGGCTCCCGGGCATGGCCAAGGCCATTGCGGCGCTCCTCGATCGCGCAGCGAAGGAGAACCTGTCCGCGCTGGACGTCGTCGACCGCCTCTGCGACGAGGAGAAGCAGAGCCGGTTGCGCAGCGCCGTCGAGCGGCGCATCCGCGACGCGCACTTCCCCGAGATCAACACAGTCGACGCCTTCAACTTCGACTTCGACCCCGCCCGCAAGAAGCTCCGGGCCCGCTACCTCGCCCTGCACGACCTGGCGTTCCTCGACACCGGGGTCAACCCGCTCTTCATCGGCATGCCCGGCACGGGCAAGACGTTCCTCGCCCGCGCTGTCGCATACAGGGCCTGTCAGGCCACGCGACGCGTCGTCGTCGTCTCCGCCCAGCGCATGCTCAGCGAACTGCACGGTGCCGAACTCCACGGCGCCCTCGACCGCGCTTTGCGTCGCTACGTCCGCGCCGAGCTGCTCGTCATCGACGACTTCGCGGTTCTCGCCATGGACACCGCACAGGCCAAGCTCGCCTTCCAGGTCATCTCCGAGCGCTACGACTACCGACGCTCCACCTGCATCACCACCAATCGACCCTTCAAAGACTGGACCAAGGTCTTCCCCGACGCACTCAACGCGCAGGTCATCGCCGAGAGGCTCACCGAACGCTCCGAGCGCTTCGTCCTCGAGAAAGGCTTCCGCATCGCCCGCCCCTGACCCACTCGCCGCCCTCGCCGGAGAGGTGATCTCACTCCGGGCGCGCCGTACCTGCCGAGCGCGTCGACCACGCACGCCCTGCTTCGCGGCTGGCCAGGGCGAAGAACCGCCTCCGCGTCACCGGGTGGGTCCCTGGGTACCGGCGATCCCGCTGATAGTGGGACCCTCCGTCGCCGGCGGCGACAT
>JBEKEH010000200.1:0-3590 GCA_050013935.1 Gaiellaceae bacterium | reverse complement strand
CAACTCGCCTGGACCCCACCTCTCCTGGGGGTCGCTGCCTCCCCCGACGCGGGTACCCCCTCCATCGAAGCCGAGGGCACACGGACCGGCTTTGCGACCTTTGCCCGGAAGTCAGTGCTGTTGTAGTGGCGGCGAAACCCAGTCGGGCGTCCGCATTTCGGGGCCGTAGCGCGCACCCTGCACCCGGGCGGCGAGGCCCTCGAGTCGTGCCTCGTCTTCCCGTGTCAACTCGAGCTCAGGTGCACGCGCATTGTCCTCGAGATAGGCCGTCCGCTTCGTCCCGGGGATCGGAACGATCCACGGGCCGCGCGACAGCAGCCAGGCGAGGGCGACCTGTGCGGAACTCGCGTGATGCTCCTCCGCGATCTCGAGGACGGTGCTCGCCAGCGCAGCGTTTGCCGCGAGGTGCTCCGGGCCCACCCGCGGGAATCGTCCCACGCTCGAGCGCGTGTCGCCGGCATCCAGCGCGCGCCTCGGGGTGAGACTGCCGGCGAGCAGGCCCCGCGAGAGTGGAGCGAAGGGGAGAAAGCCGATGCCGAGCTCTTCGCAGGTAGCGAGCACCTCACCCTCGACGCCGCGCTCGAGCAGTGAGTATTCGCTCTGCAGGCTCACGATCGGATGAACGGCTGCTGCACGGCGCAGGTCGGACGGCCGGGCCTCGGAGAGGCCGATGAAGCGGATCTTCCCCTCCTGCACGAGCTCGCCAAGCGCGCCGACCGTCTCCTCGATCGGCGTATCGGGGTCGACGCGGTGCTGCTGGTAGAGATCGATCACGTCGACGCCAAGCCGGCGGAGGCTCGCCTCGCAGGCCGCACGCACGTACTCGGGCCGCCCGTATATCCCGACCAGCGAGCCATCCGCTGCGCGCAAATTGCCGAACTTCGTTGCCAGGACGACCTCCTGCCGGCGATCGCGAATGGCCCGCCCGACGAGCTGCTCGTTGTGGCCGTTGCCGTAGACGTCGGCGGTGTCGAGCAGCGTGACGCCAAGCTCGAGCGCCTGGTGAATCGTCGCGATCCCGTCGGCGTCTGAGGTGTCACCGTAGGCCCCCGACATCGGCCAGCATCCCAACCCGATGGCGGAAACGGTAGGGCCAAAACGTCCCAACTGGCGCTCTCTCACGAGGTGCTCCTTCCGAAACCATCGCTGGTAGGTGCATACCCGTATCTACACCCCCGGGACAGCCGTGCTCACGAGCACGCGCAGGCGCAGCTCCACGCGCACGCCCGCCTAGTGTCCTGAGTCGTTGATCCGTTGGCAGTAGGCGGCGAGGCTGTCGAGGATCTGGTCGGCGGTCTTGTGCCAGACGAACGGTTTGGGGTTGTCGTTCCAGTCGGTGATCCAGGTGCGGATCGAGGCGACGAGGTCGCGGACGGAGCGGTAGGTGCCGCGCTTGATCCACTTGGTCGTCAACTCCGCGAACCAGCGTTCGACGAGGTTCAGCCAGGAGCTGTAGATCGGCGTGAAGTGAGGGCTGAAGCGCGGGTGGCGGACGAGCCAGCGCTGGATCGAGGGTGTCTTGTGGGTCGAGGAGTTGTCGAGCACGACGTGCACGTCGAGGTGCGCCGGCACCGAGGCGTCGATCAGGTTCAGGAAGCGCCGGAACTCCTCGGCGCGGTGCCGTGGCGACATCTCGGCGATCACCTGGCCGGAGGCGACGTCGAGGGCGGCGTAGAGGTTGGTGGTGCCGTTGCGGACATAGTCGTGGCTCTGGCGTGCAGGCACTCCCGGCATCAACGGAAGCACCGGCGCGCTGCGGTCGAGCGCCTGGATCTGCGCTTTCTCATCGACGCAGAGCACGACGGCGGCGTCCGGGGGATTGAGGTAGAGCCCGACGATGTCGCGGACCTTGTCGATGAACTGCGGATCCGGCGAGAGCTTGAACGTCTCGCTCTGGTGGGGCTTGAGCCCAAACGCCCGCCAGATCCGGCTGACCGCGCTCTGGCTCATCCCGGTCGCGGCCGCCATCGAACGGGTCGACCAATGGGTCGCGTTCGACGGCTGCTGCTCGAGCGTCTTCACGATCACCCGCTCCACGTCCTGGTCGCTGATCGAGCGCGGCTTGCCCGGCCGCGGCTCGTCATGCAGCCCGTCAATGCCCCGCCGCGCTGCTTCGCCATCCGCACAGACGTTAGCTCACACTCTGAGAAGGCACCGGGGCCGATCAGGCTCGCCACGTCAGGCCACGTCCGGGAAGGCGTCTGGCTCTGACATGGCATTGTAGCTACCGTCGACCTGGCGGGCAGACGGTGGGCAGCACCTCGGGCGCGCGGGAGGAACTCGA
This sequence comes from Gaiellaceae bacterium, assembly GCA_050013935.1. Classification (GTDB taxonomy): domain Bacteria; phylum Actinomycetota; class Thermoleophilia; order Gaiellales; family Gaiellaceae; genus Palsa-739. The sequence goes on along the minus strand of JBEKEH010000200.1, from coordinate 1,306 downwards.
CCCACCACACCACAGGATAAGAGAGGCGCACGCTCCAGGCGAACTCTGTCGACGTGGTCTGCTCGCTGCCGGGCGTGCTAGGAGGCTGGCTGGGGCGGTCGTTGCATGTGTCTACTCAGTGCAACAGCGCTTGCGACATCGCTGAAATTCCTAACGACCGGCAGCGAGTCGCCCTGGCGCTTGGCGAGCGCAATCGAAAGCCGGTTGCTCGACAGAGAGAGGGGGCGATACACGACGCCCGGCTGGCGGAGGTTCTGCGTCGATTCTGGAACCAAGGCCACACCGGCTCCGGCCGAGACGAGCGCAATAATCGCCTGTTGATTCGCCACCTCATACACGATGTTGGGGCTGAATCCGCTTTCGCGACAGAGTGCAAGAATCTCGTCGTAGTACCCCGGGGCATTACGGCGTGGGAACAGGATGAAAGAGTCGCCCCCGAGATCCGCGGCCACGATCTGGGCGCGTGCTGTGAGTGGATGCGACGTGGGGAGAGCAACAATGAGTCGTTCCATCGTAAGCAGCGTCAGTTCGATTCTCGTGTCCTTCACCGGCAGGTGTACCAGTCCGATATCGATCTTTCGTTCTCGGAGTGCGACCACCTGGTCAGCCGTCGAGAGTTCTTGAAGCTGCAGCGCGATGTTCGGGAAGCGAACGCGAAAAGCCTGAAGAACGGCGGGGAGTAGGTCGTATGTCACCGAGCCGAAGTAGCCAAGCGCGAGCCGCCCGACCTCGCCGGTTCCGCTGCGGCGGAGTAGTTCCTCGACGTTAGCGGCGTGCGCCAGCAGCAACGAGCCCTCCTCGAGCAGGAGTCGACCCGAGTCCGTAAGCTCGACTCGGCGGCGGTTTCGCTGCAAGAGCTGCACGCCCAGCTCTGCCTCGAGCGCCTTGACCTGCTGACTGAGCGGCGGTTGGGCCATATGCAGGCGCTCTGCGGCACGTCCGAAGTGCAGTTCTTCGGCTACCGCAATGAAGTAGCGCAGGCGGCGGAGTTCCAATTCAGGCCGTCAGGGTGCTGAGATACAAGATGGTAGCACGATCGTCCCCACATAGACCGGAATCGTCTTAGTGGACGCTCCGATGATGCTTCTATGTTTGTCAAGTCGTTGGTGGCGGGTTCTCGAGGAGCCGGTAGAGGTTGCGGGCGAGGTAGCGCTTGAGGCAGCGGGTGGCCTCGCGGCGGGTTTTTCGGTCACGTCCCGTAGCGTGGTGTACCGGCATGAGAATCAGCCTCGAGGCTCCTGATCGGAGCGTCCGGCGCGGCCGGTAGCGTCGGGGCGTTTTCCGGGACATGGGGCTTCGAGGGAGA
>JBEKEH010000199.1:0-3648 GCA_050013935.1 Gaiellaceae bacterium | reverse complement strand
CTCGCGCCTCGGGCTGCCGCATCCCATCACGCCAGAATCCGCCTCGCTCGCCACCTCGAAGCGGCGCCAGCGCGAGCGGCTGGCGGAGGCCGGGATCGCGCAGCCGCGCTCGCTCGTCTGCCGGACGCCGGCCGAGGTCAGCGCGGCGGCGGAGGAGCTGGGGTATCCCGCCGTCGTCGAGGTGCCCGACCGGTCCGGCGACCGCGCCGTCGGGCTCGTGCCGGACGCCGCGACGGCCGCCGCCGCCGCCGCCGACGCGCTCGCCGAGTCGGAGGGCGACTACTGCCTCGTGGAGGAGTTCGTCGGCCGGCGGATGCTGACGGTGAACGCGTTCTCGCTCGACGGTCGCTTCGTGCCGCTGACGGTGACCGACCGCGAGCAGGCGCCGCCGCCGGCGTTCGGCGTCCCGCTCGCGCACCTCTGGCCGGCCGCGCTCGAGCCCGCGGAGGTCGGCGCGGCGGTCGAGACGGCGCGCGCCGCCGCGGCCGCGCTCGGCATCGAGCTCGGGCCGACGACGACGCAGGTGCTGCTCGGCGAGGAGGGGCCGCTCGTCGCCAAGCTCTCTGCGCGCGTCGGCGGCGGGCACGACGCAGAGCTCTGCCGTGTCGCGCTCGGCGTCGACGAGAACGCGCTCGCGGTCGCCGCGGCGCTCGGCGAGGGGGTGCGCGCGCACGAGCTCGTGCCCGTCGTACGCATCGGCGGCGCGTGCGTCCGCTTCCTCCTCGCTCCGCCCGGGACGCTGCAGGACGTGCGCGGGCTCGAGGAGGCGTTCGCCGTCGACGGCGTGCGCGGCATCCGCGTCTACCGCAGGCCGGGGCACGTCTTCCGGGAGCTGCGGCGCGCTTCCGACCGCGCCGGCGCGATCCTCGCGACCGGCGCCACCCGCGAGGGGGCACTTGCGGCGGCCGACGAGGCGGCGCACCGCATCCGGTTCGTGACCGCGCCGCTGGAGGCCGTCGCATGACGCGGCGCAGGGCGCTGCGCGCCGCGGCGACGCTCGTCGTCACCGGGCTCTGCACCGCGTACATCCTCTGGAAGATCGACCTCGGACGGACGGGCCACGTGCTGGCGCACGCGCGGGTCGGCTGGTGGCTCGCCTCCCTCGCGATCATGGCCGCGTCCGTCTGGCCCATGGCCTGGCGCTGGCAGCGCCTGCTCGCCGCGCGCGGCGTGCACGACTCGCTGGCGCGGCTCGTACGCACGTACTTCGTCGGCTACGCGGCGGGGCAGGTGCTGCCGACGTCGCTCGGCGGCGATGCGTCGCGGATCTACGAGACGATGCGCCGGCACGAGGGCTCGGGCGGCGCGGCGGCGGGGACGGTGCTGCTCGAGCGGGCGCTCGGCGGCACCGCGACGCTCGTGCTCGCGGCGGCGGGCTTCGCGCTCGCGGTCGGCCGCTACGACCTCGGCGGGTATCTATGGGTCGAGCTCGCGTTCGTCGTCGGCGCCGCCCTCGCCGGCGTACTGCTGTTCTCGAGGCGGATGCACGGGCCGCTGCAGCGGACGCGGCCGCTGCTGCGGGCGCTGCGCGTCGAGCGGCCGTTGCGCGAGGTCTATCTCGCGCTGCACTCGTTCCGCGGCGACGCCGGGCTGCTCAGCGCGATGTTCGTGCTCACGCTTGCCGTCCAGGCCGTGCGCGTGCTCGCAATCTGGTGCGCGGGCAAGGCGGTCGGGGTCGACCTCTCGCCGCGTCCCTACTACGTGATGGGCCCGCTGCTCTTCCTCGTCATTCTCGTGCCGTTCACGATCAACGGGCTCGCAGTGCGCGAGTCGTTCTTCGTCTCCTTCCTCGGCACGCTCGGCATCGCGGCCGACCCGGCCTTCGCGACCGGGTTCCTCTTCTTCGTCGTCACGATCGCGCTCGCGCTGCCGGGGGCGGCGATCGTCGCGTGGGAGGGCCTGCGCGGCGGTGCGCGTGCGCCGGTTCCGAGATGAGCGACGTCTCGGTCGTCGTCGTCGCCTACAACGCGCTGCCGTGGCTCGAGCAGTGCCTCGAGAGCGTGCGCGGGCGCGACACCGTCGTCGTCGACCACGGCTCGAGCGACGGCACCGTCCCTTTCGTGCGCGAGCGCTTTCCGGAGGTGCAGCTCGTCGAGGAGGAGAACCGCGGTCTCGCGTACGGCTGGAACACGGGGATCGCGCGTACGTCCGGCCGCTACGTCCTGCTGCTCAACTCGGACGCGTGGCTGCACGAAGGCGCGCTCGACGCGCTCGTCGCGTTCGCGGCTGCGCATCCCGAGGCCGCCGTCGTCGGGCCGCGGCTGCGCAACACGGACGGGACGCTGCAACGTTCGGTGCGCGGCTTCCCGACGCTCTGGCGGCTCGCCACCGAGTACCTGTTCCTGCGCAAGCTCGCTCCGGGCTCGTCCGCGCTCAACGCGTTCTACGCGGGCGGCTTCGCGCACGACGAGGTGCGCGAGGCCGAGTTCCTGATGGGAGCGGTGCTGCTGGTGCGGCGCGAGGCGATCGAACAGGTCGGGCCTGCGGACGACTCCTTCTTCCTGTTCAGCGAGGAGACCGACTGGTGCTACCGCTTCGTCCGCGCGGGCTGGAAGGTGCTCTTCTTCCCCGGCGCCGAGGCGACGCACGTGTACGCCGCCTCGCACAAGGGGCGGCTGTTCGTCGAGCAGGTCAAGGGGCACCTCCGCTTCCTGCGCAAGCATCGCGGCGAGGCCTACGCGGAGCGCGCGCGCCGGCTGCTGCTCGTCGCGCTGCGCCTGCGCGGCGTCCTGTTCCGCGGCGAGCGCGGACGGATGTACCGCGAGGGCGCGGCGTGGCTCGCGTCCGGATCCGTCGGGGAGCTGCTGGCGTGAGCCGGCGCGTGCCGCCGCTGCTCCTCGCCGTGCCGCTGCTCGGCCTCTCTTGGCTGCTGCCCGGAAGCGGGGCCGGGCTCTGGCTCCGGCTCGCCCTCGCCTCGCTCGTCCTGCTCCTGCCGGGCCGGCTCGTCGCGCGCGCGCTCGGGCGGCACGGGCCGGCGGGGGCCTTCGTGTGGTCGCTCGCGCTCGTCGCGGGCGCGCTCGCGACGACGTTCGCCGTGCACGGATCGCTCGACCTCACGCTTGCGCTCGTGCTCGCGGCCGGTGCGGTCGCTCTCGGAGTCTGCCTAGTAACAGACCGTTACGAGAAGCGGGAAGCGTCGCCTGGTCGCGGCGTCGCGGCGCTCGTCGGCATCGCGCTCGGTGTCGCGGTGTGGTCGATCGAGGGCGTCGTCCACGGCGATGCGCTCTTCCACCTCGGCCGCGTGCGGAAGCTCGACGACTTCGGTTCGCTCTCGCTGCGCGCGGTCGACGAGTTCAAGGACGGCGGGCTGCATCCGGGCTACGCGTTTCCGCTCTGGCACGGGTGGCTCGCGCTCGTGGCGAAGCTCGCGCGCGTCGATCCGACGGCCGTCGTGCTCCACGAGTCGAGCGTCCTGCTTCCGCTCGCCCTCGTCCTCGCCTTCGAGCTGGGTCGCGTCGTGTTCCGCTCGTCGTCACTCGCATTCGCGACGGTGCTCGCGCAGGTTGCGCTGATCGGGCTCGCGCCCGGCAGCGGCGGCGCGTACACCTCGCTCGAGCTGCCGGGGACGGTGGCGCGGCAGCTGCTCGTGCCCGCCGTGATCACCCTCTTCTTCCGCTTCGTGCGCGAGCCGGAGTGGCCGGTGGCGCT
>JBEKEH010000198.1:0-3702 GCA_050013935.1 Gaiellaceae bacterium | reverse complement strand
TCAGGCCGGATCGCGAGCCGCTCACTCCCGCGGACTGGGAGAAGGTCGAGCGGTGGCTTTCCCAATCGAGGCAAGACCTTCTTCGGGTGCTTTCGACTCTTCCAGACGAGCAGCTCGAATGGCGCGCCGAAGGTCGCACTCGAACTCTGCGGGAAGAGGTGATCCACATCGCGTTCGTCGAGCTGATGTACGCAGCGTGGACGTTCGACCTTCGCTCGCGTGCAGGACTTGAAGAGTTCCTCCACTGGACGCGAAACGTCTCTCTGGGACGGATGCGATTCCTCTCGGAGCACGATCGGGGATCGCTCACCTACGCGGAATGGGCAGGCGCTCCTCGGCCGGAAGAGTGGACGGCTCGCAAAGCTGCGCGACGGCTGATCTGGCACGAACTGCTGCACCTGCCCGATCTCCGCCGCCGCCCATAGCGCCACAGTTGCGGCGATGAGGACGTTTCTCGGCTACACGCCCTCCCAGCTGGCGCGGCTCCAGATCGAGCTCGAGTACGGACTGACGAGCGACGATCTTCTCGTCCCGCACGAAGTGCCTCCCAGGTGACCGCGGCCTGGGCAAACCGGGCTCTCGCCGCCGGGAAGGTGCCCTTCTACAGCCACAGCGCCTGCAACGACGCTTCGCGTGCCCTCGCTGCCCGGCTCGGCCTCGCGCACGTCTTCACTGTCTTCGGGGTCACGTAGAAGCTGCGCCGTCCCGACGAGGCTGCCGGTCTGGCTCCGTAGTTCGAGGCAGCCGGATCGGCGGCGCCGCTGATGTCCGGCGGACGCGCAGGGCGCAGGCTCGTTCCAGAGCGGCAGGAGGTCTCCATGAATGCCCTGGTCCTGTACGAGTCGAGATTCGGGAACACCGAGCGCGTCGCGGAGGCGATCGCGCTCGCCCTGCAGGAGTGTGTGTCCACGCGGCTGGCGTCGGTCGAGGAGACGCACGACTGTGTGGAAGCGCTGCACGGCATCGATCTGCTCGTCGTCGGCGGTCCCACCCATTCGCACGGGATCAGCGCCGAGCTGCGCCAGGCCGTGGAGTGCCTCGGCAGCCACGCGCTCGACCACGTTCGCGTCGCGGCGTTCGACACCCGGGTGCCCGGGCCGCGGGTGGTGACCGGCTCGGCGGCAGTCCGGCTCGGGCGGCTGCTGCGGCGGCGCGGCGCCTGGCTCGTCGTCCCGCCCGCAAGCTTCATCGTCAGCGGACGCGAGGGCCCGCTCGAGCAGGGCGAGCTCGACCACGCGCGCACGTGGGCACACGAGGTGCTCCACGCCGTTGGCGTGCGCGTGCACGACCAGGTGCAGGCGCCGGCGTAGGAGGGCTTGCCCTCCTAGTGCCCTAGCCGGTACGGCGCCGCAGCGTGAGCGCGCCGAGCGCGAGGGCGAGCACGATGCAGGCGCAGACGACGGCGACGTCCGCGGCGAAGCGCCCGTCGAGGGCGTTTCCGGCGGTGTGCGCGAGCGCGTCGTACGCGTAGGTGAGCGGCAGCGCGTCGGAGATCCAGCGCAGCCACGTCGCCATCGAGCTGCGCCCGACGAAGAGGCCGCAGAGGAGGATCTGCGGGAACACCATCGCGGGCATGAACTGCACCGCCTGGAACTCGGTCTGCGCGAACGCGCTCACGAACAGCCCGAGCGCGGTTCCGAGCACCGCGTTCGCAACCGCGAGCGCGCCGACGACCACCTGCGGGCCCGCGACGTGCAGCCCGAGCAGCCCGAACGCGAGCGCGGAGACGATCGCCGCCTGCGCGGCGGCGAGCACGGCGAAGGCGGCGCCGTAGCCCGCGAGCAGGTCGAGCTTGCCGAGCGGCAGCGTCATCAGCCGCTCGAGCGTGCCCGTCGTGCGCTCGCGCAGCATCGTGATCGAGGTGACGAGGAACATCGTCACGAACGGAAAGAGCCCGAGCAGCGGCGCGCCGACGTGCTGGAACACCGGCGAGCGGCCCGCGAACAGCTCCTTCAGCAGGGTTTCGAGCAGGCACGGGACGCCGATGATGAGCGCGATCGTGCGCGGGTCCCGCCGGAGTTGCGAGAGCACTCGCACCGCGACCGCGCTCGTGACGCGCAGGCTCACGGAGCCTCCTCGTCGACGAGCCGCAGAAACGCCTCGTCGAGCTGCTCGGCGCCGGTGCGCGCACGCAGCTCGGCCGGCGTCGCCTGCGCGAGCAGGCGGCCGTCACGCAGCAGCAGCAGCGCGTCGCAGCGGTCGGCCTCGTCCATCACGTGGCTCGAGACGAGCAGCGTCGCGCCGCCATCGGCGAGCGCGTGGAAGAGCTGCCAGAGGTCACGCCGCAGTACCGGGTCGAGGCCGACCGTCGGCTCGTCGAGCACGAGCAGGTCGGGCGCGCCGAGCAGCGCGGTCGCGAGCGAGACGCGTGCTTGCTGCCCGCCGGAGAGGCGCGAGACGACACGGTCGGCGTGATCCTCGAGCGACACGTCACCGATCGCGCGCTCCACCGTGTCGCGCGCCGCGCCGAGCACGCGCGCGAAGAAGCGGAGGTTCTCGCGCACCGTCAGGTCGCCGTACACCGACGGCGCCTGCGTCATGTAGCCGACGCGGGCGCGCAGCGTCCTCGCGCCCGCCGGCTCGCCGAGCACCTCGACCCGGCCCCCCGCGACGCGCTGCACGCCGACGACGGAGCGGATCAGCGTCGACTTGCCGCTGCCACTCGGCCCGAGCAGCCCGGTCACCGTCGCGCTCCCGACCTCGCACGTCAGCTCGGGCAGAACGACCTTGCCGCCGCGCACGACGCGCAGGCGATCGACGCGGACCGCCGCGTTGGTCACGGCGTCCACGCCGCTTCGGCGAACGGCCGGCCGTCGAGCAGCAGCCGCAGCATGCTCTGCATCGACGGGGCCAGCTCGAGGTCGAACGCATCGGCCGGGTCGACCCAGCACACCTCCGCGGTCTCGTCGTCGCTCGGCGCCGGCGTTCCCGAGAGGATGCGCGCCTCGAACACCGTCGTCACCCACGCGGCCTCGTCGCCGTTCGAGTACGTGATGCGGAACTCGGGACCGCCGAAGACACCCAGGATGCGTAACGGCTCGACGAGGACGCCGGCCTCCTCCCAGGCCTCGCGGCGCGCGGCGTCGGCGGGGCACTCGCCGGGGTCGACGGCGCCCGCCGGGAGCATCCAGCGGCCCTCGACGTGGCGCACGAACAGGATGCGGCCCTCCTCGTCACGGATCAGACTGGCGACCGAGGGCCAGAAGAGCAGATCGGTCCCGACCTTCGCCCGCAGCCCCTTGACGTAGTCGGACATCCCCACGCCGTGAGCCTAACTAGGCTTCGGGCCGTGGTCCCGCTCTACACGGCGCGGCACGTCCACGACGCGGTGCCCCCGGAGCGGGCGGTCGACGCCGTGCGCAACGCGTTCGTCGCCTACGCGCGCGGCGAGTGGACGATGCCGCCCAAGGTCTACGTGGCGGCCTACCCGGCGGGCGACTTCCGCGCGATGCCCGCGCTCGGCTCCGGGCATGCGCTGCTGAAGTGGGTGACCTCGTTCCCCGGCAACCCGGCGAAGGGGATCCCGACCGTGATGGGCGTCGTGCTCGTCTCCTCGGCCGAGGACGGGCGGCTGCTCGCGGTGCTCGACGCGGGGGCGGTGACGGCGATCCGCACCGGCGCGGCGGCCGTGCTCGCCGCGGAGGCGCTCGGTCGCGCCGACGCCGGGAGCGCCGCAGTCGTCGGCGCCGGCGTCAACGGCGA
>JBEKEH010000197.1:3753-5109 GCA_050013935.1 Gaiellaceae bacterium | reverse complement strand
GGCGACCGCCAGCATCCCTTCTGGGCCCGCTTCGATTGTCCCACCGGCCGGGTAGCAGTCGAGCCGTGAGCGGGCGCCCTCGGTTCTACTGCGCAAGATCGACGGTCGAAAATGGGGACCGGCTCCGTCGCCTCAACGAGGAACTGCTGCGCGTGCCCGACTGGTTCACGCCGCACCCGAAGCTGATGCGCCAGCTCGAGCGCCGGCGCGAGACGATCGAGCAGGGCGGGATCGACTGGGGTCAGGCGGAGGCGCTCGCGTTCGCGTCGCTGCTCGTGGACGGGATCCCGATCCGGATCACCGGCCAGGACACCGAGCGCGGCACGTTCTCGCACCGCCACGCCGTGCTCCACGACGTGAACACTGGCGCGACGTTCACGCCGATGCAGCACCTGGACGAGGCCGCCGCGTCATTCGAGATCCACAACTCGCCGCTCTCCGAATACGCGTGCGTCGGCTTCGAGTACGGCTACTCGGAGGCGGCACCGGAGGCGCTCGTGCTCTGGGAGGCGCAGTTCGGCGACTTCGCGAACGGGGCGCAGATCATCATCGACCAGTTCATCTCGGCCGGGCTCTCGAAGTGGAGCGAGACCTCGCGGCTGACGCTGCTGCTGCCGCACGGCTACGAGGGCAACGGGCCGGAGCACTCGAGCGCGCGTCTGGAGCGCTTCCTCCAGCTCGCCGCGCAGGAGAACATCCGCATCGCGAACTGCACGACCTCCGCGCAGTACTTCCATCTGCTCCGCCGGCAGGCGCTCGGGGCGACGGCGCGGCCGCTCGTCGTCATGACGCCGAAGGGGCTGCTGCGGCTGAAGCAGGCGTCCTCGACGCTCACCGATCTCGCCGAGGGCGAGTTCCGGCCGCTGCTCGACGCCGACGTGGCCGATCACGCGCGTGTGACCCGGCTCGTCTTCTGCTCAGGGAAGATCTACTTCGACATCGTCGGTCACGAGGAGTACGCGAGCGCCGACCGCGTCGCGGTGGCGCGGCTCGAGCAGCTCTATCCGTTCCCGGTGGAGCAGGCGGCGGCGCTGCTGCGCGGCTACCCGAGCCTGCGCGAGGTCGTATGGGCGCAGGAGGAACCGCAGAACATGGGCCCGTGGCGCGCGATCCGCCACCGGCTCGAAGAGGCGAAGCCCGCGGGCGCGCCGCTCCTCTACGTCGGCCGGCCCTGGCGGGCGAGCCCGAGCGAGGGCTATCCGACCGCGCACCTGCGCGAGCAGGACCGCATCGTCCAAACGGCCCTCGGGCTCAGCGCCCGCGCGAAGAGCTGACGCTCTTCGCGCGGGGAACCTCGCGAAGTGCTGCGCACTTCGCTCGGGGAGATGTTGTGCTCCGCAGAGCGGACGCCGGCGG
>JBEKEH010000197.1:0-3736 GCA_050013935.1 Gaiellaceae bacterium | reverse complement strand
AGCGGACGCCGGCGGAGCCGGCGTCCTTTTCTATGGCGAGGGGCGGTGGGTGGGGTGGCGCGGGCGGTGGTGCCTTCGGCATCCCCGCCCCCGTGGGGTCGGCCTCCGGTTAACGCCGGCGGCGTTAGCCTCCGGCCCTCGGTTGGAGATCGGCGGCAGTAGACGACGGCGAGCAGGTCGCATGCCGTAGACCTTCGGCTCGGACAGACCGGTCCAGGGCGGAGCGAACGCGGGCGCAGCCGCGTTCGTGGAGGCCGGATGCTCGCGCGCGGGGATGCGGAGCACCACCGCGCGCGCTGCGGTTCCAGACGCCCGGCAGCTCAAGAGGCCGTGGGCTTGGCCCGCGGCCGCTCCGCGAAGCCGAAACCCGCCCCGCTAGAAGTGCGCAGCACTTCTAGCGGCTTCGCTAGCGGCTTCGGCTCCTAAGCTTCATTGCCGTCCTGGCGACCGTGGGGCCGTGCGTCCGGGCGAGCCGCACGAGCTCCGTGCGCTGCGCGGGCGTCAGGCGGCGCCAGACGTCGTAGAGGGCGATTGCGGCCACGATCGGGCCTGGGCGGAGCATGCCGAGACGTGCCATGCCCGCATCCTCGCAGATCGGGGTCGGCTCAGGCGCCGCCGCCCTGCTCCGGTAGCGGGGCGATCGGCGGCGGCACGGTCACGGCCGGCGGCCGTACGACGGGCGTGAAGTCGCCCGGAGCCGGCGGCGTCGCCGCCAGCGGCGGCAGCGGGCTCGGGACGCGCACGGGCTGATCTGCGGGCGGCCTGTCGGGCAGGCTGGAGGGCAGCGGCGCCTGCACCGTCACTGGCACCGGCAGCGGCGCGGGTGCGAGGGCAGGCACGACCGTCGGCGGGACGACCGGAAGCGGCACGGGCTCGACGGGCACGGGGGTGGGCGCGGGGACGACGGGCGCGGGGACGACGGGCGCGGGTGCGGCGGGCGCGGGTGCAACGGGCGCGGGTGTAACGGGCGCGGGTGCAACGGGCGCGGGGGCGGGCGTGACGACCGGCGCGGGCGCCGGGCTCGCCGCGACCGGCGGCGCGGCACGAGCCGGGTGCACAGGGCGGGCAGGCTCTGAGCGTTCCGGCGCCGTCCGCTGCCGCGTCGGCGCCGCTGCAGCGAGCGCGACGGCGTGGCGTGGACTGGACGCAAGCGGTCGCGCCGGCTGCGCGCGGCCGGGCGCCGGAGCCGCCTCGACGGCGGTCGCCGCCGGCGGATGGGTCGCCGGCCCGGGTGCCGGTAGTCTTGTCTCGCGGCCAAGCAAGAGCGGGAACGCCACAGCACCCGCCACCGCAACGGCGAGCAGGATCGCTGCGACGAACCGCTCGATGACTTCATGTTCGCAAGCCTTGATGCCGAAGACATCACTTGAAAGAGGTATCCGTAAGGGGGTGTAGTGGGAAGCTTCAAGGTCAAGCTCGTCGTCTACTTCCTGCTGCTCTCCCTGCTGCCGCTCGCCGCCGCCTACTGGGGCTTCACGGCGGTCGCCGGGCAGAGCGAGACGCGACGCGTCGACGCGCGCCTGCAGGCGGGCCTGCGCTCCGCGCTCGTCGCCTATCAGCAGCAGCTCGACGAGGCCCAGACCGCCGCGACGGCGCTTGCTCGCAACCGCACCTTCCAGATCGAGCTCCAGCAACACAACACGCCGGAGCTGCGCGAGCTGCTGCGCGACGCCTCCGATCTCTACGTCGTCGCCGCCGGCAACACGTTCCGCATCGGCCGCCTGCCGGGCCTCGCCGCGGAGCAGCGCGTGGACGTCCTCACGCGCGCGGGCCTCGTCGGCACCGTCGTCGGGTACGTGCCCCTCGACGAGACGCTCGTCGACAGCCTGCGCGGTCACGCGGGTCTCGCCCCCGCCGACGCGCTCGTCCTGCTCCAGGAGCGGAAGATCGTCGCCTCGTCGCCGGTGATCCAGGGCAGCGTCGCTCTGGCGCCGGGTCGGACCCGGACGATCAGCGTCTCCGGCGTCCGCTACCGCGCCCTCGTCGCGCCGGGTGTCGACTCCACCGGTTCGGTTCGCTTCGCCGTCCTCAGCCCGCAGTCACTGATCGACGCCGCCAACGCGACCTCCCGCAACCAGCTGCTGCTCGGACTGCTCGCCTCGCTCGCGCTCATCTCGCTCGTCGCCTACGTCGAGGGCCGCTCGATCGTGCGCACGCTGCGCGGCCTCTCCGAGGCGGCGCACGGGATCGCACGCGGCCGTCTCTCCGAGCGCGTCCCCGTACGCGGCCGCGACGAGTTCGCGCGGCTCGGAAACGCGTTCAACGAGATGGCGAACCAGCTGCAGGCACGGCTCGTCGAGCTCGAAGGGGAGCGACGCCGGCTGCGCGATGCGATTGGGCGCTTCGGCGAGGTGCTCGCCGCGACCCACGACGTCGGTCAGCTGCTGCGCGTCATCGTCGAGACGGCGGTCGAGGCCACCGGCGCCGCCGGCGCCAGCCTGCGCACCGAGGACGGCACGGTCGTCGAGAGCGGCGACCCGCACGCGGAGGGCGAACATCTCGAGCTGCAGCTCACGTCGGGCCACGAGCCGTTCGGAACGCTCGTCCTCGTCGGCGCTGCGTTCGACGACGAGCAGCGCATGACACTGAGTTCGCTCGCGTCGCAGGCGGCGATCGCACTCGAGAACGCGCAACTGCATCGCATCGTCGAGCAGCAGGCGCTCATGGACGATCTCACCGGCGTCGCGAACCGCCGTCAGTGTGAAGATGCGCTGCCGACCGAGATCGCGCGCGCGGAGCGTCTCGGCACGCCGCTCGCGCTCGTCGTCGCCGATCTCGACGACTTCAAGACGATCAACGACCGGCATGGTCACGCAGTCGGGGACGACGTGCTGCGCGAGTTCGCCGCCGTTCTCAAGGCGACGGTGCGCGAGTCCGACCTCGCCGGCCGCTGGGGCGGCGAGGAGTTCCTGCTCCTGCTGCCCGGCACCGACGCTGCAGGCGGCGCGCAGCTCGCCGACCGCGTGCGCTCGACACTGGCCGAACGCTCGCTCCTGGGCCGGGACGGCACCGCCGTCACCGTCACCTGCAGCTTTGGTGTGGCCCAGTTCCGGGCGGGCGACGATGGGCGCGAACTGTTTGCTGCAGCCGATCGCGCGCTCTACCGGGCAAAGAGGAAGGGGAAGAACCGCGTCGAACTCGACGCCCCTATCCGGAGCTTTTAGTAGTCTCGAATCGGAGAGCGAGCGGAGACAGGCTACAATCCCGCGGGAGGGGCACGTCTGACGTCGGGAGGAAGGCAATGCCGGTAGAGACACCTTCGCTGTTTGCGCAAGTCATCAGGGATCATCTGGAACTGAAGGAGCGGAACTCCGACCTCGATCGCCACATGCCGATCGACCGCTACAGGGCCCAGGATCCGTTCGAGAACCATCCGCTGTTCAAGACCGAGGAGCAGGCGCGCCAGGAGGAGACGATGGACGGCGTCGAGCCGGACTTCTCCGTTGCAGGTCCCGCCACGACGCTCCCCTGGCCCGGTGAGGAGACCGCGGAGAACGCGACGCCGGCCGAGATCGAGGACTCAGGGTTCTGGGCCACCGATCACGCGCGAGACTTCGACTGGGGCGACTAGTTTCGGCAGCGGCCCTGCGGGCCGCTGCCGGTTTGGTTTGTGCTTCGCAGAGCGGGCGCCGGCTGAGCCGGCGCCCTCTTTGAGTGCGGGGCGACCGGTGTTGTGGCGCGGGCGGTGGGGCTGGCGCCTCCCCGCCCGCGTGGGTTCGCCTTCGGCTAACGCTTC
>JBEKEH010000196.1:0-3771 GCA_050013935.1 Gaiellaceae bacterium | reverse complement strand
TCGCCGAGGATGACCAACTCGTACGGCTCACCGAGCTCCTCGAGCAGCCAGACGACCCGCTGCGAGCTGCTATTAGGGACGTGATAGAGCCGCATCGCCACCACAGCGTACTGCTCCACACGGCTCCACACGGCATCCACAACCCTCCCTCCAGCAGGCGGACGGCTAGCTTTGAACATCGAAAGATATTGGGATGGGACTTCCTGTTGTGCAGCTAGGGTCGAGGGGGCGAAGCGGCGGTGATGAGTGACGGTGTGGTGGTGAAGGGGAAGCGCTCTCCCCCGGATTCGGGTGCGGTATGCAGAGGTGGGCGATTCGCAGGTCAGGGCGCCAATTTCGGCACCGCACGGGTAGGCGGGTGTGCGACCCAGTAAGAAGGGCTGAGTTTCGCTAGTAGCGCCTGAATCTGTCTGGGGTGCGTCTGACCTCTCCGGCCACCGCGAAAGACTCGCACGCTAGTGTCCTTCCGAAATTAAGGAGATCGCTTGCGGCCTGCTCCGGTCTTCCCGAGAGCTCCCGGATGTCGAAGCCGGCAGGCCGGAATTTCACGATGCCACCGAAAGCTACAGCCGGCACTCCGGCGCGTGAGGCGGTCGCCAATACGAGACCGGGCACCTTACCCTCAAATGTGGTTGCGTCCACGATCCCCTCTCCTGTAACCACAAGGGACGAGGCTCGCAGGTGCTCCTCGAAGCGCAAAGTATCAAGCACGAGCTTGGCGCCGCTCGTTAGCCTTCCGCCGAGTGACGCGAGAGCCGCGCCGAGGCCGCCAGCGCTACCCGCCCCAGGCAGATCAGCGAAGGGTTTCAGGGTGCGGTCGGACTGCAGGCGGTGCTCGAGCTCGAGGACCGTTTCCTCGTCGGCTCCCTTCTGTGGCCCAAACGCTCGGGCCGCGCCGCGCGGACCTAAAAGGGGATTGCTGACGTCGCACGCGACGTCAAGGATCACGCCTTCAAGAGCGTTACCAATTACCTCGCGCATGCCGCGTCCCCCATCTACGGTCGCGCTGCCGCCCAGGCAGATCAGCAGACGCGACGGTCGAAGGCGTAACGCCGCCAGGATCAACTCACCGACGCCTTCGGTCGTTGCAGTCAACGGATCTTGCTCACGCGGCTCAAGGAGCGTCAGGCCAGCAGCGGCTGCTATTTCGACGACCACAGTTGTGTTCGGAAGTTCGAGAAACTCCGCAGCGATCGGACGACCGAGGGGGTCGTGGACATCCGCGACATGCCACCGTCCTCCAAGCTCGCGTGCGAGGATCTTGGCGGTTCCCTCGCCTCCATCTGCAACTGGGAGAGGAATCGCGAATCGACCGCGCGATTGAATGCCAGCCGTGAGCGCGTCCGCGGCGTCTTGTCCGCTCAGGACGCCCTTTAGAGCACCGGGTGCGCACAGGATCGGCTGTGCTGGCAGAGCGCCGTCAGAGGACACGCGTCGTCGGCGCCCTTCCATCTATGAGCACTTGTTTTAGAGACTCCACCGCGCTCATTCCCATAGCCTCTCGCGTGCTTCGTGTCGCGCTCCCCAAATGCGGTGAGAGAACGACGTTTTCGAGGGAGAGGAGTTCTTCGGCCACCTGTGGCTCGAATTCATAAACATCGAGCGCGGCTCCGGCTATCGAGCCGGTGCGAAGGGCTCTCACGAGCGCTGCTTCGTCGACGATGGGACCGCGCGCTGTGTTGATGAGCACAGCTGAGGAGGTCATGCAGTCGAGCGCGTCCGCATCGATGAGGTGGTGCGTCGCGGCGATTAACGGGCAGTGCAACGTGACAATGTCAGCGGCTCCTAGAACCTGATCGAGGGGATCGCGACGGCGGACGTAGATGGGGCGCGCACCGAATGGCTCGACCAGGCGACCCACTTCGTGGCCTATCCTGCCGGCTCCGATGATCGCGACGGTCTTACCCTCGAGGCTCTCGCCGAGCATGAACTCAAGAGCGAATTCCCACTTGTCGCCGCGCCGGATCAGACGGTCGCCCTCCGTGACGCGTCGCAGCAAGGAAAGCATGAGCGCTACTGCAAACTCAGCTGTGGCCTTAGTCAGAACATCCGGCGTGTTTGTGACAGTGATTTCTCGGCGTTTAGCTGCCTCGACATCTATGTTGTCGACCCCGACACCGTAGTTCGCGATCATGCGGAGCTGCGCCCCACATGCTTCAAGGTACGTGTCATCGACATGGGTGGTGACGAGAGTCAGAATGCCTTCCGCCTCGCCCGGACGATCGACCAGTTCGAATGTCAGCGCGAGCGACTCCGAGACGCGACTGGGGATTGCACCAGTCACATGCACCTTGACGCGCGGCCGGGGAGGCATCAGCGAGGTACTGATGGCTGCCGCAGATACGACAATTGGAGAGCGTGCGGATTGAAATCGAGCGGCTCGAGTTCCGCAGCGGACCAGTACAGACTCCATTCCGACCGGCGAGGGCGTCGGACCCAAACCAGCGACGTAGGAGGATAGCCGCACGCCATGGCCCCTACCTGAGAGGCGCTATCATCGGCCGTCGTTGGTATCGAGGCGCTCCAGAAGGTGCTGGCACGCATTCTGGAGGTGCGCTTCAATACACATCACTGCGCGGTCGGTGTCGCCTTCGTCAATCGCGGCGAGGACCTGCTTGTGTTCGTCGATGATCACGTGCGGGTCGAGGAGATGCTGGAATTGCACCTGCGCCATGCAAAGCTGAGTTTCTCCCATCAGCTGGCGGTACATTCGACTAGTCCGGTCGCTCGCGAGCGCGTCTACAAGGCCGCAGTGGAACTCGACGTCGGCTTTGACGAAGTTCAACAGCGATTCCTCGCCGTGATCAGCGACCTCAGTCATTCTTGTGTGTGCCAGCCGAGTAGGTTCCGGGACCTCTGCACGCTGCCGGATGAGAAGTCTTAGCACCTGTCGCTCGAAGAATGTGCGACTCTCGTAGAGATCGCGCACATCGCGTTCAGTTAGGAGGGGCACGCGGGCACTCTTGTGGGTGCCCCGTCGCAGAAGTCCTTCTTGGATAAGACGCTCAAGGGCTGCTTTCGCAGTCGGGCGCGCAACACCGTACTGCGATGCAACGGCAAGTTCGGTGAGCAACGAGCCGCCGGGGATTCCACCCTGAAGAATCTCGTTCCGGAGGGTCTTGTACAGGACGTCGACGACAGACGGAACGACCAGACGCATGGTCGGAAACCCCTCTTGCCTCAACTCCTGCACTCTGGTGTCTGCCTCCGAAGGCGGGTGACGTTCTACTCAGCGGGCGGAAGGGCCCGGTTTTGGTGAAGCCAGTATACTTGACAGACACGAGTTCTCGCCTAGACTCTTCGCCGGCGCACTTATCGCCTCGATCGAGAGGTTTGCAGTGGTTTCCCTGCCGAAGGTCGGTTTGGCACATGCCCTACCGCCGCTTCACGAGATCGCTCGCGGGTCCGCGCCTGAGATCACCTGCTCGGAGGCTAAGACAGAGGGCTTTCGGGGCAGCTGCGTTAGGCGTCGGCCCGTCGTTCTCAGTTCGCGTCGGGTGGTAATCGAGCCTATGGCGGATTTGTTCGTCTGGCGACCGGCCCTTGTGGAGGCTTGAAATGCCGACGGTCGTCCTCTTGGGAACGCTCGACACGAAGGGCAGCGAGTACGAGTTCCTACGCGGGGAGCTGCGCGCGCACGGCGTCGACGTGCTGCTCGTCGACGCCGGCAGCGGCGGTGCCCCGCTCGTCGAGCCGGACATCCACGCCACCGAGGTCGCCGCGGCCGCTGGAGCCGAGCTTGCCGCCCTCACCGACCGGGGAGAGGCCGTC
>JBEKEH010000195.1:0-3810 GCA_050013935.1 Gaiellaceae bacterium | reverse complement strand
GAGCGAGAACAACTGGCTGGATGTGCTTCTCGAGGACGGCGGCGGTTTCCGTGCCTCACTAGAGGACTGCGGGACGGGACTCGAGACGGTGCTCTTCGTCCTTTCTGCGCTACATCGTGGCGATGGATCCGTCGTTCTCGTTGACGACCCCGAAGCCCACCTCCACCCCTCGGCGCAGGCGACGTTCGCTCGTGTCGTCGCCGAACGAGCCCGCGAGTCAGGTGGTCAGGTCATCTTCGCCACCCACTCACCGGCCATCCTTGACGCCGTTCCGCCAGACCAGGTCTTCGAGGTAACGCGTTCGAGCGGCGTGTCCCGTGTCAGACAAATGGCGACGACCGAGGACGTCTTCGCCGGCCTACGGGAACTGGGCTACCGCCCCTCGCTCCTGCAGATGGCGGATGCCGTCTTGTTCGTAGAGGGACCGAACGACGTGGCCGCGATCCGGATCTGGTGGCGGAAGCTCTTCGACGAGGAGCCGGAGCCCCTCGTCGCGCTACTCGTGCTGGGAGGTTCGGCGATGCACTACCTACAGTCGGTGACCGTCAAGGCCCTCGGTCGACCCTGTTTCGCGCTCCTCGACAGCGACCGATCGGCTAAGGAGGACCCGCCAAAGCCGGAGGTCGTCCAGTTCACGGAACGCATGGGCGAGGCGTTCGACGTGCACGTTCTAAAGCGTCGTGAGCTGGAGAACTACTTCACCGCGGAAGCAGTCCGACAAGGGTGCAATCTCGGCCAATTGCCCGCGTTCGGACCGTTCACCGACCTCGAACACGAGGTCCCTGGCTTCTCGAAGAAACACGTCGGAACCGTCGCCACGGCCATGAAAGCAGACGAGATTCCAGCTGAGGTGGCCGACTTCCTCCGACGAGTACGGGCGGCCTCGCGCGCTTAGTCCTCACCGTTGTGGCTGGGGACATGAGTGGCGCCTGCCTCGCTGTGCGCCTACCTCTTCCGCAGTTTGTCGAGTAGAGCATCCAAGCTTTCTACACCCTGTCTGCCGAGCACTGAAAATGTCAACTCCATTTGGCCCCGTCGTGACCATCTCAACTGGCCCCACCCAGCTGAGCTGAGGAGCCGGATCGAATCCTGCGGAGCCGCTGCCGGGGCGTAGTGTGCCGGCATGGCCCAGCAGACGGTCTTCCAGCTCCGCATCCAGCTCAAGGAGGTGCACCCGACCGTCTGGCGGCGAGTACTCGTCCCCGGCGGAGTGAGACTAGCCAAGCTGCACGAGATCTTCCAGGCGGCGATGGGCTGGACCAACTCGCATCTGCACAGCTTCATGATCGGCGATCAGCTGTATGGGACGCACTTCGACGACTATCCCGAGGAGGAGCTCGACGAGCACGACTACAGCGTGTTCGTGGCGCTGCGCGGGGGTGTCCGCCGCTTTGGATACGAATACGACTTCGGGGACTCTTGGGAGCATGAAGTGACGGTCGAGGCGACGACCTGGCCACCGCTTGCCTTGAAGCACGGAGTCTGCATCGATGGCCAGAACGCCTGCCCGCCCGAGGACGTCGGTGGCCCAAGTGGGTATGAGCAGTTCCTCGAGGCGCTCGCCGACCCGTTGCATGAGGAGCACGACAACTACCTCGTCTGGGTGGGCTACAAGTTCGACCCTGTGGAGTTCGATCTCGCCAAAGCGAACGCCGCCCTGCAGCGTCTGCGCTGATCAGGTCGACTTCGTGCGGGCTCTGCGGGAGCTGCGGAGGCGATAGCTCTCAGTACCGGTCTCGAGAATGTGAGCGCGGAAGGTGAGCCGATCGACGATGGCGGCGACGAGCCGGGGATCTGTCACCACCTGCCCCCATTCGGAGAAGGGCAGATTGCTCGCGACGGCGACGGAGGACTTCTCCTCTCGCTCGGTCAATATCTGGAACAAGAGCTCCCCGCCACGGGCGTCGAGGCGGACGTAGCCGAGCTCGTCGATCGCCAACAGGTCGAGGCGCCCATAGCGGGCGACGAGTCGTGACAGCCGGCGCTCATCGGCAGCCTCGGCGAGCTCGTTGACAAGCTGGGCGCAGGTGACATAGCGCACCGAGCGGCCCTTCTCACAGGCTGCTGTGCCGAGCCCGATCAGGAGATGGGTCTTGCCGGTGCCGGAATCGCCGAGCAGCACGATCGGCTCTCCCTTGTCGAGATAGGAGCACGACGCCAAAAGGGCAATCGTCTGCTGATCGATCGAGGGCGAGGCGGAAGTGTCGAACTCGGCGAGGGTCTTCTGGCGCGGGAAGCGCGCCTCGTGGATCCGCCTAAGGCGCCGACGCTCGGCACGGTCATCGGTCTCGGCCGAGAGCACCTCGGCGAGATAGGCGAGGTGGCTGAGGCGCCCCCGCTGGGCGGCAGCGGCGAGGCTCTCGGCTTGGGTGCGCACCGTCGGGAGGCGCAGCTCGCGAGCAGCCGCCCCGATCGCTGCGAGGGCGCCGACGTCGGTGGAGGTGGCAGTGGTCAATTTGCCTCCAAAAGATCGTCATAGCGGTCGAGGGCCGGTGCCGGGCGGTCGAAGCGGGCGAGAGTTTCTGGGAGGACCGGCTTTGCGGCTTGTCCTTCAGTGGTGCGGCGCGCCTCGACCATCACCACGTCGGGGTCGACCGAGTTGATCGAGAGCGCCTTATCAATGCCGGCAACGACAGCTTCGTATGGGAGCACCCGGTGCGCCAGCAGCACCGCGATCATTGCCTTCGTCCCGTCCTTGTCGCCGAGGCGGGTGCGGGCAAGGTTGTAGAAGCGGTCGTGGGACTTGGAGAACCGTCCCGACGCCCGTGCCTGACCAAGCGCCGTCGCGCCGGCGAAGGCACCGGGCTTCTTCTGCAGCACCTCGAGGTAGTGGTCGAGCTCCAGAGTCTCGACACCCTTCCCGATCGCCCGGGGATGACTGGCCACGACGCGGCGGTTCTCTTTCACCTCGACTGTCTCGGCGCCGAGGATGACCGGCACGCGCATCCCGGCGAAGCGGACCGGCACCGAGTAGAAGCACTGCCGCACACAGACCCGGCTCTTCGGGTCGACCCGCAGGTGCAGCTCGAGCCCGACAGGGAACGGGTCCTCGACTTGGCGAAGGTGCGGCAACTCGAAGGCGTAGTGGGCGGCGACGGTCAGCGTGCGCCCGTCGATGTGGCGGATGTCGTCGAGATGATCACCGAGGGCGACAAGCTCGTTCAGCTCGGCGACGGTGGACACCTTCGGCATCGGCACGAGGTGGCGACGACGGAAACGCCCGACTTCCCCCTCGATGCCGCCTTTCTCGTGTGCACCTTCCAGCCCCGGCCGGCAATAGAAGGACTCGAAGAGGTAATGGCTGCGTAGCGCCGCGAAGCGATCCGTCTCGGCGCGGTTGCGTCCCATCAACACCTTGATAACGGCCGGCTTCAAGTTGTCATAGCGGACTCTTTGAGGGACGCCGAGATGGGCGAAGGCGCGCACGTGGCCGTCGAGGAACGCCTCCTGGGCTTGGTTGGCATAGATGCGGTGGAAGGCGCGCCCTGAGGCCGAGAGCCGCATCACGAACATCCACAGCTCGGTCTTCACCCCGGCGAGCACGATGCTGACCCGGCCGAAGTCGACTTCGGCCTCAAAGCCGAGCGGGTGGGTCTGCGGGACCATCACCTCGGCCACCGCGATCGGCGTTCTGCCCTTGGCTTTGGCGACGTGGCGCCGCACCGTCGTCTCCGACACTTCGGCACCGTGCTCGTCGACGAGTCGTTGCCAGATCCGCCGGGCAGTGTGGCGCTGCTTCTTCGGCACTGTCTTGTCGTCTGCGAGCCAGCGGTCGATCGTCTCCTTCCACTGACCGATCGCCGGCGACGG
>JBEKEH010000194.1:0-3874 GCA_050013935.1 Gaiellaceae bacterium | reverse complement strand
CGATCTGGCGGACCAGGCAGCGAACATAGAGCGGTAGGTGGCCAAGAGACAGGAGCTCAATTGCCGCGAGCTGCAACGATGACCGGTTTGGCGCATCGACGAGCATCCCCAGCAACCGCTACCGCACCGCTCGACATGTCCCCGAGGTGCCGCACCAGGGCAGCTGCGATTGCAGGACGCGCCCAGCGTTAATCGATTGGGTGGGGCGCCCGTGCGACAGATGACGTTCGCCTCCCGAGTCTGATCAGCCCCTGGCACCTCCTTCCCTTCTTCCGGCGTCTGCCGCTAGCCTGCGCGCGAGGCACGAGGAGGGGGTGAACGGCAGGATCGACCTCGGGGCACGTCGAGGACCTTCGCTGGCGGCTCGCATCGGCATCAGAACAAGGGGCGTCGGAGCATCACGCATCACACGCATCACACACACACACACGTGATGCACAGGACGCCAGGAAACCGTGGCGAATCGCAGCTGACGGGATTACGACACGGCAGTTGTTCTGCCCCAAAACTGGTATCTGTGCACGTCAGGACCGCGGCCGTCGACGGCCAAGCTATCGGATCGGGAAGTCCCGCGTAGGGATCGTTCGTCCTCGGCACGAGGACCTGCAGGTTTCCCGATGACTCGCATCTGATGCGATAGTCTCGCAATCGATGCGAGTAATGAGGAGCCGGTTTTGAGGGGTCATGACGGTGCTTCGCCACAGGTTGTTGCTGGTCTGGTGCTGGTCGAGGGTGTGCCGCTCTTGCATCCGGAACCGCAGGTCTTCGAGGCGATGCTCGAGGGATGGAGCAACCAGATGCTGGCGCGGAACCTCGCTCCGGCCACGATCGACAACCGGGTGAGGCAGGTGCAGGCGTTCAGCGACCACGCCGGTGCCTTCCCCTGGGAGTGGTCGCCACAGCTGGCCGACGAGTACTTCGCCGACCTGCGTGCGATCCGCCACTGCAGCCGATCGACGGTGCGTGGCTACCAGGTCGCCCTCCGCGGCTTTTGCAGCTATCTCGCCAACCCCGCCTACGGCTGGACAACCGAGTGCGAGATGCGCTTCGGCACGCACCCGGTCCAGGTGATCAACGAGGTCAACGCAGCGGCCCATGTCGCGGACATCGAGTCCGAGCCATCCAAGCGTGCCTTCACGAGAGAGGAGTTGCAGGAGCTGTTCGACTACGCCGACGACCAAGTCGCGGAGAAGCGGCGCCTCGGTCGCAAAGGCTTCGTCGCGGCGCTCCGGGACGCGACCATGCTGAAGGTCGCCTACGCGTTCGGGTTGCGGCGCAACGAGATCCGGATGCTCGACGTCGCCGATTTCGGTCCCAACCCCGATGGCGCGGAGTTCGGCGAGTACGGAGTCGTCTATGTCCGATACGGCAAGGCGCAACGCTCCTCGCCACCCAAGCACCGGAGCGTGCTCACGGTGTGGTCGTGGAGCGTCGAGGTCCTCGAGCAGTACTTCAACGAGATCCGGCCGCTGTTTGGTGCAGAAGACCATGGTGCCGCTTGGCCCTCCGAGCGCTCCCGGCGCGTCGGGCTCGAGGTGATCAACCACCGCCTCGCCGCCTACCGCGACGCCCTCGGAATGGGGCCCGGGCTCGACTTCCACTCGCTGCGCCGCTCCTATGTCACCCACCTCATCGAGGACGGCTGGGATCCCCGTTTCGTCCAGGAACAGGTCGGCCACGAACACGCCTCGACGACTTCGATCTACACGTGCGTGTCGTCCGATTTCCGCACGCGCACCTTGCGGCGGGTCCTCGACAACATGGTTGATCACGCCCTCGTTCCCGAGGATTCCGCGTCGTTGCTCGGAGGTGCGACATGAGCCGACGAAGTGCCCGCCCGTTGGTCCGCCAGAAGCGGAAGGTGTCCTATACCTGGCGGCTGCGGGAGGTGATGGCCGAGCACAAGATGTACGCCACCACCGAGCTCGTGCCGCTTCTTGGCGAGCGCGGCATCATCTTGTCCGCCTCCCAGGTCCACCGGCTCGTGACCGCTACCCCCGAACGGCTGTCGCTACCGATCCTCGCTGCGTTATGCGACATCTTCGGCGTCGACGCGGCCGAGCTGATCCCCACCGAGGCGACCAACATCGGTGTCCGCGGTGTCGTCGCCGAGGGCGCCACAGCTCCGGGGAGGCCGAAGAGCGCGGGCAACCTGCGCCCGGTGCGCGCCCGGATCGTCGCGCCGGAGGAGTGAGCCGGAAAGCGCGAAAGGACAGCCCGGGCGAGGACGGTCGAAGCGCAGCTGCGCCCATGGAGTGCGCCCGCTGCCACCGGCCGCTGCGGCTCATCAGGAGCCGTCCCGCGGACAAGGACGATCCCCGGGGGCGCGTGTTCGTCGCGTCCCGCAAGTGGCCGGAGGGCCGGATCTGCTCGGGCTGTTACGCCAATGCCTGCGAGGTCTACGGGACCTGCGCCGCCTGCAAGGTGCACCGGCTGTTGCCGGGCATCGGCGAAGACGGCGAACGCTTCTGCACCGATTGCGCCGGCGGCCTCGGCGACTTCACCTGCACCCGCTGCGGGAACGAGGGCTGGAACCACTACCGCGGGGTCTGCGGCCGCTGCGTTCTCTCCGACCGGCTCACCGTCCAACTCGACGACGGCACCGGGCGGGTCCGTCCCGAGCTGGTGGCCTTCTTCGACCGGATCGTGGCGATGGACCGGCCAAGAGTCGGCATCTTGTGGCTCTCCAAACCGCACGTGCCACCCATCCTTCACGCCCTCGCCCATGGCGAGGTCCCGCTCACCCACGACGGCCTGTCCAGCTTGTCCCCACCGAAGTCGGTGGCGCATGTCCGGGATCTGCTCATTGCCGCAGGAGTGCTGCCGCCGGCTGACCGACAGTTGGTGCTGTTCGAGCAGTGGCTCGCCAGGTGGCTGGAGCAGTTGAGCGACCCTGCACAGCACAAGATATTGCAGACCTATGCCACCTGGTCCGTCCTGCGTCGGCTGCGCAAGATCGCCGAGGACGGTTCGCTCGGCCCTTATCGTGAGCAAGCCGCGCGCTATGGGCTGCGAGCCGCTACGGCGTTTCTCGACGAGCTCGCGAGCCACGGTTTCGACCTGGCCGGTTGCCGCCAGGCGGACCTCGACCGGTGGCTCGCCACCGCTTCCGACTCCGCCAAGAAGGCCTTGTGGCCCTTTCTCACCTGGGCCATCCGCACGCGGCGCATGCCGCGTCTCTCGCTGCCGCCGCTCCGCCGGGAGGTCCCGAAACTGATCAGCTTGCGCGAGCGTGCCGAACTGCTGCGCCGCATCCACGTCGGCGACGACATGAACCTGACCGAACGCGTGATCGCGATGCTCATCCTGCTCTATGCGCAGCCGCTCTCCCGGATCACCCGCCTCAGCGTTGACGACATCACCCTCGACGAACACGGTGAGATGCTGGTCCGCCTCGGTGACCCACCAGCCCCGGTTCCGGCGCCATTCGCCGCGATCATCAAGGACTACCTGGCAAGCCGGCCGAACCTCACCACCGCGGCCAACCCCAACAGCACCTGGCTGTTTCCTGGGCGATCCGCCGGGCAGCCGTTACACCCCACCTCGATCCGGACGCGGCTTCACCGCCATGGGATCCCGAACCTGCCCGGCCGCTCCCGTGCGCTGCGCGACCTGGTCGCACAGGCACCCCCGAGTGTCGTTGCCGGAATGCTCGGCTACAGCGTTGACAAAGCCGCGGCCCTCGCCGTCAAAGCAGGAGTGACCTACCACCACTACGCCGCCGGCGATCACGCCCGAACCAGATCGCCCCGTCTCGAGCCCTGATCATTGACCTTCAGGATGCTCCGCAAGGGGGAATACGCCATCCACGTTCACGCCAGGACGCCAGGAGGCCGGCGGCGGCGCCCGGCGCGGACGTCCGAGCGTTTCGGCA
>JBEKEH010000193.1:0-3933 GCA_050013935.1 Gaiellaceae bacterium | reverse complement strand
CTGTCACAGCCGCTCCTTCCAGGATTGATGCTATGCCGCAGCGGCGCCAGGTCGGACTGGCGGCAACGGAAGGGCAGGCCGGGCGGCTCAGCGTGGATATGGGCGCGGGGCTGCGGGAAGCCCTAGGGCGCGAGCCTCTCGATCATCCAGGCGCCGTCGGGGCGCCGGTACCGGAACCGGTCGTGCAGCCGGCTGACCCGGCCATGCCAGAACTCCATGGTGTCGGGCCGCACCCGGTAGCCGCCCCAGAAATCCGGCATCGGCACCTCAGACCCCTCCGGCCAGCGCCGGCTCAGCTCCTCGTACCGGTCCTCGAGCTCGGCCCGCGAGCCCAGCACGGTGGACTGCCTGCTGGCCCAGGCGCCCAGCTGGGAGCCGCGCGGGCGGGAATGGAAATAGGGCTCGCTCTCGGGCGTGGACAGCACGGTGACCGGGCCCTCGATGATGACCTGGCGCTGCAGGGCGTGCCAGGGAAACAGCAGGCAGGCTCGGGGCATCTCAGCCAGGTCGGCCGCCTTGCGGGAGGTCTTGTTCGTATAGAAGGTGAAGCCGTCGGCGCCATGGCTCTTCAGCAGCACCAACCTGGCCATGGGCCCGGCGGCCGATGCCGTGGCGAGGACCATGGCGGTGGGCTCGGGCAGCTCAGCCGCCAGCACGTCGGCCATCCACCGGTCGAACAGGACCAGCGGATCGGCGGGCAGGACCGACTCGTCGAGGCCGGCCGTGAGGTCCGCGGGCTGGCCGGGCCCGGCCGGTTCGCTGGCGTGCTCGATGGGGTTCACGGGTAGAGATCCTCTCGCACCTGCGGCCTCGCCGCCAGCCGCGGGCCGGCTCTGACCGGCCAGTTCCGCCGGCCGGGTTACCGGTTCACCGGCGTGAAGCGGTTGAATAGCGTGGCTGGCCGTAACAGGCCCGCTGGCCCCCGCCGCCCGATCACCCGCGGCCTGAACGCACTGGCCAGCCCGCCGGCCCGCCGACGACCAAGGAGCAGGAGGAACAGCGGATGGTCGGGCGGCAGCAGCGACGCGCTCACCGTCTCGATCCAGTCGATGTCGAGCAGGAAGCGCCAGATCTCCGCCGTCGCCTGGGGGTTCATGCCGAGCGCCTCGACCACCTCGATCTTGGCCGTCGAGACGCCGCCCTCGAAGCCCGGTTTCGTGCGGTAGATCGCGTACGCCTGGGTGACGCCGTCGAGCTCCAGCGCCACGAACCGCCTCGGGTGTGCCGCCTCCTCGTCCGGGATGCGCAGCCGCCGCGTCTCCCACCACGCCTCCACGCGGCTGAACACGCCCGGCCGCTCGGCGCGCAGCGCCTCCCAGACCGGCGGGAACAGCTTCTTCGCCTCCTCTTGCGAGACGAAGCGCGCCTGCCCGCGCCGCTCGAGCGGCCGCGCGAACGCGTTCGCCTCGCGCGAGATCGACACCTCGCCGCCCCACGACGCGAGCCCGTAGCCGTAGCGGCCGTAGATCGGCTCCTCGGAGGCCCAGAGCGCCGCGATCGGCTCGCCGCGCTCATGCACGTCGTCGAGCTGCGCGCGCATCAGCGAGCGCTGCACGCCACGGCGGCGGTGCGTCGGATACGTGCCGACAACCGTCACCCCCGCGCACGGCAGCGACCCACCGGGCACCGAGAGGTCGAACGTGAACGCGCCGGCGCCGCCGACGATCTCCCCCGCCTCGAACGCGGCGTGCATCCGCTCGAGCTCGAGCACGCGCAGGAAGCGGTCGAGCTGCTCCTCGGTCGGCGGGCCGAAGAAGTTTTGGCCGATCGCATAGAGCGCTCGGTCGAACTCCTCGCGGTCGCGGCAGGGACGGACGTCGAACGGCACGGCGGAGAAGAGTAGCCCAGGAGGGCTTGGCCCTCCTACGACACCTGCACGGTGAGCAGAAGCGTGTTGTCCGGGCCGAGCGTCGCCATGCCCATCTGCTCGGAGCTCTCGACGTTCGTCGCCCGAAGCTTGTAGACGCCGCGCTTGGCGAACACGAGCGTGCGCACCGTGCCGGCGTGGGTGAGCGGGTCGCCGAGGGGGAGCTTGGGGCCGGCGAGCTGCATGAAGTCGAACGACATCGGGCAGTTGATCCGGATCGCGAGCTTCGTGCCGCGCTTCACCTTCAGCGTCCGCGACGGGCCGAGCGGCTGCCCGTTCACGTCGCCCCAGACGTGGCAGCCCTGGACGACGTGCACGATCGTGAGCCGCACCGTCGCCGACGCGGCGGCTGCGCCGCCCGTTGCCACGGCGACGGCTACGAAGACCGCAGCAAGCCCGATCAGCACCCGGCGCATGGCGCAATCTTCGCCGCCCGGCGGCCCAACCGGGAACCGCGAAACTACGGATCCGGCCTGCGGGCTAGTCTCTCTCTTCGTGCCCGAGCGCTGGACCCGCGCCGTCCTCCGCTTCCGCGTGCCCGTGCTCCTCTGCTGGCTCGTCGTGCTCGCGGTCGGGATCGTCGCCTCGCTCCGCCTGACGCCGCTGCTCTCGAACACGTTCAGCGTCCCCGGCACCGACAGCGACCGGGCACGCGTGATCCTCGCCCGCGACTTCGGCGAGCGGCCGGACGGCGTCTTCACGGTCATCTTCCGCGTGCGCCGCCCCTCCGACCGCGCGCTGCGCGCCCGGCTCGAGCGGCGTCTCGCCGCGGCCGCGCGCACGGTGCCCACCGGCCACGCGACGAAGCTCCAGGCCGGCGGAGGCGTGCTCTACGGCGACGTCGACACGACGCTCGACCTCCAGCACGCGAAGGGCTACACGATCGCCCTCCGGCACGCGCTGCGCGGCTCGCCCGTCGCGCTCGTCACCGGTCAGCCCGCGATCCAGCACGATCTCGAGCCGATCCTCTCCTCCGACCTGCGCCGCGGCGAGGCGATCGCGCTGCCGATCGCGCTCGCCGTGCTCGTGGCGGTGTTCGGCCTTTCGCTGGTCGTGCTGATCCCGTTCGTGTTCGCCGCCTGCACGATCACGGGCACGCTTGCGGCGGTCTACGCGGCGGCCCACGCGTTCACGATGGTCAGCTACGTGACGAACCTCGTCGAGCTGATCGGGCTCGGACTCGCCGTCGACTACTCGCTGCTCGTCGTCTACCGCTTCCGCGAAGAACTCATGCACAAGGAAGTGTCGACCGACGACGCTGTCGTGCGCACGATGGCGACAGCCGGGCGCGCGGTTATGGTTTCCGGCGCGACGGTCGCGATCGGGCTCGCGCTGCTGCTGTTCGTGCCCGTCCCCTTCATGCGCTCGCTCGGCGTCGGCGGCTTCCTCGTCCCGCTCGCCTCGCTCGTCGCGGCGGCGACGCTCCAGCCGGCGCTGCTCTCGGTATTCGGCCGGCGCGGGGCGCACCGCGTGCCCGTCGCCGCCTTCCTACGCTCGCGCTTCGGCCTCCGCTTGCCCGTCCTGCCCGGCACGATCGACGTCGACAGCGGCTTCTGGGCGCGGCTCGCCCGCGCGATCATGCGCCGCCCCGTCGCCTTCCTCGCGGGCGGTGCAGCACTCCTCGTCGCCGCCGCAGTGCCCGCGTTCGCCCTCCAGGTCACACCGGGCTCGATCTCGGCGTTGCCCGGCCACCCGGAGTCGGTGCGGGGGCTGACGCTGCTGCGCGACAACGTCGGCGCCGGCGCGCTGACGCCGACCGAGGTCGTCGTCGACGCGGGCGCGCCGGGCCGCGTGCGGACGAAGCCGGTGCACGCCGCGGTCCAGCGACTCTCCGACCTGATCTTCCACGACCCGGAGGCATACGTCACCGCCACCGGCCCCGGCGCGCCGTACGTCGACCCGAGCGGCCGCTACGCGCGGGTGATCGTCGCCGGCCGCCACGAGTACGGGGACGAGGCGTCGCAGGCGTTCGTGCGCCGGCTGCGCGGCACACTCGTTCCCCGCGCGCGGTTCCCCGCCGGTGTGCGCGTCTACGCGGGCGGCGCGCCGCCGCAGGGCGTCGACTA
>JBEKEH010000192.1:0-3996 GCA_050013935.1 Gaiellaceae bacterium | reverse complement strand
GAGCAGAAGATGACGATGGTCGTGCAGGTAAGCGGCAAGGTGAAGGACCGGATCGAGGTCGAGCGCGACATCTCAGAGAGAGCCGCGACCGAGATTGCCCTGGCGTCACCGAGAGTCCAGGAGGCCCTGGGCGGCGCCTCGCCGGCACGAGTCATCGCAAGACCACCGCGGCTGGTCAACATCATCCCCTGAGACCGACAGCCCGCAGTCGGCTCCGCCACCCAGGAGCTCGCCCTGGTGCTCATGGGACAGTCGCCATCTGCCGAGAGCCAGGCCGTCCGCCGAGCCGCCACTTCAACCTGTGTGCGAGGACACCAGTGAGCGGCATATGGTTCTAGGTCATGTTCGCCTTCATCCTTGGCGCCCCTTGTCTGTTGTACACGTTTCCAACCGTCGGCTCGGTCAACGGCGACACGTTCAAGTGCGCCAACCTCACGAACGGCGTTCACAAATGGGAGGGAATCGATTGAGCGATGCTCCGCCAGGCCTTACGCTCGACCGGCTGGCGACACTTGTCGCTTCGCATGACATCGACACGGTGGTGGTAGGGATCACCGACATGCAGGGACGACTGCAGGGAAAGCGGTTTGCTGCTGCCCACTTCTTAGAGGAAGTGGTGACCCGCGGAACCGAGGGGTGCAGCTACCTGCTCGCAGTCGATGTCGATATGAACACGGTCCCCGGCTATGCAATGGCCTCGTGGGAGCTTGGATACGGCGACTTCGTCATGGCGCCCGATCTGTCGACAATACGGCTGCTCCCATGGCATCCCGGCACTGCCTTTTGCGTGGCTGACGCGGAGTGGGCTGACCGGACCCCAGTCGTCGCGTCACCGCGCCAGGTCCTCCAGCACCAGTCCGAGCGCCTGGCGGCGCACGGCTGGCACGCTCTGGCAGCCACCGAGCTCGAGTTCATCGTCTTCAACGACACTTTCGAACATGCCTGGCAAACCGGATACCGGAACCTCACCCCGGCGAACCTGTACAACGTCGACTACTCGCTCCTCGGCACGGGCCGGGTGGAGCCTCTCTTGCGACGGATCCGCAACGAGATGGGCGGGGCCGGCATGTGGGTCGAGTCGGCAAAGGGAGAATGCAACCTCGGCCAGCATGAGATCGCCTTCCGCTACACCGGTCTCGTCACCAAGGCCGACGAGCACTCACTGTTCAAGACCGGAGCCAAGGAGATCGCGGCCCAGGAGGGCTGCAGTCTCACCTTCATGGCAAAGTACGACGCCCGTGAGGGCAGCTCGTGTCACATCCACATCTCGCTGCGGGACGACTCTGATCAACCCGTGTTCTCCGGTGACAAGGGCCACGGGTTCTCGAAGGTATTCGAGCAGTTCATCGCGGGGCTGCTCGCCTCGCTGCGCGAGCTGACCCTGTTGGTCGCGCCGAACGTCAACAGCTACAAGCGCTTTGCCCCCGGGCTGTTTGCGCCGACCGCAGTAGCCTGGGGCCGTGACAACCGGTCCTGCGCGCTTCGCGTCGTCGGCCATGAGCCGTCCTCACTGCGCGTCGAGTGCCGAGTGCCCGGTGGGGACGTGAACCCCTACCTGGCACTGGCTGCGATTGTCGCCGGCGGCCTGTACGGGGTCGAGAAGGGCCTGGAGCTCGAGCCCGAGCTCGTAGGCAACGCCTACGACTCGGACAAGCCGCGGCTGGCGACCACGCTCCGAGAAGCAGCCGATCTGTTCGCCACGAGTCCGATCGCCCACGAGGCCTTCGGTGCCGAGGTTGTCGACCACTACACGAACATGGCGCGAGTCGAGCTCGACGCGTTCGACTCAGCCGTCACCGACTGGGAACGCTACAGGGGGTTCGAACGCCTGTGACCACCGAAAGTGCAGTTGTCAACCCGGCCACCGAGGAGACGATCGCCACGATAAGCCAGACCGGCGCGGAGGCCGCCGACGAGGCGATCGCCCGCTCTGCGGCCGTGCTCCCGGCCTGGCGGGCCGTCTCGCCGGGCGATCGCGCCCGGTTGCTCCGGCGTTTTGCCGAGGCAGTGGACGGGGCCAACGAGGACCTGGCACGGCTCGAGGTCGCGAACTCGGGTCACACGATCTCGAACGCCCGCTGGGAGGCGGGCAACGTCCGCGACGTGCTCGCGTACTACGCAGGAGCACCCGAGCGGCTGTTCGGGCGCCAGATCCCCGTGCCCGGTGGCGTGGATGTCACCTTCCGTGAACCGATCGGGGTCGTCGGGATAATCGTGCCCTGGAATTTCCCGATGCCGATCGCCTCCTGGGGCTTCGGCCCGGCGCTTGCGGCAGGCAATACGGTTGTCCTGAAGCCGGCCGACCTGACTCCGCTCACGGCGATGCGCATCGGCGAGC
This sequence comes from Gaiellaceae bacterium, assembly GCA_050013935.1. GTDB lineage: Bacteria > Actinomycetota > Thermoleophilia > Gaiellales > Gaiellaceae > Palsa-739. Next base: position 1,658 of record JBEKEH010000192.1, on the reverse strand, counting down.
TGGCTCTCGAAGCCGGAATCCCGGAGCACGTGTTCCAGGTGTTGCCGGGCCGCGGCTCAGTCGTGGGTTGGCGCTTCGTCACCCATCCTTCTGTAGGCAAGATCTGCTTCACCGGCTCGACCGAGGTCGGCCGAAGGATCATGGCCGGATGCGCCGAGCAGGTGAAACGATTGACCCTCGAGCTCGGTGGCAAGAGTGCGAACATCATCTTCGCCGACTCTGACATCGAAGCCGCGGCGGCAGCGGCGCCCTACGCGGTGTTCGACAACGCGGGCCAGGACTGTTGCGCGCGCTCACGCATCCTCGTGGAGGCAAGCGCGTACGAGCGCTTCATGGAGCACTTCGAGGCGGCGGTCAAAGCGGTGCGTGTCATCGACCCCTCCGATGAACGAAGCGAGATGGGGCCGCTCATCAGTGCCGAGCAACGGTCGGCCGTTTCTTGCTTCGTGCCCGACAACGCCCCTGTCGCCTTCCGGGGAAGCGCCCCCGAGGGCGCCGGCTTCTGGTATCCGCCCACTGTCTTGGCCCCGGTTCCGCCGGACTCGCCGGCGGTCCGAGAGGAGATCTTCGGCCCAGTTGTCGCTGTGCTCCGGTTCGAAGACGAGGCGGATGCGGTCCGCATCGCGAACGACACGCCATACGGGCTCTCGGGCTCGATCTGGACCCGTGACCTCGGGCGCGCCTTCCGGGTCGCGCGGGCGGTCGAGACCGGCACGATCTCGGTGAACTCGAACTCTTCTGTCCGATACTGGACACCGTTCGGCGGCTTCAAGCGCTCCGGCATCGGGCGCGAGCTCGGGCCCGATGCCCTCGAGGCGTTCACCGAGCTGAAGAACGTGTTCATCGCGACCGGAAGCTGATCGTCCGAGCTCCGGCCCCTCCAAACCACTTACGATCGGGGAAAGACCATGTCGGGAAGGCTCGAAGGCAAGGTAGCCGTCATAACGGGTGCAGCGAGCGGCATCGGCCGGGCGAGTGCCGTCAGGTTCGCTCAAGAAGGAGCACAGGTCGTAGTGGCGGACCTCGCCGACGATCCGGGCAACGCCGTCGCGGAGGAGATCGGTGGGATGTACGTCCACGCGGACGTGACCGACCCCGGCAGCGTCGCTTCGATGTACGCGGCCGCACTCGACCGGTTCGGCACGCTCGATATCTGCTTCAACAACGCCGGGATCTCACCTCCTGACGACGACTCGATCCTCGAGACCGAGCTCGACGCCTGGCGCCGCGTGCAAGACGTGAACCTGACCAGCGTCTACCTGTGCTGCAAGGCGGCGATCCCGATACTCCTCGAGCACGGCGGCGGGAGCATCATCAACACCGCTTCGTTCGTCGCCCTCATGGGCGCAGCGACATCCCAGATCTCCTACACCGCATCGAAAGGCGGCGTGCTCTCGCTGTCGCGCGAGCTCGGCGTGCAGTTCGCCCGGCAGTCGATCCGTATCAACGCCCTGTGCCCAGGACCGGTGAACACGCCGCTGCTCCAAGAGCTGTTCGCCAAGGACGCCGAGCGCGCGGCGCGGCGGCTCGTGCACATACCGATGGGCCGTTTTGCCGAGCCCGAAGAGATAGCGGCGGCGGCCTGCTTCCTCGCGTCCGATGACGCTTCTTTCATCACGGCGAGCACCTTCCTCGTAGACGGAGGCATCAACGCCGCG
>JBEKEH010000191.1:0-4159 GCA_050013935.1 Gaiellaceae bacterium | reverse complement strand
GCCCTGGCGCGACGTCGCGTGCACCGTCATCGGGCACGACGCACCGAGCGACACCTCGGACACCATGTGATCGCCTCAGGCCCTGAACTCGCAAGCGTGCGCACTTACTCCGGACCAGTCTCACGCCCTCCACGAGATCACTTCGGGCTCCGCTCTCGCGCGCGTATAACTAGAAGTAGGCGCGGCGAGAACAGGATCCGATGAAGAGAATCGCGCGGCTCGTGGTCGAAACCGGGTCAGGCGAGAGCACGCTCGCGCAGGCGGATGCGTTGTGCCCACCGCCGACACGAGCGCCGCCGAGTGGAGCGACGCCCAGTGCAAGCGCGGATTGCTGCCAGCGTTTCTGGACGAGGCTTGCGTTTGACGCTAGGCGTCAGGCGGAGTCGCCATTTGCTCAGGCGGGCCGGGCGGACTCCGGCGGACGAGAACGGCGCGCCGAGGTATGGCTGCATGCAGGTCACAGTCGGGGAGCTGCCCGTCTGGACCGCTGGCGCCTTCTACCTCGTGCCCGGCGAGGGAGCGCCGGGCCGGCCGGCTTTCACGAGCCGCAGCGCGAGCGCGGGGCAGGCGGCGACGGCGCGTTTCGCGTGCTTTTCGAGGCGGGCCGGCACGGGCTTCCCGGAGACGATCGGGTAGCCCCACTCGTCGAGCTCGATCAGCTCCGGCACGACCTCAGCGCAGAGGCCGTGCCCGTCGCAGGCGATCGGATTCACCCGCAACACGTCGCTCACCGGAGCGCCTCGGGGCGCCGGGCGGGCAACGGCAGGACGGGCTGCTTGGCGTGTCCGGTGCACCGCCCGTAGACGACGTGGAGCTCGACCTCCCGCGCGAACACGCGCAGCGCGCTCACGACGAAGCGAACGGTTCCGTCGGGATGGCGGCACGCGCCGCGACCCTCGAGCTGCGGCAAGCGGCGCTCGATCGCGCGCCGTGCCCCTGCGACATCGTTTCGGCGCGCGATCTGCAGCATGTCCTCGGCAATCGCGGCGAGCCCGTGCACGCACGGGCCACACTGGCCGGCACTCTCCGCGGCGAGATAGCGCGTGATGCGGGCGGTCTCGAGCACTCCGCACGAGGCTGCGGGCAGCGCGACGATCGCGCGCGCGCCGAGCGAGCCGCCGAGCGGCGCGAGGCCCGCATTCGAGAGCGGCGCGGCGAGCGCGTCCGCGGCCGGCAGCCAGGAGCCGAAGTAGCCGCCGACGAGGAAGGCGCTCAGCTCCGCGGTCGCGCCGCCGGCCTGCGCAACCACCTCGTGCAGCGGCGTTCCGATGGCCACCTCGTGGACACCGGGATCGCGCACCGCTCCCGAGAGCGTGATGAGCACGGAGCCGGGCTCGTCACGCGTGCCGATCGCGCGGAACCAGCTCGGGCCGAAGCGCGCGATGAGCGCGAGGTCCGCGAGCGTCTCGGGGTTCTGCACGAGCGTCGGCGCGCCTCCGACTCCACGTTCGTACGGGCGCGGCGGCGTGAACGTGGGCTTCGCAGGCCCGCCGTTGAGGAAACCGATGAGCGCGGTCTCCTCACCGGCAACGAAACGCTCCGGTGCACGGACGACGCGCAGCGTGACTCCGTGCGCCACGGGTGCGCGACGACGCTCGGCGACCGCGTGCGTGACCGCGGCGTGCGCCGCATGCCCGACGGCAACGATCGCCTCGCGGGCGCCGAGCGCTGCCGCCGCGAGCGCCGCGCCGTCGAGCACGAGGTGCGGGAGGTATGCGAGCAGCACCTTGTCCTTGCCACTGGGGGGCTCGCCCTCGACGCCGTTGACGACGACGACCGGCGTTCCGTGCTGGGAGTCGACCGCCTCGAGCTTGCGGGCCGTCGGGAACCCCGCTCCGCCCCGGCCCTGGAGGCCGCTCGCGGCGACCGCGCCGAGAAACGCGCCGCGGCTCTGCCGGCCGCGCAACTCGGGCAGTGGCCCGTAGCGGCGCAGATGCGCCTCAAGGGTAACGGGGCGGCCGTCGGTGCGCACCCCGGCGAGCAGGCGCGGCAGGCCCACCGGCGCGATGGCGTGGGCACGGCGCTCGTCGTGCGCGGCGCTCATCCGCCGGTTCCCGCGCCGAGCGCGCTCACGCTCTCGCCCGCAACCGCGCGCAGGGATCCGGTCACGATGCCGTGCGCCCGGTCGATCGACAGCACCAGCGCAAGGTCGAGCGTGGCGCCGGTGGCGCTGCTGAGGACGGCCGTCAGCCGGCTCCCGTCGAGCGCGGAGAGCTGCCCGACGTAGGCGTTCGGCGCCGCCCGGGGCCCGAAGGCGACGCGGCTCTCCTGGATGCGGACGCCGCCGCCGGCGAGGCCCGGGCCGCGCAGCCAGACGCGCGCCGTGCCGACCCCAGAGACGAGGTCGATCCCAACGGTGACGTCGCCGGAGCCGTCGGCCTGCGACTGCACGATCGTGCCGCGCACGGGCGCTGCGAACGGAGGCCTGGGCAGGGACACCGCCTGCGCGCCCAGCAGGCTCGAGGGAGTGCCGGCACGGTTTGCCCAGCCCACCTGCCCCGGCCCGGTCCGGTACCAGACGGCGATCCCGAATGCCACCAACACGGCCGCAGCGGCGACGGTCACCCGCCCGACCGTCCAGGCGCCGTCCACGGCGAGCCGGCGCAGGACGGCGGCCGCGACCATGACAGTGCAGGCCGCACCGAGCAGCTCGAACCAGCCGACGCGCGCGTCGCTGCCGCTGCCGAGGCTGTGCACGAGCGCGACCGGCCACGCCGCGTAGGCGAGCCAGTGCACCGCGCGCCACGTGCGCAGGCCGATGCGGGCCCGCAGCAGGCTCGTCGCGGTCAGCGCGAGCAGGAGATCGAAGGCGACCGCGCCGAGGCCGAGCCAGAGCGGCCGGTACGGCGAGGTGAAGGGGACGACGGCGTCCTTCAGCCCGATCGGCGCGAAGCCGTCGGCGACCGTCGTGAGCACGTGCGCAACGATGAAGGCGAGCGAGAGGAGCGTCAGGTTGCGGTGCAGCCCCGCGACAACGAAGCGCGGCAGCCGTTCGCTGCGCCAGCGGGTCGCTCCGGAGACGCCGAGCAGCACGACGGCGGTGAGGAGCAGGAGCGCGACGATTCCCGTGCCGCGCGTCAGGAACCAGAACGCGCTCGGTGAGGAGACGGCGAGCACGCCGCCGGTCATGCCGCCTCCCTGGGCCAGCCGGCGACGCACGTGCGGGCGCCGTCGCACGCGACGAGCCTCGCCGGCAGGCGCCGCTCCTCCAGCCAGGAGGGACCGTCTTCGCCGAGCACGAGCGCCGCCGTGCTCGCCGTGTTCGCGTCGACGCACGTGGCCGCCGCGACCGTCACCGTCCGCCACGGCGTCACGGCCGGGCACCCCGTACGGGGGTCGATCACGTGGTGGAGCTCCGCATCCCCCGCGCGCCAGCGGCGTACTGTCGTGCTTGAGGTCGCGAGGCCCCCGCCCGTGAGGGCGACGGTGGGGCCTCCGCCGTCGAGCGGCGCCGCGTGATCGTCGGCGACGAGCACCGGCCAGCCCTCCGCGGGCGGATCTCCGGCGATCGAGACGTCGCCGCCCAGCGAGACGAGCACACCGCACCCCGCCGCCGCCTCCGCGGCGCACGCGGCGCGGTCGGCTGCGAGCCCCTTCGCGGTAGCGCCGAGGTCGAGCTCAACGCCGGGGGGCAGCCGCAGCATCGAGCTCTCCGGATCGAGCTCGACGGCGCGCCAGCCTGCCACCCGCTCGAATCGCGCCTCGAAGGAGTCGCCGTCGCGAGCGGCAACGAGCCGGAACGTCCGGTCGTAACCGGCGAGCCGGAGCGTACGGCCCACCGTCGGGTCGACGAGGCCGTCGGTCGCGGCCGCGGCGTCGAGCGCGATGCGCAGCGCCTCGAGTAGCAGTGGGCCGACGCGCACCGCGCCGCCCGCGGTGTGCGCGCGCGAGAGCTCGCTGTCGGGGCGGAACCGGCTGCACGCGAGATCAACCCTCGCCAGCTCGGCCTCAACGGCGGCGCGCGCCCGGCCGAGCCTCGCCGGCTCGGTTACGGCGACAAACGCGGTCGTGCCCAGCGCCGGGAACGACGATGTCGCGGTCACGAGCCCCCGGAGACGACAACCGGCGGCGCCGGCGTCGGCGCAGGCGCGGCGGGAGGCGGCGCCGGAGCGGGAGCCGGAGGCGGTGCCGTAGCAGGGGCGGGGTTCGTCGCGGGTGG
>JBEKEH010000190.1:0-4164 GCA_050013935.1 Gaiellaceae bacterium | reverse complement strand
GATGCCGAACCTCGTCGTGATCGACGGGGGCAAGGGCCAGCTCACGGCGGCGCTCGAGGCGATGCAGGCCTACGACCTGCCGCGCGTGGCGGTGATCGCGCTCGCCAAGCGGATCGAGGAGGTGTTCGTCCCCGGCTGTCCGGACCCGATCGTCCTCTCGCGCCACAACCCCGGGCTGCAGCTCCTCCAGCGGATCCGCGACGAAGCACACCGGTTCGCGCTCGGCTTCCACCGCCAGCGGCGCGAGTCGCGCGGCTTCGCCTCGATCTTCGACGAGCTGGCCGGCGTCGGGCCGGCACGGCGGCGCGCGCTGCTCCAGCACTTCGGCTCGGTCGAGGAGATGCTGGCCGCCGGCCAGGACGAGCTGGAGGGTGTGCCCGGCGTGCCCGCGAAGACGGCGCGCCAGATCTACGCACAGCTGCACAAGGCGGGCCGCGGATAGCCGCTGCTGCTCGTGACGCATCTCGGCGCGGCTGCGCTCAGCGGTGGGCTGGCCGTACTCTCGTGGGCGGGCTACGCGCGCGCCTGGGTCGTCCGCGCTGCTCGTACTCTTCGAGCGCCGGCGGCGCGCATCCTTACACCGCCCTCAACGATCGCCAACAACTCTCCTCTAGCCTCCCGGTATGTCGCTGCATCTGATCTCGGAGGACCTCCGCGACCATGCCTGGTACGAGGAGTTGTTCGTCCGTACGATCACCGAGGTCGAGGAGTACGCCGCCCGCTGGGCCGCCTTCGAGGAGCTCGTGGCCCCGGTCGGCGAGGACCCGGCCGAGCTCGGCGCTTAGAGGTCGACCTCTTCGAAGGGCTTCTGGCCGGCGTCTCCGTCCGGCGCCAGGAACGGGTAGCGGTAGTCCGTCGGAGGCACGAAGGTCTCCTTGATCGTGCGCGGGGAGACCCAGCGGATCAGGTTCCACAGCGAACCGGCCTTGTCGTTCGTGCCCGATGCACGCGAGCCGCCGAACGGCTGCTGGCCGACGACCGCACCGGTCGGCTTGTCGTTGACGTAGAAGTTGCCGGCCGCGTAGCGGAGCTTCTGCTGCGCCGTCTCGACCGCCGCCCGCTCCCGTGCGAACACGGCGCCGGTGAGCCCGTAGGGCGTACCGCGGTCGATCAGGTCGAGCGTGTCGTCGTAGCGCCGCTCGTCGTAGACGAACACGGTCACGACCGGTCCGAACAGTTCCTCCCTCATCGTGCGGAAGCCGGGATCGGTCGTCTCGATCACGGTCGGCTCGACGAACCAGCCGTCCGAGTCGTCGTAGCCGCCACCCACGAGCACCGACGCCGTCCCGCCGGAGGCGTTCACCTCGTCGATCGCGGCCTTCTGCGTCGCGAACGAGCTGCCGTCGATCACCGCGCCGAGGAAGTTCGAGAAGTCGGAGACGTCGCCCATGCGCAGCCCGCGCACCTCCTCGACGAGCCGCTCGCGCAGCTCCGGCCAGAGGTTCGACGGCGCGAAGACGCGCGATGCCGCCGAGCACTTCTGGCCCTGGTATTCGAACGAGCCGCGCACGATCGCCGTCGCGACCGCGTCCACGTCGGCGGAGGGATGCGCGACGATGAAGTTCTTGCCACCCGTCTCGCCGACGATGCGCGGATAGTTGCGGTACGTGTCGAGGTTGCCGGCCACGGTCTTCCACATGCCGTTGAAGACGTCGGTGGAGCCGGTGAAGTGGATGCCGGCAAGGTCGGGGTTCGCGAGCGCCGGGTCGCCGACCTGGGAGCCGGAGCCGTAGACGAGGTTGATCACGCCGGGCGGCAGCCCCGCCTCCTCGTAGAGCTTCATCAGCCACCACGCCGCGTAGGCGGCGGTCGACGCGGGCTTCCAGACGACCGTGTTGCCCATGAGCGCGACCGAGCTCGGCAGGTTGCCCGCGATCGCCGTGAAGTTGAACGGCGTCACGGCGAAGACGAAGCCCTCGAGCGGCCGGTATTCGAGCCGGTTCCAGACGCCCGGCGAGGAAGCGGGCTGCTCCTCGTAGATCCGGGTCATGTACTTGACGTTGAAGCGCCAGAAGTCGATCAGCTCGCAGGCGGCGTCGATCTCCGCCTGGTGGGCCGTCTTCGACTGGCCGAGCATCGTGGCCGCGTTCAGGGTCGAGCGCCACGGCCCGGCGAGCAGCTCGGACGCGCGGAGAAAGACGGCGGCGCGCTCCTCCCACGGCGTCCGCGACCAGTCGTTCCAGGCCTCCGCCGCGGCGCCGATCGCGCGCGCGACCTCGCCGCCGCCGCCCTTGTGCACCTGGGCGAGCACGTGGGAGCGGCGGTGTGGCATCACGGCGGCGAAGGTGTCGCCGGTGCGAACTTCCTCGCCGCCGATCACGAGCGGGATCTCGAGCTGCCGCGACTCCAGCTCGCGCAGGCGCCGCTGCAGCTCCTCGCGCTCGGTCGTGCCGGGGGCGTAGGACTTGACGGGCTCGTTGACCGGCTCTGGTGCACGGAAGATCGCGTGGGTGCTCATGAGGCGATTGTAGGAGGGTTCGGCGCCAAACCCTCTTAGGATTCAGACCGTGGCGGTGACGCAGGTCGCCTACGAGGCGGAGGGCTGGGGCATGGGGGAGCTGTGGCTCGAGGACGGCCGGGTCGTCTGGCACGAGCTTCCCTGGCCGCGGGCCGGCGGCGCGGACCACGCCGGCGAAGCCTTTCCATCCCAATCCCCCACCCACCCGGGGAATGGACCCATGATGGCCGGGAAAGGGTCACGACGGGATGGAGACTTTGCGACGAGAATCGTGCATCTTCTCCAGGCGTACTTCGCCGGGGAGGTCGTTTCGCTCGCCGAGGTGCCGGTCGACCTCGAGTACGAGACCCCGTTCCTCGAGCGCTGCGCGCTCGCGCTGCGGGAGATTCCGCGCGGGGAGGTCGTGACGTACGGCGAGCTGGCGGCGCTCGCCGGCGCGCCCGGTGCGGCGCGTGCGGCCGGCAGCTTCTGTGCGCGCAACCGGCTCGGCCTCTTCGTCCCCTGTCACCGCGTCGTCGCCGCCGGCGGGTTCGGCTCGTACGGCTCCTACGGCGTGGCCTACAAGCGCCGCCTGCTGGAGCTCGAGCATGCCTCTCTCCGCTGACCTGCGCGACGAGCTCGCGGCGATCGCGCCCGGGTCCGACTGCGACCGGCTCGCCGAGCTGTCGGGGCTGTTTCACGTCGCCGGCAGCGTCCACCTGCGCGGGCGCGGGAACGTCGCCGTCCACCTCGACCTCGCAAGCTCCGCCGCTGCCCGGCGCGCGTTCGCGCTGCTGCGCGCCTTCGACGTCGCGTCGGAGATCCGCACCTACCAGCGGCGCGCCTTCGACCGGGCGACTCGCTACCAGCTCCACGTCGAGGGATCGCCGATCGCACACGAGACGCTCCACCGCGCAGGCGTGCTCGACGCCTCGCACCGCCCGCTCGAACATCCGCCGCGGCGGGTGCTGGCCCGCCGCTGCTGCCGGGGCGCCTACCTGCGCGGGGCGCTGCTCGGAGCCGGCTCGATCAGCGGGCCGCGCGATCCGCAACTCGAGATCCGCACCGCCGAGATCGAAGGTGCGCGCTTCCTCGCCGACGTCGCCGCCCGCACGGGCGCCGAGCTCCACGTCGCCGAGCGCGCGCGTCACACCGCCGCATACGTCAAGGGCACCGAGGCGATCGCCGACGTGCTCGTCGCCGCCGGCGCGACCGACACCGTGCTCCTGCTCGAGGAGCACTCGGTGCTCGCGGCGACGCGGGCCGACGCGAACCGGCTCGCGAATGCCGATCACGCGAACCTCGTCCGAACGAGCCGCGCCGCGCATGCGCAGCTCGAAGCCGTGCGCAAGCTCGACCTCGACGCCCTTCCGGACGACCTGCGCGAGCTGGCGGCGCTCCGTCTGCGGCATCCGACGCTTTCGATCGCCGAGCTCGCCCGCCGCTGCCGGCCGCCCACGACGAAGGCGTCCGCGTACCGCCGTCTCAGGCGCCTGCAGGAGCTCGCGCGCGACTGATCGAGATACGAGTTGAAAGTCGTCTAGGCGTTCACGGACCGAGGGTTCATACTCGGGCGGGCGGGTCCGCGCTCGTCCGGCGGCGGATTCAGACCCCGTCCGTCGCCACGGTCTCGGGTGTGGTTGAACCGGAGGGGAGGGTCGTCCTCGGAGCTTCCCCTCCGGCCCGCCTCTACGTGGCGAGCCGGAGGGGTTGAAACGGCTGCCCGG
>JBEKEH010000189.1:0-4223 GCA_050013935.1 Gaiellaceae bacterium | reverse complement strand
GGCGACCGTCGCGTCGACCTTGCCCTGGAGGCGGCAGAACGTGTGTGCTGCGGCGCCGCAGTTGCGGACCTCGGCCCCGCCCATCGTCGAGGGGAGGCTGACGACGACGCAGCCGGCATCCGATCGGCCGGACGGATGGGCGGCGTACACGGCTCCCACGGCGGCCACCGCGACGGCAACTGCCGCGGCCGCGGCGAGCAGCCGCTTGTCCCGCCGGCTCAGCGGTGTGTTCGCACGCCGCCACTGTCCTTCGACTGGCACCGACGGGATTGTACGAGCCGTCCGCCTGCTCCGGCCCGCGGGCTCCCGTTTGACTCACTTCCGACGGGTCCGATAGGTTCGTGCGGCTTTCGCCGACGAGGGCGGGAGCGGAGGGGCGACGACGCCTCTGGGTCTTTGGGCCCGGGGCGTTTTTCTTTGTCGGCGCCTCTTGGATTGCCGCCGATGCCGGCGACGCGGGGGTGATGGTGCCCCGGCGGGCGCGCGCGGCGCGTCCTCGTGTTTCCGATGTCCGAAAGGAGTGGATCTGTTGCTAGCGGCTGCGTGGGCTCCATACCCTTCCTGGCTGAATCCGGGCGACAACGCCTGGCAGCTGACCGCGGCGACGTTCGTCGGCTTGATGAGCGTGCCGGGCCTTGTCGTCCTCTACGGCGGCGTGATGCAGAAGCGCTGGTCGGTGAACAGCATGATGCTGTCGTTCGCCGCCTTCGCGCTCGTCCTCGTCGTCTGGGTCCTGTGGGCGTTCGACATGGGCTTCGGCAACCCCTGGCACGGCCTGTCGAGCGGCGGCGGCTCCGACCTCGGGCACTTCTTCGGCAGCTTCATCGGCCAGCCGGGACCGGTCCTCGATCACGTCAAGGAGCAGGGACAGGCGGCGATCCCGTCGATCACCGCCGGGCCGCCGTGGCACTTCCCGAATTCGACGCTCGTCTACTTCCAGTTCGTGTTCGCGGCGATCACACCGATCCTGATGCTCGGATCGGTGCTCGGCCGCGTCAACTTCAAGGCCTGGCTGATCTTCGTCCCGCTCTGGACGACCTGCATCTACGTCGTCAACGCCTTCCTCATCTGGGGCGGCGGGTACTGGGCCGCGAAGGGCGTGTGGGACTTCAGCGGCGGCTACGTCATCCATCTCGCCGCCGGCGTTTCCGGGTTCGTGGCCGCGGCGGTGATCGGACCGCGTCTCGCGCGTGACCGCGAGATCGACGCTCCGAACAACCTGCTCATGGTGGCGACCGGCGCCGGCCTGCTCTGGCTCGGCTGGAACGGCTTCAACGGCGGTGACCCGTACTACGCGGGCGCCGACGCGGCCGCGGCCGTGCTGAACACGAACCTCGCCACGGCGATCGCGTTCCTCGTCTGGGTCGCGTGGGACTACTTCACGGGACGGAAGCCGTCCCTGATCGGCAGCGTCAACGGCATGATCGTCGGCCTGGTCGCGATCACGCCCGCCGCCGGCTTCGTGAACGGCTACGGCGCGCTCGCGATCGGGGCGATCGGCGCGAGCGTCGTCTATCTCGCCTACAACTACCTGAGCCGCGTCTGGCCGTTCCGCGTTGTCGACGACACCCTCGGCGTCGTCTACACGCACGGCTTCGCCGGTCTCGTCGGCGGCCTGCTCGTCGGCGTCTTCGCGGACTCGAACATGGTCCTCTATCTCGGCCGGAAGGGGACGGCGAGCATCTCCGCGGTCGGCAGCCTGCACCAGTTCAAGATGCAGCTCTACGCCGGCCTCTGGGTGATCGTCTTCTCCGCGATCGGCACGTTCATCCTGCTCAAGCTCGTCGGTCTCGTCGTCCCGCTGCGGATGAGCGAGAAGGACATGGAGACAGGCGACATCGCCGTCCACGGCCACGAGGTCTATCCCTCCGACGTTCCTTCGCTCGGATACGTAGGGAGCGTGGCCGCCGTCGCGCCGTCGTCGACGCCGGCGCCGGCGCCGACGCCGGCCCCGGCGGGGAGCTGACGAGAATGCTCGAAGCGGGATCTCCGCCGGGCTCGGCCCGGCGGAGATCCCGCGAACCGTGAGCGCCCATCACGTGCGAATCTGGAGGAACCATGGCCACGAAGATCATCGTTTCCTACGACGGCACCGAGAACGACACCGACGCGCTCGCGCTCGGGCGGCTGCTCGCCCGGGCCGGAGGCTCGCTCGCGCTCGCCTACGTCCGCCACACGGCGGAGTCGGAGCCCGGGCGCGAGAGGCTCGCCCAGCACGAGGCGGAGGAGCTGCTCGCGACCGGAGCCCGCTGGCTCGGCGAGCCGGACGTGCCGCGCCACGTCGTGCTGAGCGGGTCCACCCCCGAAGGGCTCCGCGATCTGGCCGAACGTGACGGTGCCGACCTGATCGTCTTCGGGTCGGAGTATCGAACGGCGCCCGGCCACGTCCAGCCCGGCTCCTCCGCGCAGCACCTGCTGGAGGGCGGCCCGATCGCGGTCTCGCTCGCTCCGGCCGGCCTCCGTGACCGCTCCGACCTGACCATCGACACGATCGCCGCCGTGGGCGAGGACGGCGACCCGGGCCCGCGGGAGACGGCGGCTTCCCTCGCCGCCGGACTCGGCGCGACCGTCGTCCCCCGCGCCGGCGAGACGGCCGGCCTGGTCGTCGTCGGCTCGAAGCCGGGAACGGCGGCGGGTCGCGTCATCCTCAGCGCCGCGGCGCTGTACCTGATCGAGATGCTCCTCTGCCCCGTGCTCGTCCTCCCACACGGAGTCGCGCTCCGCTTCGCCAGCTCCAGGCCCGGTGCCGCGTAGCGGTCCCGCACGGGCGACAAGAACCTGTTCGCCAACGCCCAGCTCGGATCGGTGCATCGCGGCGGCGCCTCTCGGAAACCCGGCTTCCGAGCTGTGAGTCCGTACACTCCCGGCCGTGGCCCGCGTCCAGGAACCGCCGCTCCGACAGCCGCTCGAGTGGGACTCGCCGCTCTTCCTCATGGCCCGCGCGCAGTTCGAGCAGGCGCTGCCGTACGCCGACGTCTCGCCGATGGTCGCCGAGCGGCTGAGCTTCCCGGAGCGGGCCGTGATCATGAGCGTGCCGCTGCGCCGCGACGACGGCACGTGGGAGATCTTCCCCGGCTACCGCGTCCAGCACTCGAGCGTGCTCGGCCCGACGAAGGGCGGCATCCGCTACGACCCGGCGGTCTCGCTCGGCGAGTGTGCGGCGCTCGCGAGCTGGATGACCTGGAAGTGCGCGCTGCTGCGCCTGCCGTACGGCGGCGCGAAGGGCGGCATCCGCTGCGACACGCGGACGCTCTCCGCCGCCGAGGTGCAGCGGCTGACGCGCCGCTTCACCTCCGAGCTGGTCGAGCAGATCGGCCCGAAGTCGGACATCCCTGCGCCGGACATGGCGACCAACGAGCAGACGATGGCGTGGATGATGGACACGTACTCGATGCAGAAGGGCCACGCCGTGCCCGAGGTCGTGACGGGCAAGCCGATCTCCATCGGCGGTTCCGTCTTCCGCCACGAGGCGACCGGCGCCGGGGTCGTGATGAGCGCCGAGCGCGCGTGCGAGCTCCTGGGGAGAAGCCTCGACGAGCAACGCTGCGTCGTGCAGGGGTTCGGCAACGTCGGCGGCATCGCCGCGTCCGAGCTGCACGAGCGGGGTGCGACCGTGCTCGGGGTCTCGGACATCTCCGGCGGGCTGCACTCCGAGTACGGGCTCGACATTCCGGAGCTGCACGAATACGCCGCCGAGCACGGCTCGCTCGAGGGCTACGACCGCTGTGAGCGGATCACGAACGAAGAGCTGCTCGAGCTGCCGTGCGACATTCTGTTCGTCGCCGCGCGCGAGGACCAGCTCACGGACGCGAACGCGGCGCGGGTCAGTACGCGCCTCATCGTCGAGGGCGCGAACGGGCCGACGACGCTGGAGGCGGACGCGATCCTCGCCGAGCGCGGCATCCCGGTCGTGCCGGACATCCTCGCCAACGCCGGCGGCGTCACCGTCTCCTACTTCGAGTGGGTGCAGGATCTCGGCCGGCTGTTCTGGGACCGCGAGGAGATCCGTAGCCGGCTCGCCGACAAGATGATCGACGCATTCGACCGCGTCTGGTCGGTTGCCGAGGAGAAGCAGATAACCATGCGACAGGCCGCGATGGTCGCCGCGATCCGCGAGGTCGCCGGCGCGCTCGAGGCGCGCGGCATCTACCCGTAGAGATGTCCGAGCAGACCGTCCGCGACGCGATGGTGCCCGAGCCGACGACGCTCGCCGACACGGCGAG
>JBEKEH010000188.1:0-4282 GCA_050013935.1 Gaiellaceae bacterium | reverse complement strand
CGGCGGCAGCGCGCTCGCAGCGACGCTCGCCGCCGCCCGGGCCGGAGCGCAGCTGATTGCCTGCGCGATCTACCCGCTCGCGCTGACGCTCTACCGCGTCTCCGGCGAGGCGCTCTCGGAGGCGCTCGCCGGCATGGGCCTCGACCCGGGCATCGACGTGGCGACGCTCTGGGAGGCCTCCGACCTCGTGGACGAGCACATCGGCGACGAGCCGGTGGCGCCGCTCGCGCCGCGCATTGCCGTCCGCGCCGCCCAGCACAACGTCCCCGCCGGCCTCGTCGCCGGCGTCGACGCGACGCTGCGGGCCCAGGGCGCCGGCGACCGCCTGGAGGAGGTGCTTGAGGAGCTGGACCGGATCCGCGCCGAGGTCGGCTGGCCGCCGCTCGCCGCGCCGATCGGCCAGGTGCTCGCGTCGCAGGCGCTGCTCAACGTCCTCGCCGCGAGCCGCTACCTCACGATCGTCGACGAGCTGCGTGCCCTCGTCGGCGGCCGCTTCGGGACGCCGCCCGGCCCGATCGACCCGGCTGTGGCGCGCGCCGTTGCGCTGACCGCCGACCCGGAGACCGAGGAGGACGTCGCGCCGCCGCTCAGCGAGGTGCGCGCGCAGGCGGAGGGAATCGCGGCGAGCGAAGAGGAGCTGCTGCTGCTCGGCCTCTTCGGTGAGGACGCGGAGCGGCTGCTGCTTGCGATCCGCGGCCGCGCCCGGCGCGAGGAGGACGAGCTCGCCGGGGTGGACAAGCAGCGCGCGGACCGGATCCGCGAGGTCGTCCGGATCGTGCAGGAGTCGGGGATCGGCGAGGTGACGATCGAGGAGGAGGGGATGCGCGTCACCGTGCGCAACGTCCCCGAGTCGGAGGCGGCGGCGCCGGTGCCCGACGCGCCGCTCGCGATGCCGGAGCCGAGTGCGGCGCCGCGCGCGCGGCCGTCGAACGGGATGGTCCAGATCGAGTCGCCGATGGTCGGAACCTTCTACCGGGCGCCGGAGCCGGGAGCGCCGCACTTCGTCGAGGAGGGCGACGTCGTCGCGCCCGGACAGACCCTCTGCGTCCTCGAGGCGATGAAGCTCATGAACGAGGTGAAGGCGGAGGTCGAGGCGGTCGTCCGCCGGATCCACGTCGAGAACGCCCAGCCGGTCGAGTTCGGGCAGATCCTGTTCGACCTCGAGCCCTTGGCGACCAGACCGCTGGACGCGGTCTAGTGACCGCGGGAAGTGCTGCACACTTCCCGCGAGTGAGTATGTGCTCCGCAGAGCGGCCGGCGGCACAGCCGCCGGCCGCTTGAGGCGCGGGGCGAACGTGACCGGGAGCGCGCGCGGTGGTGCCTTCGGCATCCCCGCTCGCGTGGATTCGCCTGCGGCCAACGCGCCTGCGGCTGCGTTGGCCTCCGGCTCTCGCGGCTTCGGCGAGCGGCGGGTCTTGCGGATCCCACCCGTAGACTCTGCGCGTGTTTACGCGCGTCCTTGTAGCGAACCGCGGCGAAATCGCCGTGCGCGTTGTCCGCGCGCTGCACGAGCTCGGGGTCGAGGCGGTTGCCGTTTACTCCACCGCGGACGAGAACACGCTGCACGTCCGGCTCGCCGATCGCGCGGTCCGCATCGGGCCGCCGCCGGCGGCGGAGAGCTACCTCAGCATTCCCGCCATCGTCGCTGCGGCGACCACCACCGGCTGCGAGGCCGTCCATCCCGGCTACGGCTTCCTCGCCGAGAACGACGCGTTCGTGCACGCGTGCGAGGACAACGACCTCGTCTTCATCGGGCCGCCGGCGGACGTGATGGCGCGCATGGGCGACAAGGCGCAGGCGAAGGCGGAGATGCGCGCGGCGGGCGTGCCGCTCGTGCCGGGTACCGAAGGCACCGCGTCGCTCGCCGAAGCGCGTGCGGCGGCTGAGGACCTCGGCTACCCGGTGCTGCTGAAGGCGGCGGCGGGCGGGGGCGGGCGCGGCATGCGGCTCGTCTCCGCGCCCGACGAGCTCGAGGATGCGTACGCGCGCGCTTCGGCGGAGGCGCTGGCGGCGTTCTCGGACGGGACGCTCTACGTCGAGAAGGCGATCTCGCCTGCTCGCCACGTCGAGATCCAGGTGCTCTGCGACGGGCACGGCGGCGTCCTCACCTGCGGCGAGCGCGAGTGCTCGATCCAGCGCCGGCATCAGAAGCTGATCGAGGAGTCGCCGTCGCCTGCACTCGACGCGGCGCAACGTGAGGCGATGGAGGCCGCCGCCGAGCGCGCGTGCCGCCACATCGGCTATCGCAACGCCGGCACCTTCGAATTCCTCCTCGGGCCGGACGGCGCGTTCTCGTTCATCGAGCTCAACGCGCGCCTCCAGGTCGAGCACCCGGTGACCGAGATGGTCACCTCCCTCGACCTCGTGCGCGAGCAGGTGCGCATCGCCGCCGGCGAGCAGCTGCCGCTCACGGGGCGTGCGCCGCGGGCCGGACACGCGATCGAGATCCGGATCAACGCGGAGGACCCCTCGCGCGGATTCGCGCCGGCACCGGGGAGGATCGAGCAGTTCCGCCCCCCGCTCGGGCCGGGCGTGCGCGTGGACACCTTCGTCGAGGACGGCTCGACGATCCCGCCGGACTACGACTCGCTGATCGCGAAGGTGATCGTGCGCGATGACACGCGCGAGGACGCGATCGCGCGCGCGCGCCGGGTGCTGCACGAGCTCGACGTCCGCGGCGTGGCGACGACGCGTGAGGTCGCGCTCGACATCCTCGGCAGCGAGGAGTTCCGTAGCGGCAACTACTCCACGTCCTTTCTCGAGGAGGCGGGCGCGCGGCTGCCCGCGCTGGCCGGGGCATGACGTACGTCCTGCGCGAGGAGGGAGGCACGATCACGGTGGCCGACGCGACCCTGTCGCAGATCGTCGTCCAGGCCGCCGAGAGCGTCGAGGGTGCACGGGTGCGCCGGGCGCGGCGGAAGCTCGCGCTGGAGATCGACGGCACGCGGACGCACGTCGAGCTCGAGCTCACGGTCGCGTACGGCAAGGTGCTCCCGGACGTCGCGCGCGACGTGCAGGAGCAGGTCGCGGCCGCGCTCGCGCGTATCTGCGGCCTCGAGGTGACCGCGGTGGACGTGACAGTCGAGGAGCTCGACGGCCGATGAGCCCGGTCAGCCGCCGTGAGGCGCGCCGCGCCGCCGTCTTCGTCCTCTACCAGTGGGACGTGACCGACACGCCGCTAGGCTCGCTCTACGAGGGCGAGGTGGACGAGTACACGCGCCGGATCGTCGACGCGGTGGCCGCTCATGCTCGTGTGCTCGACGACCGCATCACCGCGGCGGCGGACGAGTGGACGGCCGACCGGCTCGGCGCCGTGGAGCGGAACGTGCTCCGCGTCGCGATCGAGGAGCTCGACGAGGGTGCGGTGCCGCGCGAGGTCGTGCTCGACGAGGCGGTCACGCTGGCGAAGCGGTTCGCATCCGACGACGCTGGAAGACTCGTGAACGGCATTCTTGGCAGGATCGTCCGGGAGGAGGCAGCGTCGGCATGACGACCGAGGACTCGTTGGGCAGGGCGGAGGAGCTGCTGGCGCGGCTGGAGGCGGCGCGCGGCGAGCTCGACAGGCTCGCGCAGGAGGAGGGCGCGTCGCCGGACCGGGCGCTCGAGATCCTCAACGAGCTGTCCGAGCTGGCGAAGGCCGTGGAGGAGGAGTTGGAGCGCGCGAAGCGCGCGGCCGAGGCCGATGCCGCACAGTCCTGACGAGCTGCGCGCCCTCGTCGAGGAGCGGCTCGACGCACTGAGGCTCTGGCCCGAGCTGCACGGCCAGGCGGAGTCGGTGCGCTACTCGATCACCGTCGGAGGCAAGCGCGTCCGGCCCGTTCTCTGCCTTGCGACAGCGGAGGCCGCAGGCGCGCCGCCGGAGGCCGCGCTGCCGGCGGCGTGCGCGCTCGAGCTCGTGCACACGTTCTCGCTCGTGCACGACGACCTGCCGGCGCTCGACGACGACGAGGAGCGGCGCGGGCAGCCGTCGACGTGGAAGCAGTACGGCGAGGCCGTCGGCATCCTCGCCGGCGACGCGCTGCTCGCGGAGGCCCTGCGCCTCGCGACCTCCTACGGCACGCCTGCGGTTGCACGCGAGCTCTGCGAGGCGACGCTCGGGATGATCGGGGGCCAGTACCTCGACATCACCGGCACTGCGCCCGACGAGGCGACGCTGCACAGGCTGAAGACGGGCTGCCTGTTCGCCGCGTCGGTCGGGCTCGCGCTCTGGGCGGCCGGCGTGCCCGAGCCGGAGCAGGAGCCGTGGCGCGCGTTCGGTGCCGAGCTGGGGCTGCTGTTCCAG
>JBEKEH010000187.1:0-4298 GCA_050013935.1 Gaiellaceae bacterium | reverse complement strand
GGCCGCGCGCGACCCGCCTCACCATCCGGCCCGTGGGCGTCGGCATCCAGTCGCCCTCGCCCACCGGTGTCGTCGGGTTGACGACGACCGCGTCGAGCCCGTCGCGCGCGGCCGCGAGCACGAGGCGCTCGGCTGCCAGCTTCGTCCGCTTGTACGGCACCGCGAGCTCCCACTCGGGCGGGCCGTCGGCCTCGGTCGCGGGACGGCCGGCGACCGGCCCGCACGTGCCGGCGGTGCTCGTGTGGACGATGCGGCGGACGCCCGCACGGGCCGCCGCGTCGAGCACGGAACGCGTCCCTTCTATGTTCACGCGCGCGAGGGCGGCCGCGTCCTCGTCGTAGCTGTAGAGCGCGGCGAGGTGGAAGACGGCCTCGCACCCGCGCATGGCGCGCTCGAGTGCAGGCCCGTCGAGGAGCTCGATCCACTCGTCCCGCACCTCGGCGCCCCGCTCGCGCAGAACGCGAACGACGTGCGAGCCGATGAACCCGCTCGCCCCGGTGACGTAAACCTGCACTCCGTGAGTCTCTCACCGCCCGGCCCGCCAGACCCCGCCGAGCCGGCAGCGCTTCCCGCGGACCGGCTACACTCCGCCGGCGCGGGGCGCCGTAGCTCAGCTGGTCAGAGCGCTGCACTCATAATGCAGAGGTCGGTGGTTCGAGCCCACCCGGCGCTACTCAAACGCGTCCACCTCGAGGTAGAGACAGAGAAATGGCCACCGGAGTACGAGTCGCGATCACGCTCGCCTGCACCGAGTGCAAGCGGCGCAACTACCAGACGCAGAAGTCCAAGCGGAACTCCCCGGACCGGCTCGAGTTCAAGCGCTACTGCCGCTGGTGCGGGCAGCACACGCTGCACCGGGAGACGAGGTAGGCAAGCATGGAGAAGCTGATCCTTCATCTGGCACGTCCACGAAACGGCGGCGCGTAGCGCGGATGGCCCGTCAGTCCCGCCAGCAGCGGCGCGCCCGGCGCGCCCAGGCTCAGCCGGCGCTCGCCGGCGGGGCGCCCGCGCCTCCGCGCGCGGCGGTCCGCCCGACCGCGGGCGGCGGCGACTCCGAGCCGTTGCGCCGGCAGCAGCACACCCGCGAGCGGCACGTGCCCGGCTCCGGGTTCATCCATTTCCTCCAGGAGGCGGTCGGGGAGCTGAGGAAGGTCGAGTGGCCGACCCAGAAGGCCGTCATCAGCGGCACCGCAGTCGTCATGATCGCGTGCACAATCGTCGGCATCTACCTCTGGTTGAACGACCGGCTCTGGCAGTACGTCGTCCACCACGTGCTGCTGCGCTGAGGGACGTGAGGTCGAGATGTTTCGCTGGTACGTGATCAACACCTATTCCGGGCACGAGAACAAGGTGAAGGCCAACCTCGAGCACCGGATCGAGTCGATGAACCAGCGCTCCCGCTTCCGCCGGGTCGTTGTCCCGACCGAGCAGGTGATCGAGACGAAGGACGGCCAGAAGGTGCAGGCGGAGAAGCGCGTCCTGCCCGGCTACGTGCTCGTGAACATGAACCTGAACGACGATGCGTGGACGGTCGTGAAGAACACGCCCGGCGTGACCGGCTTCGTCGGCGCAGGCTCGAAGCCCGTGCCGCTCTCGCAGCCCGAGGTCGACCGGATCCTCCACACCGGCAGCGGCTCGGGTATGCCGACGCGCGCCCAGGTGGAGTTCCAGCTCGGCGAGTCCGTGAAGATCACGTCCGGCCCGCTCGCCGACTTCGACGGCGAGATCACCGACGTGAACGCCGACCAGCAGAAGCTCCAGGTGATGGTCAACATCTTCGAGCGGCAGGTGCCGGTCGAGGTCGGATTCGACAACGTGAAGAAGCTCGACTAGAGGATTCCAAGTGGCCAAGAAACTCCTGACGATCATCAAGCTCCAGATCCCGGGCGGGCAGGCGAACCCTGCGCCGCCGGTCGGCCCCGCGCTCGGCCAGCACGGGGTGAACATCATGGAGTTCTGCAAGGCGTTCAACGCGCAGACGGCGGACCAGAACGGGCGCATCACGCCGGTCGAGATCACCGTTTTCGAGGACCGCTCCTTCACGTTCATCACGAAGACGCCGCCGGCGGCCGTGCTGATCAAGGAGGCGCTGCGGATCGAGAAGGGGTCGGCCGAGCCGAACCGGAACAAGGTCGGGCGGCTCAGCCGCCAGCAGGTGCGTCAGATCGCCGAGACGAAGCTGCCGGACCTGAACGCGCGCGACGTCGACCACGCGGCCCTGATCATCGCCGGCACGGCGCGCAGCATGGGCGTGGAGGTGGACCTCTAATGGCGCAGCACGGCAAGCGTTACGAGGCGGCCCGCACGTCGATCGACCGCGAGCGCACGTACGCGCCGGTCGAGGCGGTGCGGATGCTCAAGGAGTTCCCCGGCGCGAAGTTCGACGAGACCGTCGAGGTGCACTTCCGGCTCGGGCTGAACGTCCGCCACGCGGACGAGCAGCTGCGTGGGACGCTGATGCTCCCGCACGGGACGGGCAGGGACGTCCGCGTTGCCGTCTTCGCCGAGGGCGACAAGGCCCGCGAGGCGGAGGAGGCCGGGGCGGACGTCGTCGGCTCGGCCGACCTCGCCAAGCGGATCGAGGAGGGCTTCCTCGACTTCGACGTCGCGATCGCGACGCCGGACCAGATGGGAAACGTCGGCCGGCTCGGCCGTGTGCTCGGCCCGCGCGGCCTGATGCCGAACCCGAAGACGGGCACGGTCACGTTCGACGTCGGCAAGGCCGTCAGCGAGGCGAAGGCCGGCAAGCTCGAGTACAGAACGGACCGCGGTGCGAACGTCCACGTTGCGATCGGCAAGAAGAGCTTCGACGAGCGCAAGCTCGTCGAGAACTACGCCGCCGTCGTCGAGGAGATCGTGAGGGCGAAGCCATCGGCGGCGAAAGGCCGCTACATCCGGCAGATCACGCTCACGAGCACGATGGGCCCCGGCATCCACGTCGACCCGGCCCGGACGCGCGGGATCGTCGACGAGCTGGGCGAATCGGCTGACGCCGATTCGCCCATGGAGGCGGCTACAGTATCGAGCTAATCCGACTAGAGACCGCCGAAGACCGTTGGCAGCCTTCTCCAGGGAGGGCAGAAGTCCAACAGAGGTGGGGCAGCAGCAGCAAGAGGGCTCCGGCTCTCCGCTCTTCGGCCCGCCTCCGGCGGGCCTAGTCATTTCCGAAGGAAATGACGAGATGAAGAAGCAGGACAAAGAGAAGGTCATCGCCGAGCTGACGGAGCGGCTCCGGACGTCGGAGACGCTGCTCGTGGCCGACTACCGCGGCCTGACGATGCCGCAGATCGACGCGCTGCGCTCCCGGCTGCTCGAGAGCGGGGCGCGCTTCACGGTTGTCAAGAACACGCTGACGCGGCGGGCGGCCGAGGCGGCCGGGGCCGAGGCGCTGCTGGCGCTGCTCGAGGGCCCGAGCGCGATCGCGTTCCTCGAGACCGAGGGCGACATGGTCGCGGCCGCAAAGGCGCTTGCCGACTCCGCCCGCGAGACGAAGGTGCTCGCAATCCGCGGCGGCGTCATGCAGGGCCGCACCGTGACGGCGGAGGAGATCGAGACGCTCGCGACGCTGCCGCCGCTCGACGTGCTCCGCGGCCAGGTGCTGGGCGCGATCATCGCGCCGCTCACGACGTTCGTGGCGCTCCTGAACGCGCCGCTGCAGAACTTGGTCGGCCTGATCGACGCCCGCATCGAGCAGCTGGGCGGCTCTCCGCAGGAGACGCCCGCCGAGGAGCCGCTGGCCGCGGCCGAGGATATGCCCGTAGAGGGCGATGGCTCTCCCGAAGAGCCGCGCGCCGAGGAGCCGCCGGTTGATTCGGCGGAGCCTGTGGAAGAAACCGTCCCGCCTAGTCCGCAGCCGGAGGCTGCGGCCGACCCAGAGGAGTAAGTACATGGCTGCAGTCGACACCATCTTCGACGAACTCGGGAAGCTGTCCGTCCTGGAGCTCGTCGAGCTGAAGAAGAAGATCGAAGACGAATGGGGCATCACTGCCGCCGCGCCCGTCGCCGTAGCCGCCGCGGCGGCGCCGGCAGGCGCGGCCGCCGAGGCGGAGGAGAAGACGTCCTTCGACGTCGTCCTCACCGGGGCCGGAGCGCAGAAGATCCAGGTGATCAAGGTCGTCCGCGCGCTCACCGGCCTGGGCCTCAAGGAGGCCAAGGACCTCGTCGACTCGGCTCCGAAGCCGGTCAAGGAGGGCATCGCCCAGGACGAGGCCGACTCGATCAAGGCGCAGCTCGAAGAGGCGGGCGCCGAGGTCGAATTGAAGTAGTTCGCAACATCTGCAACCTGGTTTCAACCAGGT
>JBEKEH010000186.1:0-4357 GCA_050013935.1 Gaiellaceae bacterium | reverse complement strand
ATCTGCGCATGGGCGCGACCGCGCTCGCGCCCATGCACGAGTCGCCGGCCGAGCCGAACCGCGACAGCGGAGCCCCTCACTGAAAGTCCGAAAGGACTTTCAGTGACTACAGCCGGAGCCGCACGGGGAGCCGGCTTCGCCGGGGTCGGCGTCGTCGGCCACCTGGAACGAGTGGCCGCAGCCGCAGGAGGAGACGGCGTTCGGGTTGTCGATCTTGAAACCCGACTCCTGGATCGTCTCGAGGTAGTCGACGGTGGCGCCGGAGAGATACGGCGCACTGAACGGGTCGACGACGACCTTCACGCCCTCGCACTCGAACTCGTGGTCGCCCTCCTGGGCGTCGCGGTCGAAGCCGAGGCCGTACTGGAAGCCGGAGCAGCCGCCGCCCTCGATGGCGACACGAAGCACCGCGACTCCGGTTTCTTCCGCCATCAGCGTGCGGATCTTGTCCGCCGCCGCCGGCGTCAGCGACACGACCTGCTCGGTGCGCTCCTGGATTTCCATCGGATTCGCATCGTAGCAACGACCATGGCCGCCGCCTTGTTCCCCGCCGGGCCCGGCGACCCGACTTTGTGACACCCGCCTCAGGCTTGGCTACGGGCGATCCCCTTCCGCTCGTGCAGCGTCGGCGGGATTGATAACGTCACCGACTCGGTGGGTGGTTCCGTCGCTCGCACGGGTGGAGAGGAGACGCGCCGGTAGATGTTGCGCGACTGGCTGCCGTTCCTCATCTACGGGCTGATGGCGCTCGCCGTCCCCTCCACGATGCTCGTCCTGTCCTTCGTCGTCGCGCAGCGGCCGGCCCGCAGAACGCGGGCGCGGGTGCTTCCGTTCGAGTCCGGCGTCTCGCAGGGCCAGATGAAGCCGCAACGCTTCACCGTGAGCTTCTACCTCACGGCGATGCTCTTCATCGTCTTCGACATCGAGATCGTGTTTCTCTACCCGCTCGCCGTGCAGCTGCACGCACTCGGCTGGTTCGGGTTCGTCGAGTTCGCGTTCTTCATCCTGATCCTGCTCGTCGCCTACGTGTACATCTGGCGTAAGGGCGCGCTCGAGTGGTAACGGGCTGATGGCAAAGCGCCTGCGCGATTACGGCCTCCAGTCCGAGCGGCTGCTGTGGCCGACGAAGGGGCCGTCGAAGTTCGAGGAGGAGCTCGGCGTCGACGAGCTCGAGCAGGCGCTCGGGCTGACGACGCTCGAGAAGGCGGTGCGCTGGGCCCAGACGAAGTCGATGTGGCCGGACACGTTCGGGCTTGCCTGCTGCGCGATCGAGATGATGTCGATCGTCGGCGCCCGCTACGACCTCGCCCGCTTCGGGATGGAGGCCTTCCGCTCCTCGCCGCGCCAGGCCGACCTGCTGATCGTCTCGGGCCGCGTCTCGCACAAGATGGCGGCGCCGCTGCGCCAGATCTACGACCAGATGCTCGAGCCGAAGTGGGTGATCGCCATGGGCGCCTGCGCGAGCTCGGGCGGCATGTTCAACAACTACGCGATCCTCCAGGGCGTCGACCGGATCGTCCCGGTCGACATCTACGTCCCCTTCTGCCCGCCGCGGCCGGAAGCGCTGATGGAGGGGATCATCCGCCTGCACGAGGCGCACCTCGCCGGCGTGCCGCCGGCCTACGAGCGCAGGCAGGTGGCGACGTGAGCTGGGAAGAGGTCCCCGGCTTCGTGGAGGTGAAGGAGGGGCACGGTGAGACGACCGTCGTCGTCGAGCGCGAGCGCATCCGCGACGCGTGCCTCTACGCGCGCGACGAGCTCGGCTTCGACTTCCTCGCCGACCTCGTCGCCACCGACTACCTCGGCTGGGACGAGCACGCCGTCTCCGGGTACATCGGCACCGCCGCCGGCCGCGACCTCAACGTGCCGATGACGCAGGGCTTTCAGGCGCTACCGCAGGGGAAGCCGAAGCGCTTCTCCATGAGCTACCACCTGCTTGCGCTGAAGCACGGAGCGCCGCGCGTCCGCCTCCAGTGCTGGCTCGACGACGGCGACGAGATCCAGAGCGTCGTCTCGGTCTGGCCGGCCGCCGACTGGCACGAGCGGGAGCAGTTCGATCTGATGGGAATCCAGTTCGTGGGCCACCCGAACCTCACGAGGATCCTCCTGGAGGACGACTGGGAAGGTCACCCGCTGCGCAAGGACTACCCGATCGGCGGCGAGCCTGTCCGCTTCTCGGACGCGGAATGACGATCGCGCCCGAGAGACCCGCCGGCGCGAGGCAGTGGCCGCTCGTCGGCGAGCCGCCCTACGAAGGCTCGCGCATCCCGGCGCGCGTGCCGACGATCCTCGATGTCCCACCTGCTCTGAGAGAGGTGGACGACGTCCTCCAGGTCAACTTCGGCCCGAACCACCCCTCGACGCACGGCGTCCTCCGCCTGATCGTCGACCTCGACGGCGAGCAGGTCGTCGGGCTCTCGGCCGTGATCGGCTACCTGCACACGGGCTTCGAGAAGAACATGGAGCAGAAGACGTGGTGGAAGGCGATCACCTACCCGGCGCGCGTCGACTACGTCGGCTACCAGAACAACGAGCTCGTCTTCGTGCTCGCGATCGAGAAGCTGCTCGAGCTCGAAGTGCCGGAGAAGGCCACCTGGATGCGGATGCTCCTCTGCGAGCTGAACCGCATCCATTCGCACCTCGTCTACCTCGGCACGTCGGCGCTCGAGCTGGGGGCGATCTCGATGTTCTGGTACTGCTTCCGCGAGCGCGAGACGATCCTCGACCTGTTCGAGATGGTCTGCGGCGCGCGCATGCACACGCGCTACTTCCAGGCGGGCGGGCTCGCCGAGGACATCCCGGCCGGCTTCTTCCCCGAGTGCAGGAAGTTCGTCGACTTGATGCCGTCGGCGCTCGACGACTACCTCGCGATCCTCGACCGCAACCAGATCTGGCTCAAGCGGACGAAGGGCGTCGGGCTCCTCTCCGCCGAGGACGCGATCGCGCTCGGACAGTCCGGGCCGGTGCTGCGCGCGTCCGGGGTCGACTGGGACCTGCGCCGTGGCGCGCCGTACCTCGCGTACGACCAGGTCGACTTCCGCGTGCCGGTGTACACCGGCTGCGACGTGTACGACCGCTATCGCGTCCGCATGGACGAGATGGCCGAGTCGACGAAGATCGTGCGTCAGTGCCTCGACCGCCTCGAGCGGATGGAGGGACAGCCCTGGATCGCCGACGACCGCAAGGTCGTGCTGCCGCCGCGCGAGGAGCTCCACACCTCGATGGAGTCGCTCATCCACCACTTCAAGATCGTCACCGAGGGCTACCGGGTGCCCGAGGGCGAGGTCTACGTCGCGATCGAGTCGCCGCGCGGCGAGTCCGGCGTCTACGTCGTCTCCGACGGCGGCCCGAAGCCGTGGCGCGTGCACTTCCGCGCGCCGTCGTTCGCCGCGCTCGAGGCGACGGCGACGTGCACGCACGACGCGCTGATCGCCGACCTGATCGCGATCGTCGGCTCGCTCGACGCCGTGATGGGGGACACCGACCGGTGAGCGAGCTTTACGACGAGATCCAGCTTGTCCGCAAGCACTATCCGGAGGGCACGCACTCCGCCGTGTTGCCGGCGCTGCGGCTCGCGCAGGAGAAGTACGGCTGGCTGCCGCGCGAGGCGTTTGAGGAGGTCGCGGACGCGCTGGACGTCACGCCCGCGTACTGCATGTCCGTCGCGAGCTTCTACGACATGTTCCACCTGCAGCCCGTCGGGCGGCACATGGTCGAGGTCTGCACGAACGTCTGCTGCGGGCTCGTGAACGCGCAGGCGGTGCTCGAGGCGTTCGAGCAGGAGCTCGGCGTCGGTCCGGGCGAGACGACCGCGAACGGCGAGATCACGCTGCGCGCCGTGGAGTGCCTCGGCGGCTGCAGCACGCCGACGATCGTCGCCGTCGACCACCGCTACCGCCAGTCCGTCACGCCCGGGGACGTGCCGGTGATCGTCGAGGAGCTGCGCGGTGGCTGAGGCACCGATCCTCGTCCTCGCCGGTGCCGAAGAGAGCCCGCTCCGCGAGCTCGCGGCCTACCGCGCCGCCGGCGGCTACGCACAGCTCGAGCGCGCGCGCGCGATGTCGCCGCAGGAGGTGACGCAGGAGCTGATCGACTCCAACCTGCGCGGCCGTGGCGGCGCGTTCTTCCCGATGGGCCGCAAGGCGAGCTTCATCCCGACGCCCGACAAGATCGCCAAGCCGATCTACCTCACCGTCAACGCCGACGAGTCGGAGCCCGGCACCTTCAAGGACCGCGAGATCATGCTGCGCGTCCCGCACCGGCTGCTCGAGGGCTGCCTGATCGCGGCGCACGCGATCCAGTCGACGCAGGTCTACATCTACATCCGCGGCGAGTACCTGGCGGAGTACGAGACGCT
>JBEKEH010000185.1:0-4449 GCA_050013935.1 Gaiellaceae bacterium | reverse complement strand
GAGGCGGTCCTCGATCAACAAAACGAAGACAACGACAGAGAGGAGAACCGCGAGCTCACCGCGGCCTAAACAGCCGACGATCTTGCCGACGAGTTACACCACATCCTGGGACTTGACTCCGACCCACGGCGGCCCCCGACCCGAAGAAGAAGGAACGCTTCGCTGAGCCTGTCCGGCTCGGCTGCACCCAGCACGCAACGCAAGGCCTAGGCGTCCACGCGCCGCGGCAAAGCAGCACGCTGGTCATCGTCGCCGCCTGTCGCCTTTCCCGCATTCTGCGACAAGCCGGGCGACCTCGGGTTGAGTCTTCTTCGCCGTTGCTCGGGGATGGTGTTCGGGGACGTGCAATCCACCGCGATTAGGCAATCCATATCCGCGTCGACCGAGTTATCGACGAGTGCGGGGCGGCTGACGGCGGCGCCGCTCAGACAATCAGTCGCTCGCGCAACTCCCGCAGCCGTTTGGCGAACTCCGCGCCCACCTGCCGGTAGACCTCAAGCAGCTCCCCGTACGTCCCGGCACCGCCCGCGAAGTTCCAGAACGGCTCGCCGAGCATCACTTCATGCTCGAAGTCAAAGAAGGCGAGCGGATAGACCCACCGGTACTCGCCTCTCCCATACGGGTTGTAGGGGACGCCCCACCACGTATGTGTCGATTCCTGCCGTCGAATCGCCAGCGCCGTAAGGAGGCGCTGCTTCATCTCGATGCACTGACCCTTGTTCGGCTTCGCGCTCTTGATCTCGAAGTAGTGATCCTCGCCGTCATGCGTCCTGATGTGGAGGTCGATCCTTGTTGCGGCGTTCACTTCGTTGCCGAAGTGGCTCAGGATCTGCTCGCGTTCGTATTGCGCATCCGGGAGAGCTTCCCTTCGCTCGAGCGCGCTGATTCGCTGGGTGATGAACTCGCGCGAGAGCACCGGGATCGCACCCGAGAGGTCATGCGGTTGCTTGACATCCGCATGCACTTCAGCGGCGATGACTGCCGCGATCTTCTCGTGAAGGTTGCCTAGGCGCGTCGAGAAGCTCCGCTCGCCAAGCAGCGTGATCCCGGGGACGAGCGCGTCATGAAAGGGAGTCAGGAGTCCGGTGAGCGATACGCCTTCGCGCGCGATCCGTTCTAGCTCTGCGGCGGGAATCGAGTCGGCGATCCACTTCTCCATGAACTCCGAGATCATGGCTCGAACCTGAGCCCGTGTCGCCGCGTTCACCGTCTACCTCGTCGAGCAGACGAGCACGTCCTCGAAGAACTCCCCAGCGCGCCGTCCGGTCCGGCGGTTGACGTGCCGGGTGAGCCTCCCCTCGAGGGACAGTCCGGACCGCTCGAGGATCTCGGGATAGAGAGTCTTCGAGTCATTGACCACGATGATGACGGGCGCCCCAGCCGGGAGCTGCCGGTGCGCGTTCACGAAGACGGAGATCATGTCTTCGACGTAGGCGCGGACTGCCTGCCGAGACTGACCGCGAGAGGCAGGCCCGATCTCTTCATCCCGGCGATCAACGAGCCCAAGCAGCTCATAGGAGTAGCGATGTTGCTCGTGATAGTCGATCAGCCCCGGATAGGGCGGAGACGTGATGATTCCGCTGGGCTTAAGGGGGAGATCGACGACGCGAGCGTCTTCGTGGAGAACGACCACCTCGGAGCCGCTACGAATGAGCGAGAAGTCGCGCAGACGCCGGATGGTGTCGAGCGTGTAGCGCCGCAGGAACTTGAGTGCCTCATCGACAGGGCGACAGGTGCGACTGTGCTTGTGACACCAGTAGGGCTCACGCTGCGGCGCTCGCGGAAAATCAAGGTCGAAGTGCGTCGTCAAGCGCGCAGAGCGAGCAGATCGGCTAAGAACCACCTTCCCCACGTCCGAGATCGGATCGTCGAGCTTCGTGATCGCGGATCGGTATGCCTGTAGTTCGCCTAGGGATCGGTCGGAGTACCAAGCCCGCAGCCACTCGCTTGCGTCGTCATCTGCGGCTGCCTGGCTCCGCCGCGCCTCTTCTAGCGCGCCCTTCAGGCCCAGCTCAAGGGCGCCGAGCGAGTAGGAAGCGGTCTTCACCCGAGACAGCAGGCAGTTGAAGGCGGAGATGTCGCACCCCACGGACGCCGCGCCGAACACGTTCGCCTCGACAAGCGTCGTGCCCGATCCGGCGAACGGGTCGTACACGCAGTCCCCTGGGCCGAAATAGCGGTGGAGGAAGACCTCTACGAGCTGAGGGATAAACTTGCCGAGGTACGGATGGAGGCTGTGTACGTGCTTCGTCCGCTGTATCTGAGGCAGCTCGTCCTCCGACCAAGACAGCTCCAAGTCGATCTCGGAGTACAGCGCCTCTTGCGTTCTCCCCGCCACGGAAGCGAGTCTATGGAGCGCGGCGGACCGCATCCTCGCTCGGCCGGAATGGCCCCGCCTGTCGCAGAATGCGGGGAAGGCGACACGCTCGCGCGGTGCGGCTGTGGCGTGGGGGCCGGTCGGGGCCGCCGTGGTTGGGGGTCCTACGTCGCTCGGTTCGGTTCGCGGGCTCCCGCGCTTCGCCCCGAGGGCGGGGGCGGGCCGGTCGTTCAGGCAGCCAGCCGGTCAGCGACGAGCAGACCGGCTGGCGTTCGTGCCGCTCCGGCAGCAACGGCGGCGGCTTCGAGGATGCTCGCGCCGAGCAAGGCCCGTGACCGGCCCGCGAGGTTGAGGATGGCGACGGCGCCAAGCCGATCTTCGAGTCGGCCGCTGTCGCGAAGGTCGATCACGGCCTGCGCCAGGAGAGCCCGCGGGTCCGGACTGTCGAGCCGCTCCAGCACGGCGTCGAGCGCCTCCTCGACCTCGTCGTCGTCATCGTCTCGGATCGCCTCGATCAGCCGCTGCATTTCGGGCGTGACGAGCCTCGGGAGCGAAAACTGGAGCGAGAGATGGCGCGCCGGAAGCTCGAGCATCTCCTGCCACAGACGCTCGAACCTGGGTTGATCGAGAGCGGCGAGCCGGAGCGAGGCGGCCAGCGCCTCCCCGGCCAGGAACACCCGCGCAAGCTCCGCCTCGCTCGGGCCGCGGGAAACACCGCAACAGCGTTTCGCCTTCCGGCCGCTGCCGCACCGACAGGGAGCATTCCGCCCCGACTTTGCCATCGACGCGATCGTGGCAGGCACAGCGGACGGCGTCCGCGCGCAGACGCGATCGACTTTGGCGTCGGCGTCGCCCGGACACGAGTCCGCCCGCCCGCCGCACGGCCGACGCCCGGGAAACGCCCGCTCAGCAGCCGCGCACGCCCGCGGCAGCGCCCGCGTATGCACGGACACGCCCAGCGGCAGGCGGGCGTCATCCATGGTCCTGGCGAGCTCCGAGAAGCGCCGGCGCCCGGCCGCGACGAATCGCTCGAGCCGCGCGAAACCCGGTAGTAAAACCAAATCCATCCGATCCAGCAACTCAGTCCGCCGGCCCCGGTTCGCCGGACACCGTGGTGGACAAGCTGATCATGCCGCCGTGGCCGTCTGAGCGCGTAGGTGTTCGCGCGCCTCGGTCGGCGTGCGGTAGCCGTGGCGTTCGATCAGCCAGTGCTGGTTGTAGGTGCGGCCGAAGCGGCGGACCGCGGTCCGCAGCTCTTCGAGCGTGTCGAAGCGCTCGATCCAGAGCACCTGCTCCTTGAAACCCCTCAGGAGGGAACTTCACGGATTTCGCAAGAACCAGCAAAAAACCCTGATGCCGCGTTCCGCAGTTTCTGCAGACGTTCGGATACAAGTGATCGACAAGCGCCAGCGCGAAGAAGGAGCGGCAATGGAGACTGACGACCGCCACATCACCCAGTCAAACGAGGAGGCGACCGAGTCGACTCCTGAGACCGATGCGGGCGCGGCGACGACGGAAGCGCCACCGGTTGTGCACCCCGATCTCGCCGAGTGGCGCGGCCGGGATCTGATCGATCGCAACGGTGAGAGAATCGGCAAGCTCGAGAACGTCTACTTTGATGTCGAGAGCGACGAGCCGCAGTTCGGCACGGTGAAGGAAGGCTGGATTGGCCGCCATCTGACATTCGTGCCGCTGATCGGAGTCACTATCGGGCCAGACAGCTTGCAGGTAGCAGTGTCCAAAGAGCAGGTCAAGAGTGCCCACAATATGGGTCTTGAGGGCGACGAGCTCTCGCCTGCCCAGGAATCAGCTCTCTATCACCACTATGAGCTGAACTACACCCCGCCCGATAGGGAAAGCGGTCGGAGGCTCGTCCGCCGCTAGGTGACGTGCCTCGACAGGTTGTGGACGGCTGAGTAGGTCATCCGGGCCTCCTTCGAGGCCGTGGGTCCGCCAGGGCTCACGCTCGAAGGAGGGACCCGGATCGGGCTTCAGGTAACCGCGTCTCGGACTGGTCGCGTCTCGGGACTGCTGTAACTTCGCCGGCTCCGTGAGCACGGCGGCGTAGGCTCCTCGTAGTCCACGAAGACAACGAAAGGAGGCCTACGCCGTGAGACGGACACTACTGCCGT
>JBEKEH010000184.1:0-4527 GCA_050013935.1 Gaiellaceae bacterium | reverse complement strand
GGCAGCGCTGCGCGAGCGAAGGAGCTGCTCGCGGCCGGGCCTCCCTTCGAGCCGGCGGCGTTCGAGCTCGACCAACACGAGGTGTTCGTCGGCGAACGAGAGGCCGTGTTCGTCTTTTGCGGCAGGGGCGTCCGCGAAGCGCTCCAACAGGCCGCTGCCGAGCCAGAACTGTGGCGGGCCGGGCTCGCCTGGCGAGACCTGCTCGAAGGGCGACCACGCATGATCGAACGCGCCTACCACTGGTCGCGCTCGCTCTAGACCGTTCCTCGACGGGAACCTCATCGAGATCAACGAGCCACTGTCACAGCAGGAGTGGACGCATGAGCTCCGCGACGAAGAGGCTCGCTACCAGAGCTCCTAGCTCCGCAGCGACGGCTCTGACCACTCGGAGACCGACCAGCTTAACCCAGGCTTAATGCGGCGCAACGGGCGGGCAACGCGCCCCTGCTAGAAGGAGAGATGTGAGCCCTGTGCGCTCCCGTCCGGCCTTTCTTCGCGCTGCGGCGCTGGTCGGGGCGGGGGCTGCCGGCGCGGCGATCGCCGTCGGGATCGTGGCCGCCGCAGGCGGCGTGGGCGGCTCGACGACGACCGTGCGCGAGGTCATCCCGCCCTCCACGGCGTCCTCAGCGCCGGAGACGGCCGGCTTCGCGCAGGCGACGCGCCCGCTGACGATCCACGACATCTACGTGCACGCGGCGCCCGGCGTCGTCCAGGTGACGGCGACGAGCAAGGTGACGACGCAGCTCAACCCGTTTTTCGATCCGTTCGGCTTCAACGGACCGACCACGCAGACGCAACAGGCGCTCGGCTCCGGGTTCGTCATCGACAAGGTTGGCCACATCGTCACCAACTACCACGTCGTGCAGGGCGCGAACCGTGTCGAGGTCAGCTTCTCGAACAACGAGCGCAAGCCGGCGCGGATCGTGGGCCGTGACCCCTCGACCGACCTCGCGGTGCTCCAGGTCAAGGGGCTGCCCGCGCGGGCGCTGACGCCGCTCTCGCTCGGCAACTCCGACCTCGTCCAGGTCGGCGACTCCGTCGTTGCGATCGGCAACCCGCTCGGTGAGGACCGCTCGATCACCTCGGGCATCGTGAGCGCGCTCCAGCGCGAGATCTCGGCGCCGAACGGCGCGCCGATCGACCACGTGATCCAGACCGACGCGGCGCTCAACCACGGCAACTCGGGCGGCCCGCTGCTGAACGCGCGTGGCCAGGTGATCGGCGTCAACTCGCAGATCCAGACCTCGGGCACCAGCGACGGCAACATCGGCATCGGCTTCGCGATCCCGATCAACACCGTGAAGAACGTCGCGGCGCAACTGATCGCGAAGGGCAGCGTCCAGCACGCGTTCCTCGGTGTGAACGTTCAGGCGGTCACGCCGAGCGTCGCGAAGCTCTTCCGCCTGCCGGTGCAGCACGGCCTGCTCGTCGGCACCGTCTGCACGGACAGCGCCGCGTCGAGCGCCGGCCTACGCGGCGCGACGCAGCAGGTGACACTCGCCGGCGATACGTGGCCGCTCGGCGGCGACCTCATCGTCAAGATCGACGGCGTCGCCGTCGCGTCGGTCGAGCAGCTTCGCTCGCTGATCACCGACAAGAAGCCGGGCGAAACGGTGCAGCTCTCGATCTAC
Source organism: Gaiellaceae bacterium (assembly GCA_050013935.1). Taxonomy (GTDB): domain Bacteria; phylum Actinomycetota; class Thermoleophilia; order Gaiellales; family Gaiellaceae; genus Palsa-739. The sequence goes on along the minus strand of JBEKEH010000184.1, from coordinate 2,896 downwards.
CGCGGCAGCAAGTCCATGACCTTGAACGTGAAGCTTGGGCGACAGCCCCTCTCTCCGAAATGCTGATCGCCCGGTTCGGCCCCGCACCCCTGGGGGTCGGCTCCCGTAACGCCGCAGGCCAGCGCGGCAACACGGGAGCATGAGACGGGGGCCCCGACCGCCTGCCCGGGGCCCCCGACTCTAATTCGCAAGGCGGGGCTTGCCCCGCCTTGCGGGTGAGGTTGTGCTTCGCAGAGCGGGCGCCGGCTAAGCCGGCGCCCTCTTACGGGCGCGGGGCTGAGGCTCGCGTGGCGCGCGCGGTGGTGCTACGCATCCCCGCGCGCGTGGATCCGGCCTCCGGCTAGAGCGCTTCGCCGCTCTAGCCTCCGGCCCTTGCGGGCCCTTGCGGTTTCTCGCGGGCGCGCGTCTCGCGTAGCTACCTTTCTGCGCGTGGAACGGGAGGAGATCCGGCCGGCTCGCGTGCGCGTTGCCGAGCCAGAGCTGCTCGAGGACGAGGAGCTCTGGACGGGCGAGGAGGACGGCAACCATGCGGGCTGGTTCTGCGTTCGCACGGATCCGTTCCCCTGTCCCGCTCCAGGCTGCGTGTTCGTCGCCGACTTCATGACCGCGGCGCATCTCGTGCTCGTCTGGGAGGAGCGGGACGACCCGAACCTGCTGCGGCACGCGGCCCGCGCGAAGCAGGTCGGGCGCAATCCGCGGGTCGTCACGTACGAGTCGGGCTTCGGCCCGAGCGCCTCGTACTACGCCTGGGAGGCAGCGGGCCGGCCCGTGCACGGCATCCGCAAGTGATCGAGGCGATCGCGGCGCTGCGCGAGCTCCGCAGGGCGGCCGACCGGCTTGCCCGCGCGGACGGGCTCGTCGTTGCAGCGGCGGGCTCGCACCCGACGGCCTCGCTCGAGTCGCTGCCGGTCGTGCAGGAGGAGCGCTACCTCGAGATGACGCGCCGCCTCGGCTACGCCGCGCGCCGCCAGGGCGTGAACGGGCTGCACGTGCACGTGGGCGTCGAAAGCGCCGAGCGCTGCTACGAGCGGCTGGAGGCGGTGCTGCCGTGGCTGCCTGTCGTGCTCGCGCTGTCCGCGAACTCGCCGTTCGTTGACGGAGTCGACACCGGAATGCGGTCGGTGCGCGCCGGGATCCTCTCGGAGCTGCCCCGCGCAGGCGCGCCGCCGCCGTTCGGGTCGTACGCGGCGTGGGAGGCGTGGGTCGAGCGGCTCGTCCGGCTCGGCGTGCTCGAGGACTACACCCGCATCTGGTGGGACGTGCGGCCGCACCCGCGGCTCGGCACGCTCGAGATCCGCGTTGCCGACCAGCCGACTGCGCTCGAGCGCACCGAGCTGCTCGCCTCGCTGCTCGCTGCGCTCGTCGCGCGCGCCTCCGGGCGTGAAGGAACTCCGGCCTCGCGCGCCGACTACGCACAGAACCGCTGGGCGGCCGCCCGCTTCGGTCTCGACGCGGAGCTGATCCACCCGGACGCCGACCGGCTCGCCGCCGCGCGGGAGCTCGCCGCGGAGCTGCTCGGCGCCGAGCCGCCCGAGCCGGAAGCGCTGCGCCAGCTCGAGGTCGCCGCGCGCGACGGGCAGCAGGCGGTCGCCGCGGACCTCGTTGCACGGACGCTAGCCTGACGTCAGCCATGGCGACGCAGACCGAGACGATCCAGGTCAGCGGCATCCGCTGCGAGCGCTGCGTTATGCGGCTCGCCGGCGCGCTCACGGGTCACGACGGCCTCGAGGCGGCGAACGCGAACCTCGTCGGCGAGGTGACCCTCGCATGGGACGACGAGCGCACCAGCCGCGAGGCGCTGCTCGAGGCTATGGCCAAGGCGGGCTTTCGCGAGCTGCCGGCAGCGGTCTAACGGGAATCGCACCGCCTCGGCGCACGTTGAAGCCGGAGTGACGGGCGCTGCTAGTGTGGCCGAAATGGCCGAGGTTCCTTCCGACGCCACCCGCATCGCCGCCGACGCACGCGGCCGCGTGCGCTTCGAAGAGGAAGCGCTCGCGCTCGCCGACCAGGTGTACAGCGTCGCCCGGCACCTGGCCGGGTCGCGCGAGGAGGCGGAGGATCTCGTCCAGGAGACCTACGCGCGCGCGTTCCGCAGCTGGCGCTCGTTCCAGCCGGGGACGAACCTCCGTGCGTGGCTGCTGCGGATCCTCACCAACCTCAATATCGACCGCGGCCGCCGGCAGCAGCGCGCGCCGCAGACGCAGGCGCTCGAGGCCAACGACTATTTCCTCTATGACAAGCTCGCGCACGACGACGGTGGCGTCACCGACGAGGACCGGGTCGTAGAGCGGCTCTCGCAGGACGACATCGTGTCGGCACTCTCGGCCGTGCCGCACGATTTCCGTGACGTGATCGTGCTGGTCGACATAGGCGACTTCAGCTACCAGGACACGGCGCAGATCCTCAACATCCCGATCGGGACGGTGATGTCGCGGCTGCACCGTGGACGACGCATCCTGAAGCGAGAGCTCGCGGAATCTGTAGCGGAGGACGTGAGATGACGGAAACCCACGACGATCCGTGTGCGCACTGCGAGGAGATGATGCAGCCGTACCTGGATCACATACTCAGCGACGAGGAGATGCGCGAGGCGGAGATGCACCTCGACGAATGCGAGTGGTGCCGGCGGCGCTACCGCTTCGAGGAGAGCCTTCGCTGTTACGTGCGACAGGCGGTCACGCAGCCGATGCCGCCCGAGCTCAAGCAGAAGCTCGCTGCGCTCCGCATCCCGCTCGAATAGCTGACGCTATTCGAGCGGGGAGACCTCGGGAAGTGCTACGCACTTCCCTCGGGTTGGGTTTCGGCTTCGCGGAGCGGCCGCCGGCAAAGCCGGCGGCCTCTTAAGCTGCCGGGCTGTTGGGGTCGTGGCGCGCGCGGTGGTGGCTGCGCCATCCCC
>JBEKEH010000183.1:0-4539 GCA_050013935.1 Gaiellaceae bacterium | reverse complement strand
GTCGTCCTCGGTCGGCCGCATACCTACGGGTATGCAGCCTCCCTGCGTCCTAGGCCTGCTTGGTTTGCGAACCGCCAGACACGAACGAACTTATGGCCGCGTCCACTAGCTCGCTCTGGGACACGCTCTCCTCGGTGTCGATCGCGGTCTGCTGGGGACTCTAGGGAATCGTCTGGACCGCCGGCGCCGTCTACAACGCGCGCCGCGCGCCGGCTGTCCGGCGGCGCTCGTCCCGCGGCTACGCCTGGCTGCTCGGCGTCCTCGCCGCCTGCCTCATCCTCCGCGCCGTGCCCGGCGCCGACTGGCGCTCGCTGCGTGTGCACTCGCCCTGGTTGCGAGCGCTCGGCCTCGCGCTCCTGCTTGCCTCGACGGCGTTCACGCTCTGGGCGCGCGCCGTGCTCGGCACAATGTGGTCGTCAGCCGTCGTAGCCAGGGACGCGCACGTGCTGCGCACCGACGGCCCCTACGCCATCACCCGCCACCCGATCTACACCGGCATGCTGGGGATGCTGCTCGGCGGCGCACTGCTCGGCGGCCTGGGACGCTGGGCGGCCGTGTTCACGGTCGGGGCCCTGATCGTCGCGGTCAAGATCCACCTCGAGGAACAACTCCTCACGGAGGTCTTCCCCGGCGAGTACGCGCAGTACCGGCACCGCGTACCGCGGCTCGTCCCCGGCCTGCACCGGCTCAGCGGCGCGCGGCGCAGATGAACCGGACTTAGAGGTCGAGGGTTGAGCATGCGGCGAGGGCACGGTTCCCGCCCGCGACGAACGCTTCGGGCGGCTCACGCTAGGCGAGATCGCGACGCGAGAACGCGACGACCGCGACAGCGATCAGCAGCGCTGCGGCAACAGCCAGCGGCGTTGTGTGCGCGAACGTCAGCCCGTGCCGGAGCGGGTCGACGACCGAGTACTGGTAGAACGGCGATGCCTGCCGAAGCGGGGCGAGCGCCGAGACGAGCGAGCCGAGCGCATTTGCCAGGTAGGCAGCGGCAGCGGCGGCCGCCGCGACCGCGATCGCAAGGACGCGCCGACCGCTGGCGGCGCCGACCGCGATCGCGATCGCTCCGTAGAGCAGGGCGAGCAGTCCCGTGGCGGCCGAGGCGGCGGCCAGATGGGCGAGCGTGACCTTCATGCCGGCGGCGGCGGTTGAGACGGCGAGCGCGGAGAAGACAACGAGCGAAAGCAGTACGAGCAGGACTACGAGCGCAACCGCTTTCTCCAGCACGAGCCGCCACCGCGATACAGGGTTCGCGAGCAGCAGGTCGAGCGTCGCCTGCTCTTCTTCTCCGGCGATCGCGCGTGCACCGGCGCCGACCGCGGCGACGATCAGAGCCAGCGGAAGCGTTAGCGAGAACAGCTCGATGCCGAGGTAGCCGATCCCGGAGCTGTAGTCGACAACCCCGCCGAAACCAATGAACGCCTTCAATGCGCCCGGGTAGCTCTGCACCAGCTTGGTGAGGCTGCCATTGCCGCGGATCGACGGATAGACCGAAACGATCGCTGCGACCAGCAAGATGATCCCCACGCTCCAGTAGACGATCCCGCGGTAGGCGTCGCGCAGCGTTCTTGTGAGGACGTTACGCGGCATCGCCAGGCTCCGTGTAGAGCGCGAGGAAGACGTCTTCGAGGTCTGCCTCGTGGCTTTCGAGTGCGACGACGTGATGGGTGGCGAGCGCTTTCAGCAGTCCGTCCGGCTCACCCTGCAAGCCGAACACGATCGTCTGCCCGTGCCGGGACAGTTCCCGCACGCCCGGCAGGCCCGCGAACGCGTCCGGGTCGGCTGGTGCGGCGAGGGTCGCTTCGACCCGCGCGAAGGCGCGCACCCGGAGTGCCTCGACCGTGTCGAGCAGGACAAGCCGTCCTTCGCGCAGCAGCGCGACCCGGTCGGCGACCCGCTGCACCTCTGGCAGCACATGCGAGGAGATCAGCACCGTCTGCCCGGCCGTCCGCGCCTCGTCGAGCAGGGCGTGGAAGGTCTGCTGGACGAGCGGGTCAAGGCCGGAGGTCGGCTCGTCGAGGACCAGCAGTTCCGGGTCGTGCATGAACGCCTGCACGATCCCGACCTTCTGCCGGTTCCCTCTCGAGAGCGTCTTCAGCGGCCTGTCGAGCTCGACGTCGAACCGTGCTGCGAGTTCCTCCGCCCGGCCGAGTCCTTTCAGGCCGCGCAGTCCGGCGAAATAGCTGAGCTGCTCACGGCCGGAGAGCCGTTCGTAGAGGCGCAGATCGCCGGGCAGGTATCCGATCCGGCGGCGAAGCGCCGGGCCGCTGCGCGGGTCGACGCCGAACAGTTCGACGCTACCGCTGCTGGGCCGAATCAGGTCGAGCAGCAGACGGATCGTCGTTGTCTTCCCGGCGCCGTTGGGGCCGAGAAGGCCGAAGATCTCGCCCGGCTCGACCGTGAAGTCGAGCCGCTCGATCCCGCGCTGCGAGCCGTAGCTCTTGCTCAGCGAACGCGCCTGAATGACCGGATCGCCTGCCATCTCCCGCCACAGTAGAGACGCAGGCGGGCACGGCCACCGTCTCTTCAAGCCGAGCTGCGGGCGCTGGTGGAGCCAACGGCAAAGCCCGTTACTCTTAACGGTCGTATCCCCTCCATGAGATCACCCGGCGACCAACCGACTCGCGAGCTGGCAGGCGGAGCCAGGATGCCGGTGCTGGGCCTGGGCGTGTGGCAGATGGCCGCCGGAGGTGAGACCGAGCAGGCCGTGGAGTGGGCACTGGAAGCCGGTTATCGCCACATCGACACGGCCTCGATGTATCGCAACGAGCAGAGCGTGGGCGCAGCGCTCAGGCGGAGCGGTCTGCCGCGCGAGCAGGTATTCGTGACGACCAAGCTGATGCCCGCGCGTACAAGCGCCGCGCGGGAGCTCGAGAAGAGCCTGGAGCGGCTGAGCCTCGACTACGTCGACCTCTATCTGATCCACTGGCCGCTCCCGCTGCTGAGCGCGCGTCTTTGGCGCGAGCTCGAGTCGCTACAGAAGCGCGGGTTGGCGCGAGAGATCGGCGTCAGCAACTTCGGCCGTGACAGGCTGGAGACGCTGATGCAGGGTGCGTCGCGCATGCCTGCCGTCGACCAGGTGCAGTTCAGCCCGTTCCGCTACCGGCGCCGGTTGCTCGACTACTGCCTGGAGCAGGGGATCGTGTTCGAGGCCTACAGCCCGCTCGAACGCGGCCAGGGTCTCCAGGACCCGGCGATCACCGCGGTCGCCGAGCGCCTCGGCCGGACGCCCGCCCAGGTCATGCTCCGCTGGGCGATCCAGCACCAAGCCGTCGTCATCCCCAAGTCCAGCCGCCGGGAGCGCATCCGTTCCAATGCCGAGCTGTTCGACTTCGAGCTCGCCGACAGTGACATGCGAATCCTCGACGCGCTCGACCGCACGAACGGCAGCGCACGCGCCCGCGGCTAGCGACGTGTTCGCGCGAGAATGAGGGCTCGTGACGAAGACGCATGACCTCCTCCAGCAGCTGCGGGTCGAGCCGGGCTCATCCCCTCGTCTCGACCGGCGCGAGCCGGGCATCCGCCTCGGCGCGCCGAGCAAGCAGGAGGGGCTGACACGCCTACAGGAACTGGTGGAACGGCTGAGCGTGCTGCACAACCGGCTCTCGGCCGAGGCCACACGGGCGCTGCTCCTCGTCCTGCAAGGCATGGACGCCTCGGGCAAGGACGGCACGATTCGCCATGTGCTCACCGGCGTCAATCCGCAAGGGTGCCGCATCGTGTCCTTCCGCGAACCGACGACGACCGAGCTCGCACACGACTACCTCTGGCGGGTGCACGGGCTCTGCCCGGCCCACGGCGAGATCGTGATCTTCAACCGCTCTCACTACGAGGACGTCGTCGCAGCCCGGGTGCGCGGCCTGGTGGGCGATCACGTTTGGCGCCGCCGCTACGAGCACATTCGCGCCTTCGAGCGACTGCTCGTGGACGAGGGTACGACCGTGCTCAAGGTCTTTCTGCACGTCTCGCGCGCGGAGCAGCGCAAGCGGTTGCAGGAACGGCTCGACAACCCCGAGAAGCGCTGGAAGTTCCGCGTCGGCGATCTCGACGACCGGCGCCGCTGGGACGACTTCGCAACCGCCTACGAAGATGCGATCCGCGAGACCTCGACCGAGTGGGCGCCCTGGTACGTCGTCCCCGCCGACCACAACTGGGTGCGCAACCTTGCCGTCGGCGAGATCCTCGTCGACGCGCTGGAGCGCCTCGACCCGCAGCTGCCGAAGCCCGATCCGGGCCTCGACCGGGTCGAGGTGCCCTGACCGGCCGGCCTCACCGCGCACGCACATAGGCGGGTACGCACGCTGGCGGCCTATTGACCAGGTGGTCAGACCAAAATATACTGCTTCCGTGTCTGAGGCGGCGAGTTTCGTAGCCATCGAGCGCCAGAGCGTGGTCGCGCTCGTGATCGAGCAGATTCGAGGGCTGATCGCGTCTGGCGCGCTCCAGCCCGGCCAGCGCCTACCGAGCGAACGCGCTCTCTCCGAGCTCTTCGGTGTCTCGCGCCCGAGCGTTCGCGAGGCGATTCGCGCCCTCGGCTTC
>JBEKEH010000182.1:0-4553 GCA_050013935.1 Gaiellaceae bacterium | reverse complement strand
GCGAGCTCGTGCGCCTCCTCGATCACGCGCCGGATCTCGTCGTCGATCTCGCGGGCCATTTCCTCGGAGTAGTCGGCCTCGGCGCCGTAGTCGCGGCCGAGGAACGGCTGGTCGTGGCCACGGCCGAGCACGCGCGGGCCGAGCTTCTCGCTCATGCCGTACTTCATGATCATGGCCTTCGACGTGGCCGTGACCTTCTCCAGGTCGTTCGCCGCGCCGGTCGTCACCTCGTGGAAGACGATCTCCTCCGCCGCGCGACCGCCGAGCATCATCGCCATCTGGTGCATGAGCGCGCTGCGCGTGGTCAGATAGCGATCCTCGGTCGGCAACGCGATCGTCAGGCCGAGCGCCTGGCCGCGCGAGACGATCGTGATCTTGTGGATGGGATCCGTGTGCTCGAGGAAGTGGCCGACGAGCGCGTGGCCCATCTCGTGGTAGGCGGTGATCTTGCGCTCCTGCTCCGACAGGAGCCGTGCCTTCTTCTCCGGCCCGGCAATGACGCGCATGATCCCTTCCTCGAGCTCGTCCTGCTCGACGAGCTTCTTGCCGCGGCGCGCTGCCAGCAGCGCGGCCTCGTTGACGAGGTTCGCCAGGTCGGCGCCGGTGAAGCCCGGCGTGCCGGACGCGAGCGTGTCGAGGTCGATCTCCGGCGCGAGCGGCTTGCCCTTCGTGTGCACCTCGAGGATCTTGCGGCGGCCGATCCGGTCGGGCCGGTCGACGACGATCTGCCGGTCGAAGCGGCCGGGGCGCAGCAGCGCCGGGTCGAGGATATCCGGCCGGTTCGTGGCGGCGATGAGGATGATGTTGTCCTTCATCTCGAAGCCGTCCATCTCGACGAGCAGCTGGTTCAGCGTCTGCTCGCGCTCGTCGTTGCCGCCCCCGATGCCGGCGCCGCGGTGGCGGCCGACCGCGTCGATCTCATCCATGAAGACGATGCAGGGCGCCGCCTGCTTCGCCTGCTCGAACAGGTCGCGCACGCGCGAGGCGCCGACGCCGACGAACATCTCGACGAAGTCGGAGCCGGAGATGGAGAAGAACGGCACGCCCGCCTCGCCGGCGACCGCGCGGGCAAGCAGCGTCTTGCCCGTGCCCGGAGGCCCGTAGAGGAGCACACCCTTCGGGATGCGCGCGCCGAGCGCCTGGAACTTCTTCGGGTTCTCGAGAAACTCCTTGATCTCCTGGAGCTCCTCGACCGCCTCGTCGACGCCGGCGACGTCCTTGAAGCCGATCTTCGGCGAGTCGGGCGTCATCCGCTTCGCGCGCGACTTGCCGAAGCTCATCACCTTCGAGCCGCCACCCTGCATCCTGTTCATCAGGAAGATCCAGAAGCCGATCAGGAGCACGAACGGGAGCAGGCTCGTCAGGATCGACCACCACGGCGACGAGCCGATCCCCTTCGAGTCGTACTTCAGGCCGGGCGCGGTCCCGCTGCTGACCGCCTTCTGCAGCGCCTGCTGGAACGTGTGCTCGTCCTGGTCGCTGGCGTAGTGGACGACGACCTTCGTGCCGCTCGCCATCACGGCGTCGATCTCCTGCTTCGTGGGCACGAAGGTGACGGCCTGGATCTGCGCCGGCGAGCTGATCGCCGTGTTGAGGAGCTGCGAGTACGTCTGCTTCGTGGTCTTCGCCCCGTGGCTGCCCAGCGTCTGCAGCGCAAGCCAGACGAGCGCTGCGATGATGATCAGCGGGAAGAGGGCGCTGCGGAAGAAACGGTTCAAAAGGCCTCTCCGAAAGGCTACCTGACGTCCTTTTTTACTCCCCACTTCGGGGTTCGTGACGAGAGAACAGATCTCGGACTCGCTGGCCCACAGTCGCTCCCTCCGGCCCTGGGCCGCGACGACGGCGCTCCTGGTAGCGCCGTCGCTCGTTGTGAGGCCGTCGCGCTGTCCGCAGCGGACGGCTAGCTACACGGGGGCTGTGGGGGCTGGGAGCACGGGTCGAACCCCGGCGCATCGGGTGCTTTGCCGAGTTTGTCAAGGGCAAGAATCACGCGAAAAGTTCCTGGAGACGAGTCACCTCTCCCGTAGGGAGAGGAGACCGCAGTCGCGGTCGGCGTAGAGAGGGCGAAGTCGAACTCGGGTGTACGTTCGTGGGTAGCCACTTCATCATCGAGACGGAGGAACACTGTGGCTACAGAGATCGTGTTCAGTGGCGGCGAGAGGCTGAGCGTTGAGGCCAACCAGCACGGTTCGGACATCGTGAAGGCGCTCAGCCGCACCCCGGCGAGCGAACCGCACTTCATGGGCGAGTTCCTGCACGTCGCACTTGCGGACACGAGCATCCGTGTCTGGGTCAACCCGCGGGCAGTTGCATACGTCGCTGAGACGTGAGCTTGGCGAAACGAGATGGAAGCGGGTTTCTGCGCCGCTTCCATCTCTGGCGTCTGGGCAGTAGCTCACCCGAGCGCCGTCTTTGACACCGTCGCGGCTAGAAGCTTTGCCAGTCGGTCGCCGTCGATGAGAACGATGCTGTGGGACTCTGCGTACGCAGTCGCGTCGGCCGTATAGCCGGAGGTGGTCACGAACATGCCACGGACGCTCGCGTGCGTCATATCGCCATAGAGCAGCCGCACCTCCGGCGCGCGAACGAGCTTGTCGGGTGCGTAGCGCTTACACTGGATCCCTACGCGTTCGCCCGCAGGATCCGTCGCGAACAGGTCGATGCCGAGGTCGCCCGACCGACCGACGTGCTCAATCTGGTCGTAGCCGTGCTCGCGCAGGATTTCCCCGACGCGTAGCTCGAACTCGTGTGCAGTAAGCGCGAGAAGGCCGCCGAGGTTCTGCGAGCGCTCGCGTAGGTGCCGCTGTGCGGTCTCCTCGCGCTCTCGCTCGGCCCGCTCCATTTGCTCTACGTAGGCTTGCTCGGCCTTCGCGCGCCGGCGCGGTCTCTCCCACCAGCGCCAGCACGCAACGCCCCCGGCAAGCACGACTACCACTCCTGCGATCCACGGATGCGCGGCGAGCAAGGCAAGCGCGAGGAGTGCCACGGCCGCGAGGAACACCCATGCCTCGGGGGTCGATGCGCGCTTCCGACGACGGCGGCGAGCCATTGCCGAGGATGATTGCACGGCATCGACGCGGCCCCCTAGCGCCGCTAACCAGCGCGCGGTAGGAGCGTAGGTCTCGCCCGGCGCAGGAGCCGCCGGAGGATCTCGACCGAGTCGCGGCTCCCCGCGCACAGGTCTCCGAGCGCGGCGAGCGCCAACTGCGCCTCGGCGAGCGTCAACGCCGGGGATTCAAGTTCGAAACGCCCGTGCCATCGGATCGCGGCCGATGGAGCGCGACCAGGCTGAAGCTCGACAAGCAGGACGAGGTAGTCGAGTGCGTCGAGGAGCGAGAGGCCGCCCATCTCCTTGGCGGCGATCTCAGCCCTCCGGCTGGAAGCGGTACGTCGTGCCACGCGGGACGACGATGTAGTCGCCTTCCCTGTAGGGCACGTCGCCGAACGTCGTCTCCAGCGTCCCCGAGCCCTCGTGGACGAAGATCACCTCGTCGCCCTCGCCGTTGCGGAAGAAATAGCCCATGCGCTCTGCCGGTCGGCAGAGCGCTATTTCCACGTCGTCGTTCCACATGAGGAGGCGGCGGCCGGTGATCTCGTCGCCCTCGGGCTCGACGCCGAACGTCTTGAAGTGCCGGTGCGCGTGCTGGTCGGGCACCCACTCCTCGCGCTCGATCGGCTCGAAGCCGGCGAGCTCCATCACGCGGCACGGCGAGTAGAGGTGGTACAGGATCGACTCGTTGCCGGTGAAGCCTTCGAGCCCCATCACCTCCTCGGTGAGGAGCGTGCCGTTCTCCCGGAACTGAACGTGGCGTTTGCGCGGGACGTCGCCGAGGCGCTGGTAGAACGGCATTGCGGAAGGTTACTCCAGGGCGAGCGCGGCGAGCCTACGCCCGACAGCGGGCGCGAACTTGAAGCCGTGGCCCGAGCAGGGCGAGCCGATGACGATCCGGCCGCGCCGCTCGAGCACGAAGGACTCGTCCGCGGTGCTCGTGTAGATGCACGTGTCGGCCTCGACCGGCTGCGGGTCGACGGGCAGCGTCCGCAAGACCCAGGCGGCGATGGTCGCCACCGTACGACCGCTAGGCCGCCCGTCCTCATCGGGATCGGCTTCTGGGCCCGTGTGGTGCGCGCCGGCCTTGAGGCCGTAAAGGGGGTCGTAGAGCGCGTACATCGCATGGCCCCGCGTCGCCTCGCTCAGCTCTACCACCGACGGCATGGGCGGCCCCTCGCGCCGGAAGTAGGCGATGGTCTCCCTCGTCACCCGCACCGGGATGTCCGGCACGAGCTTCGTCACCCAGGCGCCCGCGGTGACGACGACCACATCGGCGGCGACGTCGTCGAGCGAGTCGACGCGGCGGCCGGTCTCGACCTGCGCCCCGCGGCGACGGGCGAGCTCGAGGAACGCCGCGCGTGCACGGTCGGCGTAGACGATCCCCGCCTCGGGCTGGTAGAGCGCGGACCAGCCCGGCGGCAGCGTCACGCCGCGGGCGAGGGCCTCGCGCGGGTCGAGGAGGCGATAGTCGGCGCCGCACGCATCGAGCGCCGACGCCGAG
>JBEKEH010000181.1:0-4616 GCA_050013935.1 Gaiellaceae bacterium | reverse complement strand
AGCGAGTCCTCGTCGATCTCGTCGATGCGCACGGTCGCGCGCAGCGCGTCGTGACGGTGGAGCAGGATGGCGCCCTCGGCGACTCCGCGCGCGCCGAGCTCGCCGAGGTAGCCGGTCCACTCGTCGAGCACGTCCGCGTACGCCGCCGTGTCGCTGAAGAAGCGCGCATTCCAGGACGCGGCGTGCTCGAGCGGGTCGCTCTCCAGCGACGAGAGAATCCAGCCGAAGCAGCCGGTCTCCCCGATCCACGCGAGCGGGCGCTGCTCCGGCTCGTCCTCGTCCGTCACGAGCCAGCTGCCGAGCAGCGTCGCATAGCCGCCCTCGGCGAGATGCGCGGCGGCGTCGCGGACGACGTTCGCCGTCACGTCGTCGCCGCGCAGGCCGCTGTCGCGGTACGCCCAGCGGCTCTCCGGGGAGACGACGAACGGCGCGTTGCACGTGATCAGGTCGAACGTCTCGCCGGCTGCCGGCTCGAAGAAGCTGCCCGCGCGGCACTCGACGTTGTCGAAGCCGTTCAGCGCGACGTTCAGCGTCGTGTACGCGAGCGCGCGCGGATTGACGTCGACGGCGACGACGTGCTTGCTGTGCCGGGCGGCGAGCAGCGCCTGGATGCCGCTGCCCGTGCCGACGTCGAGCGCGCGATCGCCGCGCGGGCGCGGCGTGAGCAGGTCGCACGTGCGGCCCGTGGGCGTGTAGGTCGCGACGTAGTCCGGCGCGTCGTCGGCGTCGCGCGTGAAGCCGTCGGAGGCGAGCAGCACATCGCCGATCGGGACGAGCCGCGCGCGCGGGACGACGTCCTCCCCGAGCTCGGCGAGGCCCGTGGCCGCGAGCGCCTCCACCCCGTCGCGGCCGAGCGCGGCCACGGCGTCCCGCTCCGGCGCGGGCAGCTGCAGGAAGAGCAGGCGGATCACCGTGCCCAGCGGCGACTCCGGCAGCCGCCGCGCCGCGACGAGCACCTCCTCGCCTCCGCCGCCGAACGCGTCCTCGTCGACGAGCTCGTCGAGCACGTCCTCGACGTAGCCGACCCTGCGCAAGGCGGAGCCGAGCGCTGCCGCGGCGCGGAGATCCAGAACGGGGAACGTCACGAGGCCGAATGATCTCTCATGCGGGCCGCGCGACGAGCACGTCCTCGAAGTACTCGCCCGCCCGGCGGCCGGTGCGCCGGTTCACGTGGCGGCGCAGCCGCCCCTCGAGCCGCAGACCCGCGCGCTCGAGGATCTCCGGATAGAGGTTCCTGCGGTCGTTGACGACGACAAGGACAGGCGCGTCCGGCGCGAGCGCCGACGCGGCGTTTGCGAGCGCGCGCGCGATCCCGTCGCGATACGCGTCGAGCGCGGCGCGCGACGTCCCCGCCTCGGCAGCGCCGAGCTCGAGCCCGCGCCGGTCGTCGAGGCCGAGCAGCTCGTACGCGTAGCAGTGCTGCTCGTGGTAGTCGATCAGCCCCGGGTACGGCGGCGAGGTGAGAACGCCGTCGAACATCTCCGCGTACTCGACAGTGCGCGAGTCGTCGTGGAGGACGCGCGCCGCATGCTCGCCGTCGCGCAGCTCCGCGAACGCCTCGATCCGCGCGAGCGTGTCGAGCGTGTAGCGGCGCAGAAAGGCGAGCGCGGACTCGACCGGCCGGCAGACGCGCCGGTGCTTGTGACACCAGTACTCGCCGGTCCGCGGCTCGCGCGGCGCTTCGAGGTCGAAGTGGGCGGTGCGCCGGGCCGAGCGTGCGGCGCGCGAGAGGATCACGCGCAGCACGTCTGCGTGCTCGTACTCGCCCGCGAGGTCGCGGAATGCGAGCAGCTCGGCGGCGGCCTGCGGCGCGTACCAGAGGCGGAGGTACGGCTCGCGCGGCGCACGCACACGCCCCGGCGTGAGCGACTCGACGCGCGCGCACGCGTCGCGCAGCTCCGCGCCGAGCGCCTCGACGTCGTAGATCGTGGTCTTGACGCGCATCAGCAGGCAGTTGAACGCCGCAAGCTCGACGCCGGTCGCGTCGAGCCCGGACTCGAGCGCCTGCACGAGCGTCGTCCCCGAGCCGGCGAACGGATCGAGCACGTGCCCGCCCGCGGGCAGGTAGCGGTCGAGCAGCACCTCGACGAGCTGCGGGATGAACTTGCCGTGGTACGGGTGCAGCCGGTGCACGTGCTTCGTGCGCACGTGCTCGGGCAGCGCGCTCTCCGACCACGAGAGCTCGGTGTCCACGTCCAGCGTCGCGTAGAGCTCGTCCTGCGTGACGGCCATGGTGGAAACTTCGACGGCGCGGGCCGCGGTCCTCGGTCCTACTCGGGCAGCCAGCCCTCCTCATAGCGGACGCGGCCGTACGAGGCGCCCGCGTACGCCTCTCTCGGATCGGCCGTCTCGACCTCGACGGCGGCGCCGTGCCGCTGCGCCACCGGGTCGGCCGGGTAGACGAGCCCTTCGTCCTCGGAGCCGGTGCGCGCGCCGACCGCGAGCACCACCGACGGCCCCTTTCCCGCGCCGACGATCGCGTGGTCGACGCCGGCCGGGCTGTGGAAGAAGTCCCACTGCCGCAGCGGGCGGTCCTCGCCCTCGACGATCAGCAGGCACTCGCCGGCGAGCACGAGGAAGTCCTCCTGCGCGTTCTCGCGGTGGTACATCGTCATCGGCTCACCCGGCTGGAGGACGTTGAGGTTGAAGCCGAGCTGCAGGAAGCGGGCCTCCTTGCTCTCGAAGACGCAGGACTTGCCGTAGTCGCCGTCGCCCCAGCCCGTCTCGCGCGCGTTGACGACGAACCAGCCGTCGCCCTCCGGCATCAGCCCGCCGTACTCGTCCTCGATCAGCCGCGCCTCCGCCATGGCCGGATCCTAGGCGAACGTCAGCGGCTGCAACCAGGTTGCCTGCGGCAACCTGGTTGCGGAGTTACTCGAACGCGTCTTCGACGCGTTCGCAACGACCTGCGCGGACGGCGACGACGTCGAAGCCGACGCGCAGCCCGCGCAGCTCTGGTTTCGCGGCGAGCCACGCCGCGGCGGCGCGGCGCACGCGGCGCTGCTTCTCCGCCGTCACCATCTCGAGCGGGTCGCCGAAGCCGGCGCCGCGCTTCTCCTTCACCTCGACGAAGCGGAGCTCGCGCCCGCGCCGCGCGATCAGGTCGAGCTCGTTGCCGCCCGCCCAGACGTTCGCGCCGAGGATCTTCCAGCCGCGCAGGCGGTACCACCAGAGCGCACGGCGCTCGGCGCGACCGCCGCTACGCAGCGGTCTCCTCGCGGTAGCAGAGCGCCTGGAAGCTGAGCCGGTGCACCGCGCACGGGCCGCGCTCACGCACGACGGCCGAGTGGCCCGGCGTGATGTAGCCGACGTGCTGGGCGAAGCCGTACGCGGGGTAGAGCGCGTCGAGCCGCCGCATTAGCCGGTCCCGCGTCACCTTCGCGACGATCGAGGCCGCAGCGATCGCGGCGCTCTTCGTGTCGCCGTCGACGATCGCCGAGTGCTCCGGCGCGAGCGGGCCGAGCCGGAAGCCGTCGACGAGACACGCCTCCGCCGGCGGCGTCAGCGCCTCGAGCATCGCGCGCAGCCCGGCGAGGTTGGAGCGATGCAACCCGTTGCGGTCGATCTCGTTCGCCGGGATCACACGCACCGCGACCTTGGTCGCACAGCCGAGCACGCCGTGGAAGAGCTCCTCGCGCTGCTCTTCGGAGCACTGCTTCGAGTCGTTCAGGTACGCGAGCGGGCGCACCCGGTGCTCCTTCAGCGCCTCGTAGTCGAGCAGGACGCCGGCGACGACGAGCGGCCCCGCGAGCGAGCCGCGGCCGGCCTCGTCCGTGCCTGCGACGAACCGCGCCCCGAGCTTCCGGTCGAACTGGAGGAGCCTCTGCCCGGTCCGCCTCATCAGCGACCGACAATAGCGCGCGCCCCAGCGGGTGCCCGCCGGCGCGAGGAAGTCGCCGGAGAGTCGCTACTCGGCGGAGACGGGCTCGGCCTCTTCGGCCGGCACCTCGACGGCCTCAGCTTCGGCCTCGGGCTCCGCCTCGGCCTCCGGCTCTTCGAGCTCGGCCTCCCGCTCGAGTGGCTCCTCGAAGGCCTCGGCCGCCACCGGCGCCGAGCCGTAGCGCTTCTCGCGCACGCGGGCCTTCTTGCCGACGCGGCCGCGCAGGTAGTAGAGCTTCGCGCGGTTCACGTCGCCGATCGCGATGACCTCGATCTTCTCGATCTTCGGCGAGTGGAGCGGGAACGTCCGCTCGACGCCGACCCCGAACGACTGCTTGCGCACGGTGAAGGTTTCGCGTGCGCCGGAGCCCTGCCGCTTGATCACGATCCCCTCGTAGACCTGCACGCGGCGGCGGCTGCCCTCGATCACCTGGAAGTGGACGCGCACGGTGTCGCCCGCCTTGAAGCGGGGCACCTTGCGCAGCTGGCCGCGCTCGATCGAGTCGATGATGTTGCTCATGGGACCATGGCGACCCGGCGGGCCGGGTCGCCATGGTAGCGAAGGGTCCCGCTTCGCGGTAGAGGACGGCGGCGTAATCCTCCGGGGACGGTGGCATCTGGTGGGTGACTGCTTTGCGATCCGGCGGGGTGGTGTGCTGCAGGTAAATTCCTTCGCCCGGTTCGGGCAGCATTCCATTTGAAACCAGGAACAAGGACGTGCGCGGGCTGTAGTGGCG
>JBEKEH010000180.1:0-4748 GCA_050013935.1 Gaiellaceae bacterium | reverse complement strand
CGAGCCGCTCGACCCCGAGGAGGCCGTGCCCGACAGCTTCGGGCCCAGCGAGTCGAACGGGTCCTTGCTCGCGAAGCGCGAGAACGACTGGAGCTGGCCGGCGTCGGCCGGCGGCTGCACGGCGGAGACGAGCGCCGACGAATCCGACGTCGTGCTGGTTCCATCGGACGACGTCGACGCGGAGCTGGTGCCCTGCGAGCCTGCGAGCGTCGGCGCCGTCAGAGGCTCCGTCGTCGTCGGAGTCGTGCTCGCCGGCGTCGTCGTGGCCACCGTCGTGGGGGCGGCCTCCGGCTTCGCGCCGCCGCCGCTGTTCAGCCCCTTCATGGTGTTGAGCGCGTACGCCATCGCGAGCACGAGGACCAACGCGAGCGCGATCACGATCTTCTTCTGCTTGGCCGCCTTCGCCTTAGCCGGGTCGGCGACGCTCTTGTTTTTCTTGGCCATCTGTCGCTCCTCTCGTGCCGACTAGGGTGCGGCGTCCGCAGGCGCCGAGGTCGTCGTGCTGCTGGTCGTGTCTGTGCTTGTCGTGTCCGTCGAGGTCGTGCTCGCCGGCGGCGGCGTCGTTCCGGAGGCCGCCGACGACGCGACGCCGTAGGTGAAGGTGTCGACGGTGACGCTCGCGGTCAGCGCCTTGCCGACGCCGGTCGGGCTGAGCGCGAAGGCGTCGATCGAGAAAAGGCGCCCGTAGGCGTCGAGCTCGCCGTCCCGCACCGTCACGAGGTTGCGCAGGCGGTAGAACAGATCCGTCAGCGAGTAGAAGTCGCCGGAGAACGAGATGTCGATCGGCCAGACCGTGTAGCCGTTGCCGACAGACGATGCGCCCATCGTGATCGTCTGGACCGACACGCCTGCGTCCCGCGCCACCTGGTCGAGCTCGAGCAGCTCGTCGGCCTGGTCCGCGCCGGACGGCATTGCCTTCGCAAGCTCGTAGAGGGCGGCCGTCCGGATCTCCGGCTGCTTCGGCGCGGCCGGCGTCGCGTGCGGCCCCGCCGCCCGTTGTGCCTCCACGATCTGCCCCTCGGCCGCCTGCGTCGCGCGGGCGATGCTGGCCGCCGTCTGGCGCTGGGGCGAAACGAGCAGGAGCCAGCCGAGCACGAGCAGCAGCAGGTCGCCGCCCACGATCAGCGCGATCGCCGTACCGCGGGTGAACTTGGGCCGTTTCACTAGCCCGATCCCGTGGTCGTGTCCGTCGTCGTGGTCACCGCAGGCGGCGTTGCGGCGACCGGTACCGGGCCGCCCTTGATGGTGGCGTTGATGGCGAACTGGACGCTCGAGGTGGAACCGGTCGCCGCCGCCGAGCTGCTCGCCAGGGTCACGGCGGTCAGATCGGGGATCAACATCAACCGTGTGAGCAGGCGCGCCACGCTGTCGTGCGAATAGGCGCTGCCCGAGATGACGAAGGTCTGTCCGCTGGCGGTGGCGCTCCCGGACGCCGGGTCCACCGGAGCAGTCATGTTCAGCGACGCGATCGAGACGTCGTCGGGCACGACGAGCGAGAACTCGCGCAGAATGCGGTCCCAGGCGATCCGTGTGGAGAGCGCCCCTGCGATCGCCTGCAGGCGCGGCTGCTCCTCGCTCGTGACGGCCGGGATGGCGATGATCGGCTTCGTCGGCTTGACCGGCTTCGCCGCGACGATCGGGTGATTGCGCAGCGAGAGCTTGCCGAGCTCGATCTGCGCGGCTGTCAGCTTCGTCTGCTCGGCGCTCGCCCTCGAGTGCGCGGTGAGGAAGCCGGCGGAGAGGGCGATGATCACGAGCACGCCGAACACCGATCCGATGACGACCGCCGGATCCTCGTTGCGAATGCTCTTCGCCTGTGAAGCGTCTCTCGGAAGGAGGTTGACGGCACGCATCGGCCTAGTCCTCGATCCCGAGTCCGATCGCCACGGCCAGCGAGCCGAGCTGGGCCGGCGCGCCGACGCGCTTCGAAACCTTCAACCGTGCCAGCGGGTCGCCGACGCGCACGTGCACGCCGATCAGCCGCTCGAGCTCCGCGGCGAGGCCGGGCAGCTCGGCGGTCCCGCCCGTGATCACGATCTCGCCGATGCCCAGGCTGCCGGGCTGGTTCTGGTAGAACTGGAGCGAGGAGACGAGCTCGCGTGCGAACGACTGCACCTGACGCTCGATCGTCTCGACCGCGGTCGCCGTCTGCTCCGGCGAGACGCCCTCGGGAGCCGTGCTCCCATCGAGCGAAAGACTGCACTTCAGCGCCTCGACCTCGGAGGGCGCCGTGTCGAAAGCGCGTGCAAGTGCGACGTTCAGCGACCAGCCCCCCCACTCGAGGACGCGCGTGAACTCGCAGACGCGGCCGTCTGAGACGGCAAAGGTGGAGCGGTCGTAACCGATCGCCACGGCGACGAGTGCGGCGGAGCCGCCTTCCGTCGGCGGCGAGAGCGATCGCAGCAGCGCAAAGGCCTCGAGGTCGATCCCGGCGAGCGTGATGCCGGCCTTGCGACACGCGCCCACGTAGCGCTCGATCAGCTCCTTGTAGGCGACGACGAGCAGGACGCGCTTCACGCTCCTCCCCTCGTCGTCGACCGATTCGTCAAGCACGTGGTAGTCGAGCACAGCCTCGTCGAGCGGGATCGGCAGCGCCTCCTGTGCGCGGAATTGGATCGCGTTCGCGAGCTGCTTCTCCTCCTCGACCCCGACGATGTCGAAGATGCGCACGCCGATGCGGTTGTTGGCGATGCCGAGGCGGACGCCCTTCCGCGGCAGTTTGTTCTTCGCGAAGAACGCCTTCAGCGCCTCTGCGAGCGCATCCGGGTCGCGCAGCTCGCCGCCGACGACGATCCCCATCGGCAACGGCTGGCGCGCGACCTGCTCGAGCTCGGCCACGCCGTTGTTCGAGACGCGCGCTGCAGCGAGCTGCGACGCGCCGATCTTGAGGCCGACGAGCCGCTTCGCGCCCTTCGACGACGTCCCTCGGCCTGATCCCTTCTGCTTCGGGAGCTTCGACCTGCTCGGGAGCTTCGGCTTGCCGAACGAGAGCTCGCGCTTCCAGAACGGCGCAGAGGGCTGAGCGACGACCTCGGTCGTCTGCTCGTCCGCGGTGACGGGGACCGGAGCTGCGGCCTGCTTGCGGCCGATCTGCTTCTTCCACCACGGCGTCCTCGCCTCCGGCACCGCAGCCGCTGCGGCCGCCGGCTTCGGCTTGCGCGAGAAGGAGAGCTCCTTCTTCCACCAGGGCCCGCTCGGAGCGGCGATGCCGTCGACCGCGGCGGCTGCCGGGGCAGGCTGCGGTGCGGCCGCGCTCTTCGGCTTGCGCGAGAGCGAGAGCTCCTTCTTCCAGAACGGGACCTTTGCCGCGACCACCGGCGGCAGGTCGGCGGCCGGCACCGGCGGGTGGACGGCCACCGGCGGAGAGGCCGCAGGCGCAGGCGGCAGCTCGGGCGAGGCCAGCCAGGAGTCGTCCGGCGGGGCTGCGAAGGCGAGCGGCGGCGGCTGCAAAGGCTCCACCGGCGGCGCAAACGACGGCGGCTGCAAAGGCGCCGCCGGTGGCGGCGCAAACGACAACGGCTGCAAAGGCTCCACCGGCGGCGCAAACGACAACGGCTGCAAAGGCGCCGCCGGTGGCGGCGCAAACGACGGCGGCTGCAAAGGCGCCGCCGGTGGCGGCGCAAACGACGGCGGCTGCAAAGGCGCCGTCGGTGGCGGCGCAAACGACAACGGCTGCAAGGGCTCCGCCGGTGGCGGCGCAAACGACGGCGTAAGCGTCGGCGGCTGCAAAGGCTCCGCCGGTGGCGGCGCAAACGACAACGGCTGCAACGGCTCCGCCGGCGACGGCGCAAACAGCGGCGGCTGCAAAGGCTCCGCCGGTGGCGGCGCGTGCTGCACCGGCTCATCCGGCTCCGGCTCGGCTGCTGCGAGCGGCTGCTCCGGGAAGGGAACGGGGCCGGCCGGCAGAGTCGCTGCCACGTCCGCTGCGTTCGGGAGGGACGGACCGGGGTCGGACGAGGCTGCGAGGATCGCCGGGGAAAGCGTCGAGAGCGGCGCAGATGCGACGGGCGCGGGCTGCTCGACAGGCGCCGGCTGCGCGGGCTGCTCCGCGACCGCATCGAGCGGCAACTCGGGCACCGGCGTCACGGGTGCGGACTCGACGGGCTCCGGCTCGGCCGCCGTCACGGGCTCCGCCGGCGCGGGCTCGACCGGCGCCGGAGGGGTGGGCTGGGGCTCGACCGGCAGCGGCTCGAAGGGCGTGGACACCGCGACCGGCTCCAACAGGGGCGAGGGCGCGACCTGCAGGGGTGCGGGGACCTCCGGCAGCGGCACGTCCTCGGGGGCCGGGAGCCAGACCGGCGTGGCCGGGCCCGCCTCAGCCTGCCCGACGGGCGCCGGCTCGGCCGGCGGCACCGCGAGTGCGTCCTCGGCGACCGCCTGCGGCATCGCGGCCGGCACCGCCTCCGGAGCCGCGGTCGGCGGCTGCTCAGCCGGCGCCGGCGCGAAGACGAACGACGGCGACACCGCGTGGGCCGCATCCTGCGCGATGCGCTCCAGTTCCCTGTCGCGCTTCTTGAGCGAGAGCGAGATCTCCTTCTTCCAGACCGATTGCTTCGGCTCGGCCGCGGCAGCCGCCGCGACCGGCGGCGGCGCCGTCTCGGCCTTCGGCTTCTTCGAGAACGAGATCTCCTTCGTCCACCACGGCTGCTTCGGCTCGGCCGCGGCAGCCGCCGCTAGCGGCGGCGCCGTCTCGGCCTTCGGCTTCTTCGAGAACGAGATCTCCTTCGTCCACCACGGCTGCTTCGACT
>JBEKEH010000179.1:0-4758 GCA_050013935.1 Gaiellaceae bacterium | reverse complement strand
CGGCGCATCCGGGGCATCTTGCAGTCGTCTACGGATACTTCCATCCCGGCTCGTGCGCGCGCGGAGCGTGCCTGCTCGGCACGGCGCTCCAGCAGTCGAGCGACGGCGGGGTCACGTGGACGACACCGCAGCAACTCGACGCACAGCCGATGAGCGAGACCTGGCTGGCGCGCGCCGAGGGCGGCCGGATGGTCGGCGACTACTACTCGGTCGAGTTCGCCGGTGACCGCGTCGTGCCGGTGTTCACGCTCGCCGCGCCGCCGCTGAACGGCCGCTTTCGCGAGGCGATCTTCGCCGCTTCGCTACCCGCGCTCGGGTAGCGCGGCGGCGAGCGCGCGCAGCGTCTCGCCTGCGCCGGCCTCGATCTTCACGGAGGCCCGGGCGTCGAGCGGGGTCGCGTCCCGGTTCACGATCGCCAGGCTGCCGCCTGCGGCGAGCGTTTCGAGCGGCAGGCCGGCGACCGGATACACCTCGAGCGACGAGCCGACGACGAGGAGCAGGCGTGCCTCGGCGGCGAGCTGGAAGGCGCGTTCCATCGCACCCGCAGGCAGAAGCTCGCCGAACATGACGACGTCGGGCTTGAGGATCCGGCCGCAGCGCGGGCACGGCGGCGCCGGCGCGGCGTCGAGCAGGCGCACGACCTCTTCGAAGGGCACCACCTCGCGACAGGCGAGGCAGCTCGACGTCCGGATCGAGCCGTGCACCTCGACGACCGCACGCGAGCCGGCGCGCTCGTGCAGGCGGTCGATGTTCTGCGTGATCACCGCGCGCACCCAGCCGCGCTCCTCGAGCTCGGCGAGCGCCCTATGGCCGTCGTTCGGCTGCGCGTCGCGCAGCATGTCGAGCCGCTTCCCGTAGAAGTCCCAGACCTTCACCGGGTCGGCGAGGAACGCGTCGATCGTCGCGTATTCCATCGGGTCGTACTGCGCCCAGATTCCGGTCGGAGAGCGGAAGTCGGGGATCCCGGACTCGGTGCTCACACCCGCGCCGGTCAGCACGACGCACGGCTGCCGGTCGTGGACGAGCTGGACAAGACGCTCGACACTCACCGGGCCATCGTAGAGTTGCGCCAGATGGAAGGCTTCACGTTCTCGACGAAGGTGCGCGTGCGCTTCGCGGATACCGACGCGCAGGGAGTCGCGCACAACTCGGCCTACGTCGTCTGGTTCGAAGTCGCGCGCGTCGAGTACCTCCGCGCCTTCGCCGGCGGCTATCAGATCCTGCGCGACCACGGGGTCGAGGCGCTCGTGATCGAGTCCTTCTGCCGCTATCTGGTGCCGGCCCGCTTCGACGACCTACTCGACCTCCATACGAGATGCCTCGACGTGCGCGGCGCGCGTTTCCGCTACGAGTACGTGATCGTCCGCGACGACGGCGTGCTGCTGGCGGAGGGTTGGACGGCGCACGCATGCGTCGACTCGGCGACGCTTCGCCCGACGCGCGTCCCGGCGTGGCTTGCCGCCGCTATCCGTTCGGCGGAAGCGACGGCGTCGTCTCCGTCGTCGTCGTCGTAGCCGACTTCGGCTTCTTCGGCTTCGGGTGCTTCTTCTTCGGCCCGACGCGGACGAGCTCCGGCGAGGAGCGGTACGACGAGAACCAGACGTCGTGGTACAGCAGCTTGCCGTCCGCGGAATAGACGTCGCGCGTGACGCTCGTCGTCATCGCAGGCTCGCCGGGATCGTCGATGACCGTCTCGCCCGGCTTGAGCGTCGGGTCGACCGTCTTCTTCACCGGGGCCTTCCCGTGCACGACGAGCGGGCCCGTCGTGCTCACGACCCTGCGCCCGGTCGGCGTCCCATAGAGGGAGACAGTCAGCGACGAGGGGCCCACGAACGTGCGCAGCAGCAGCCAGTGGCTGGTGTCGTTCACGAACTTCAGGTCGACGTCCGGATAGTCGACGGTCGCGTCGCGGCCCTGCGGGTAGTGGCTGATGTAGAGCGCGTGGTTCGTCCGGTCGGTGATCTTCACCCCGGCCTCGAAGGCGGTGTTGAAGACCGTGGTCGAGACCTGGCAGACGCCGCCGCCGAGCCCGGTCGTGAGCTCGCCGTTGACGATCACGGGCGCCACGAGGAAGCCCTTCGAAGCGTTGCGCTGGCCGGTGGTCTTGTTGAAGGAGAACGTCTCGCCCGGTGCGATCAGCTTGTCGTCGACGAGATGGGCGACCAGCTGCACGTTGTGGATGCGGTTCGGAACGCCGCCGTAGATCGTCGTGTAGCTCGAGACGAGGGCGTTCACGCCCATCGCCTCCGCCTTCGCCGTCGTGCGCTTGGCCGGGGACTCCTCGACGACGAGGTGCGCGACGCGGAGGCGCGGCCGGAGGGCTGCCTGCAGCACTGCCTGAGCGCTGCGAACGGCGTCGAGCTGAAGACCGGGCTTCGCCGGGACGAGCCGGACGTGCGGCCCGTTCACGGCCCACGTCGCGTCGCGCGGCGGCGTCTCGACGCGGCTGCCGAGCCTCGTGAGCCATTCCTCGGCTGCCTGGCCGCCGATGTGCAACGTGGTCTGCCGGCCCGAGGGCAGCTCGAGCAGTTGCGCGAGGCGGGCGGGCTTGACGACCCAGCGGGTCGGACCGAGCTCGAGCTTCACCGGCGCGGAGAGCACGACGCGCGCCTGGGCGGCCGCGCGGGCGAGCTCCGGCGCACGAACGCGCGGCCGCGTCATGCGCAGGGGAAGCTGCACCGGGACGCTCGAGCGGTTGAGCGAGGAGAGCCGCTCGACGAGCATCTGCGCGGCGGCGGCGCGGTCGAGCTCGACTCCGGCTCGCGCGGGCGTCACCACGATGCTGAGTCCGCGGCGGACGATCGACGCATTCCGCGGAAGCCGGTCGACGGTCTCGGCGATCTGGTTGAGCTCGTACTCGAGCGCGCCCGTGAGCACCGTCGTCGGGGGCGTCACGTCGGCGCCGAAGAAATCGACGTCGAGGCGCTTGAAGCCGCGCAGCGGGCCGAAGCCGTCGCCCTGCCGCTGGGCGGAGTCGATCGCGGCCTTCCAGTCCGATTGCACGCCGAGCTCGTTCGGCCGGATCGAGAACCGGTGCCCAGCGGCGAGGAAGACGATCGGCTGCTCGGCGAGGGCGGCTGCCTTGCGCTCGAGCAGCGCCCTGGCGTCCTTCGCCTCGAAGCCTCCGATGTCGATGCCGTCGACGCGGACGCCGTTCGCGATCTTCGTCGGCGAGCCTGCGAAGACCAGCCCGAGGACGATCCCGGCCGCGACGATCGAGAGTCCCAGGAGCAGGAGAAGTCGGCGCACGTGGCGATCGTAGCCGGGACGTGACACGCAAGGCGCGAAGGCGCGACGGACGCGTCACGACCCGCGAATTAGGATCGAAGGTAGGCGGGTGGGGGGAGGGGTCGGGTCCCGGGTTACACGCGCGTGTACTTTCAAACTCAAACGGCGCCGCTGCCGACGCTCACGCACCCAGCCGGCGCCGCAGGATCTCGAACCCGAGCTCGGCGTGCGGACTCTCGACCTCGGTGAAACCAGTCTTCTCGTAGAGACGCCGGGCCGGCTCGTTTCCGCGCTGCACGCCGAGCTCGAGCTCGTCGGCCCGGCCGCGGAACTCCTGCTCGAGGAGCGCGAGCACCCGCCCGCCGACGCCGCTGCCGCGCGCCGCCGGCTCGAGCACGAGCGCATGCAGATGCAGGGTCCGCCCCCGCAGCTCCAGCCAGATCGAGCCCACGTCCTCTCCGTCCACGAGCACCGTCCGTATCTCCCCGGTCTCGCGCATCGTCTGCTCGAGCTCCGCCCGGTCGATGCCCATCGCCTCCAGGACAGACTCCATCCCGCCGATGAAGCTCCCTTCGAAACGTTGCAGGAAGCGGTCGTCGACGCCGGCCGGCGCCAGCGAGACCTCAGAAGACGAAGAGCTCGACACCGCCGCTGACGTTCAGTTCGATGCCCGTGATGTACGCCGCCAGGTCGGAGCACAGGAACGCGATCGCGTTGGCGATGTCCTGCGGATCGCCGGGCCGCTTCAGGACCGTCCGGTTGACGATGCGCTCGTTCATCACCGCATTCGCCATGTTGAAGGCCTCGGTGCCGATCACGCCCGGGACGATCGCGTTGC
Organism: Gaiellaceae bacterium; assembly: GCA_050013935.1. Lineage (GTDB taxonomy): Bacteria > Actinomycetota > Thermoleophilia > Gaiellales > Gaiellaceae > Palsa-739. Next base: position 692 of record JBEKEH010000179.1, on the reverse strand, counting down.
AGGTGATCCCGTGCCGGCCGCCCTCCATCGCGAGCGTCTTCGTCAGCCCGAGCAGGCCCGCCTTCGTCGTCGAGTAGCTCGCCTGGCCGAAGCCCCCGAGCGTCCCGGCGACCGACGCCATGTTCACGATCCGGCCCCAGCCGCGCTCCTTCATGTGCGGCCACACGGCCTGGGCGCAGTTGAAGGCGCCCGTCAGATTGACGCGCAGGTCGCGTTCCCAGAGCTCCGGCGACTGGTCGAGGAGCTGCGCCGCGTGATCGAGGGTGCCCGCGTTGTTGACGAGAATGTCGACCGAGCCGAGCTCTTCGACCGTGCGCGCCACAGCGGCGTCGACCTCCGCTCGGTCGGTGACGTCGCAGCGGACGGCGCGCGCGCGCCGGCCCATCGCCTGGATCTCGGCCACCGTCTCCTCCGTGTGCACCATCCCCTGCTGCCGAGCCACGGTCGCGAGCGCGCCGTAGCGGTCGGTCTCCTCCGACAGCTGGGACTCCACGAGCAGGTCGGCGACGACGACATCGGCTCCAGCCCGCGCCAGGGTGAGAGCGTCGGCCCGGCCGAGACCGCGGGACGCACCGGTGACGAACGCGACGCGCCCGGAGAGATCGATGTCGATCGCCACGACGGGACCCTAGTGGTTTGACCGGTAACGTTGCCCGGTTTCCGGCTTGCGAGCACCAAGCTGGAGGCTGTCG
>JBEKEH010000178.1:0-4813 GCA_050013935.1 Gaiellaceae bacterium | reverse complement strand
AGCTCTCCTCGCCGAAGTGCGGAAAGGCGGATGCAACGACGGCGTGCCGGCCGATGCCGCAGAGACCGCGCACGTCTCTGCTGCGGTCGACTCGGCAGCGCCTGGGGCAGACGCGGCAGGGCTCCGCGAGCAGCTCGAGCGCCGCCGCGACCCGGCGGTCGAGGCCGCCGGAGCGCGCGAGCGCGAGGTAGCTCGCCTCGGCGACCGTGTCAGCTCCGACGCGCGAGCGCGACGACAATCGGGACCGCGACCGCGAGCTGGAACCACGCCGGCACGCCGCGGAAAGAGACGGGCCGCGCCCAGCGGTGGCTCGGGAACAGCTGTCGCCCCCGCGGCCGCGGGAACGGGAGGATGTGCTCCAGGTCGGGCGCCGCGGAGGCGACCGCACCGACCGTCGCCGCGTCGACACCGCGACGCCGGGCAAGCAGCAACACCGCCGCCACGCCGCTGGCCGTCTCGAACCTCCTGGACGGAATGTCCTCGTGCGGGATCACGTCGCAGACGGCGTGCAGCAGCGGGCCGGCCAGCGCAGCACGGCCGCGCGAGCCAGCCGCGGCTCCCGCGAGCGCGCCCGTCGCGACATGCATCAAAACGATCATCCCGATCCCAGGCGAGCATCCCACGTCTCGGGCTGCGTCCCATCCGCGCGGGCACCGATGCACCCCTCACGCCTCGAATCGACGAGACTACGCGCCTGCGCGACACGCATTTTGCAGGTCAGGGGGGTTTGGTAAGGAGTCTGGCACGCGTGTGAAAATGCCTGGACGGCTAGCGGGTCGCGCGGTCGGTGTGGGACCTTCCCCCGTGTCCGAGGGCACCCGCGGCTCGGGGTCACGAAGTCCCCCACCCCCGAAGAGGACATCCGCAGCCCCCTTGATGCGCTCGTGCGCCAGCCGTGCGCCAGGGACCGCCACTCTCAGGGAGCAGCCAGCTGTCGAGCACGAGCTCCCGCGCCCACCCACGAAAGTGGGCGACCGTGAACGGTCGGAGTCCGGCCGCGCACGCGGCGCAGGAGCAGTCCACGCCGTCGGCCATCTCACCCTCTACGCCGACAACTCCCGCCACGGGCAGTGATCGCCCGCCTAGCTGTTCTTCACAAATTCCCGGATTGCGCGGAACTGGCTCTCGCCGTCGAGTCCGGCTTCCCGGAGAACCATGGCGCCTGGGCCGCTGCCAAGGAAGTGGCCCTGCCGGAACGGGTGTAGCGTGTGTTGGCGGCCTCGGCCGGACATCACCCACCTCTCCATCGTCGGGCGAGTGAAGTCCGTGATGCCGATTGCGTCTCGCGCAAGCTCCTCGGGGAAGATCTCCCGACGCTCGGCCTCGGGCAGCATGTCGAACAGCTCGACCGACGCCACGTAGTAGACGTCGAGCTCGAGCCCTTCGGCTTTCAAAAGCGGCAGCGCCTCCTCGATAAACCCGTAGGTGACTGCGCTTCCCTGCAAGACGACCGTTCCGTCACTGCGACCGTTTGCGGAGCACAGCCGGTAGACGCCTCGCACCGCCTCGCTGGCGGGAGCGAGGCCGAGCGCGGCGCGGTTGAGCACCGTCTCCGGCGGCCGCGTGACGAACGGAGCGATCACGGCGGGACGCCGGGCAAGGGCCGCCGTGACCAGGTACCAGAGCTCTTGCGGATCCCAGGGCGTGAGCGTGACCATGGTTCCGGCCGGGAAGTTGTCCTGGAGGAGTTGCAGCGCCTGCGGGTCAGCGTGGGTGGGCCCGTCCTCGCCCGTCTTAAGCCCGGCGTGCGCGCAGACTAGGAAGAACGGCCGGTAGGCCTCGCCGTCGATCGATGCTCGCGCCTGGTTGCCGATCGCATGCAGCCGCGACGGGATATGGCCGAGAGCGGCGATGAAGGCACCGTACGACGAACCGACGCCGACGTGGTGGCCGAACGACGAGATCCCGGAAAGCATCCCAGTCATGGCGTCCTCACAGATTCCCCCGATTGAGAGCAGCCGTGACTGCGGATTCGAACGCTGGTTATAGAAGCCCTCGCCGAAGGAGTCTCCGATCTTGTTCGCACTTGTCGAGCCGAGCAGATCGGCGGCCGCCGCGACCAGCGCGCCTCCGCTTTCCTTGTTGAGATAGCTCAGCGCCCGCCCGAGCTCGTCGCGCAGCGTAGCCTTGCTGCCAGGATCAAGCTTCAACTCAGCAGGGATCTCGGCCCCGGCCTTTGAGACTGTCTTGTAGACCAACTCGAGGCGAGGCGCGCCGGGGCGCGGCTGCCGCCCACGCCGGTCGAGCCGATCACGGGCGTCCAGCAGGCGGGTCGCGAGTGCCTCTACGGCGGCCGGCCGCTCCTCGAGCGCACGACGCACGATCTGCAGCGCCTCCCAGTAGCACTCCTTGACGATCGCTGGATCCGCCCCTGCGCCGCAGCGTTGCGGCCCGTGGTCGCAGCGCGGGAACCGCGCTGGCCTCCCGTTCAGGGTGAGCGCCGCGACAGCCTGGTAGAAGCCTTCAGAACACAGTGGGTGCCCCGCCCCGTGCGAGGCACGCCCCTCGATCCCGTACCGCCATCCCTTGACAGTGCGGTAGACGACCGCAGTCGGCTGACCATTCTCGATCGCAAGCGCAATGCGCTGCGCCGCCACGATCTGCGAGAAGTCGAAGCCGTCCGGCACGTAGACCACGTTCCAGTCGTGCAGGTACGCGAGTTCCATCGGATTCCACTGCACGTAGTCGCCCGGCTCCTCACCGTCACGACAGACGCGGTTCGAGTCGATCGATGCCTGGTTCCAGTCGACATGGAGGACCGCGTTCCCCAGCGAGGCTGTCCCGGCGGCAGCGAGCGCTTCCGACACCCGACCCGGCGTCATTCCCCCCTCACCCTCGATGATGTGAACGCGCGGAGCATCGTCACCGAACAGATCGGCGGCCGCCCAGGCGAGACCGAGCGAGGCCGACAACCCCACCCCGGACGCGCCGGTCGCGATCCGGATAAACGGCGTAGCCGGCGTCGGATGACCATCCAGAGCCCTGGCCTGGAACTTCCGAAACAGCCGTGTCTCCGTAATCGGATTGCGGCGGAACCCCAGGAGATCCTCAAGCCTTAGCTGTCTGCACTCGTCGGGCAGCAAGTCCGGCGCCGCGATCCGGGCCACCTCGTTCCTCAACGCCCAGAGCGCGTAAAGCCCAAGGGCCTTGTGACCGGCCGCGTACGAGACGATGTCAGCCTCGAGCCGCTCCGGTCTCGAGAAATCGTAGTCCATCGACCCGAAGAGGAGCGACTGGGCGATGCGCCCCGACGAGATGGAACCACCCGGGTGACCCGAAGTCGGAGCGTAGTTGAACATCAGCGCGCACAACGACCGGTACACGAGGTCGAGAGCCTCGAAGTGCTCGAGAGTTGCCGCGTCGAGCGGAGCGCGCTCGGCGCCCGCGAGCTCGCACACATCGATGAAGCGACCCCGGCGCGGCCCGAACGCGAGCACACCGGCCGCTCCCACCGAAGAGCCGGTCAGAACCATCGGTGTTTCTGTCATCTCGTCCCTCCGGGAGCTTGTGGCGGATCGGTCACGCGACATCGGTGCCCCTGCTGGAGAGGCTCGGCCCGCCACAGCCAACCCGCTTCCGGAAGCAGTTGCCGAGGCGGCCTGGCGAATGGGTTACAAGGCCAGACGGCGCTTGCTGCCGGCAATGACTTGCTCAGGCGTCTCCTTCTCCGACCGAGGCTTGACCTCGAATCCGACTCAGACGATGGCGATCGGACGAATCCAGGAGCCCGTCGCTCCCGTGAATTTCAAAGGCAGCCCGGCGAAAAAAGCCTCGTGGACGAAATCGGCGCTGAGATCCTCGAGGTAAAGGTTCTCGATTAGGTGAACGCCGCGCTCCACTAGCATTGCTCGGTGAGCTGTAGACTCGTCGTTGGCGAACGGCATCGGTTCGGTACCGGCGGTATCCGTGCCGAGGACGCTCAAACCGTGCTCGTACAACCAGATCGCTGCTTCGGCGCCGACACCCGGTTGAGAGCGCTCGAACGCCCGGGTGTCATCGATGAATTGGCGGATCTTGCCCGTGCGGACGAGAACGATGTCCCCTGTGTGAACCTCAACTCCGGCCGACGACAAAGCAGTCTCAATGTCCTCAACGGTGATCTCGTATCCGTCGGGAAGCTGCGATCCCTCGCCGGCGACGTCCAAAAGCAAACAGCGTCCGACGATGGGCGCAATCGTCTCGGCCCCGTACATAAGCCAGCCTTGGTCATTGCGGCAATCCTGCGCACGGGCTCCTCCGTAGATGCGGCCGTATGCTTGAATGTGAATCAGCGCATCGATGTGTGTGGAAGTATGCAGAGTGCCAGTGATGACCTCCGCCGAAAAAGTGAAGGGTCGAGCATCTCCTCCGGTTCCCTCGGGTGTTGCAGAAAAGGCGCGTGAGTATGGCACGAACTGACCGCGCGGTCCTTGTGGCATCGATTCATTGATCTCGAGGCCGAGGTCATAGACGCGTCCCTGCCGCACAAGCGACGCCGCGACGCGTACAACATCGGCGTCGATGCGCGCCAGAGCCCCTTCGTGTCTGAAAGCCTGCATCTGTACGGAAAGAGTCTACTCTCCAGTTCGATACCTGCCGACGAGAGTCACTCCAATGTGAAGGTCGGCAATTTGACGATGCGCCCTCCCTTCAGTGCTGACTCGTGCGCGCAGAGGCCCACGCAGGTCCAGTTCGCCGAGCGGCGGGCGTTCGGAAACGGATCCCTGTCCTCGAGCAACGCGGACACGAACTCGTGCACGAGGTGGGCATGCGAGCCGCCGTGGCCTGCGCCCTGCGTGAAGCTCAGGTGGGTGTGCTTCGCGAGGTCGTACAC
>JBEKEH010000177.1:0-6480 GCA_050013935.1 Gaiellaceae bacterium | reverse complement strand
CGGGGCCTGGCGGCGGCGGCTGCCGCTCTCCTGGCGGCGTCGCTCCTGCCGCTGCGAGAGCGCCTTGCGCTCGGGCTTGCGCTCCGGCTTCTGCTCGGGCTTGCGCTCCGGCTTCTGCTCGGCCTTCGCGCCGGCCTTCGACCTGGTGCCGGCGGCCTTCGCCGGCGCCGGCGTCTCGGCTTTCGCCACGGGCTCGCCCGCAGCGGCGCCGGGCTTCTTGCGCCCGCGCCCGCCGCGGCTGCCGCGGCGGCGCTTGGGCTTGGTGGAATCGGTTGTTCCGGCCGCGCTCTCCGCGCCGGTCGGATGGGCTACGACCGGCTCGGGCTGAGCCTCGCGTACAGGTGCAGCCGCCTGGGCGGCTGAGGCGTCGGATTCGGACTTCCGTCGGCGAAACCAGGGCAAGCGAAAACTCCTTCGTTGGAGCGCGCGACAGCGACACCCGGGAGGGGGCGGCGCGCGCGCTGCTGGTCAAGGGTGGAAAACGTCGGCATGTGCCTTCCCAGCCAGGGTAGCAGCGGGACCCGCGGCCGGCCGGTCCCGCGCCGTCCGACCCTGGACCTACGATGCGCCGCATTCACGACCGGGAGGTTGAGCGGTGACTGGAGCGCGTAGCGCCGAGGCCGAGGAGCTCCTGCTGATCGAGGAGGCCGACGCCTGGTTCGAGTATCTCGAGGCGACGCGGAGCCAGACATCGGCCCGCTACCGCGAGGTCGAGCCCTGGGCCTGGGCACGACTGACGCAGAGGCTGCGCGCGATCAAGGCGCGGCGCACGAAGCTCCGGCCCGCGGCGGCCTAGGAAGCGCTCGAGCCGTGGCCGCCTGGCATCCCAGATTCGAGCCGCCGGATCGCGGCTTCACCGAGCGCGCGCGTGCCCGCATACGCAACGGCGCCCTTTACGACCCACCCCGCTACCGGGACGAGGTCGAGCAGCTCGCGGGCGGCGGTGCGCAGGCCGAGCCCGGCGCCGAGCACGGCGAGCACCTCGGGCGCCCGCGCGCGGGAGTCGAGCTCCAGGCCGTAGGCCTGGTCGAGCCGCAACAGCATGCGCACCTGGTTGCGCGCGAGCACGGGCAGGTCGGCGCCGGGGACGAACACCGCGGCGGCGAGAATCGCGTTCTTGCGGGCGAAGGACGCGACGAGCCGCTTGCCGACCGCGCCGCGTAGCAGCGGCAGCCGTGCCGCGAGCGGCGCCGCCTCCTCGCCCAGGCGGACGGCGACGGCGCGCGCGATCGCCTCGTGCGGAAAGCCTTCGCCCGCGCGCACACGGACGACGTCGGTCGCGAGCACGTAGGGGATCGAGACGTCGTCGGAGATCGGGCCGGCCGCGACGGCGACGATCGGCACGTGCGCGCGGCGCGCCCGCTTCAGCGCGCGCTCGTCCTCCTGCTCCGCGCCGGTGACCACGTAGATGTAGACGGCAGCGCCCTCCGGGTCTCCGACGCGAACCGCGGTCGGGTCACCGCCGCGGACTAGCGCGCGCTCGAGAGCGCGCGCCAGCTCGCGCGCACCGCCGACGACGAGCGGCCTCTCGTCGCGCTCGGACGCGCGCAGCTCCTTCATCAGCCCACGCAGCACGCCGACCGTGATGGGCGGCTTCATGAGCGGCGCCGCAGTGCCCGGGCTGCCCGCCCGCGTGCATGCACGGCGAGCAGGATCCCCATCGCTGCGAGGTTGGCGATCATCGACGAGCCGCCGACGCTCACGAACGGGAGCGGGATGCCGGTGATCGGCGCGATCCCCATCGTCATGCCGACGTTGATGAAGATCTGGAACAGCAACGCCACGACGATCCCGCCGGCGACGATCGCGGAGTAGAGGTCGCACGCGACCGCGACCACGCGCAGGCTTCGCCAGAGCACGAGCAGGTAGAGCGCGAGCAGGAGCGACGCGCCCGCGAAGCCGCGTTGCTCGCTGTACGACGCGAAGACGAAGTCCGTGCCGTGCTCGGGCAGGAAGTTGAGCCGCGTCTGCGTCGCGTTCTTCACGCCACGGCCGTTCACCTGGCCGGAGCCGACGGCCGCGATCGACTGCTCGAGGTTGTAGCGAGCGTCGACCGTGCACTGTGACGGATGCACGAAACAGGTCAGACGCGACTTCTGGTAGCCCTTGAGGAAGTCGACGCCGACCGCCGGGCCCGCCCAGAGCACGCCGACGACGACGAGCACCGCAATTGAGCCGAGCACGGCGAGGTGACGCCACGGCGTGCCGCAGACGAAGAGCATCGCGCCGAGCGCCGCCATGTACACGAGCGCCGTGCCGAGATCGGGCTGCGCGAACACGAGCACGACGGGAACCAGCCCGAGCCCGAGCGTGCGCAGCGTCGTGCCGATGTCGCCGATGCCGGCCCGATCGGCGAGGAAGCCCGCGAGCGCGAGCACGAACAGCAGTTTTCCGAACTCCGACGGCTGGAAGGTGAAGAAGCCGACGTTGATCCACCGCGTCGAGCCGCGGGCAGCGCGGCCGACCAGGAGCACGATCGCGATCAGGCCGACCGTGCCGCCGAAGATCAGCCGCCAGTAGCGGCGGTAGAGGTCGGGGTCGAGCAGGACGGCGACGGCGAGCGCAACGCCCCCGACGGCCGCGTACACGATCTGCCGATCGAGGTAGTAGCTCGGGTTGCCGGGCACGTCGAACCGGGTCACACCGGCGATGCCCCACAGGCCGACGGCGACGAGCCCGGCGACGGCGGCGAGGAGCAGCCAGTCGAGCGAGCGCAGCACGGTCACGATCGCCAGCCCTTCCCCGCGCTTGGCGGCGAGCCCCGATCGCTGCGATCCCGCGTACTCGAGCATCAGTCGGAGTGGATGGCGCCCGCCTGCTGCGCCGTGACGTGGAAGAAGGCGGCGAAGACCTGCTCCGCCGCGGGCGCCGCCGCCGTGCCGCCGTGGCCGCCGTTCTCGATCAGCGCGCAGACGACGAGCTTCGGGTCGTTCGTCGGCCCGTAGCCGCACCACCAGGACTGGTCCTGGAGGCCGGTGTAGCCGGGCAGGGTGACGACCTTCTCGGCCGTTCCCGTCTTGCCCGCGATCGAAACGGGGAACTTGCCGAAGACGCCGTAGGACGTGCCGAAGGGCAGGTGCGTCCCCTCCAACAGCCCCTGCTTGACGACCTGCAGCGCCGACTGGTCGACGTTGACGGGCTTCGGCGCCGGCAGCGCCGGCACCGGCACCGCCGTCCCGTTCTGGTTCTCGACGTCCATCAGCAGATGCGGCGTCACGAGATTGCCGCCGTTCGCAAGCAGCGCGTAGAAGCGCGTCAGCTGCAGGGGCGTCACGAGCAGGTTGCCCTGGCCGATCGCCAGCTCGATCGAATCGCCCGGCTTCCAGAGACGGTCGACCTGCCAGTGCCCCGGATCGGTCTTCCTGGTGTAGGTGTCGTGCCGCCACTTGATCGTCGGCACGAGCCCGTCGACCTCCGGCCCGGCGTCTGTGCCGGTCGGATTGCCGAAGCCGAACGCCTCGGCCCAGCGCTGCAGCGGCTGCCCGCGGTCGCCCGGCAGCTTGTAGAACTCGTTGCCGAGGCGGTAGAAGTACGTGTCGCACGAGTACGCGAGCGCGGTCGGCAAATCCATCGGCTGGTTCACGTTCGGGTCCCAGTTGTGGAACGTCCGGTGCGACTTGTCCTCCGGCGCGCTGAACGTCCCCTTGCACGGCAAGTAGGCGTACGGCGAGAGCATGTGCTCCTGCATCGCCGCCAGAGCGGTGACCGGCTTGAAGGTCGAGCCCGGCGGATACGTGCCCTGGAGCGCGCGGTCGAGCGACGGGTAGTTCTTCGCCAGCGCGCTCTTCGTCGTCAGACCCTCGGCTGCGAGCGCCTTCACCGTGACGCGGCCGGTGAACACGGACGGGTGGTAGCTCGGAGCGGACGCGAGCGCGAGGATCGACCCGTCGTTGGGATCCATGGCGACGATCGCACCGCCGCGCGCCGCCCATTTGCCGTTCGACTGCGCCAGGCGGATGCCGTACTGGAGCGCCTTCTCGGCCGCCTGCTGGAGCTTCAGGTCGAGCGTCAGCCGAACGAGGTGGCCGGGCTTGGACGCGACCGTCGGCACGACGGCGCCACGCGGGCGGCCGAGCGCGTCGACGTGGAGCCGCGCCTCGCCGGCGACCCCGCGCAGGTACGTGTCGTACGAGGCCTCGACCCCGGCCTGCCCGATCACGTCGCCGGCCTGGTAGCCGCTCTTGGCCAGCCTCTTCAGCTGCGTCGCGGAGACCTCGCCGACGTAGCCGAGCACCTGCGCCGCGAGCGAGCCGTACGGGTAGTGGCGGATGTACGTCCGCTCGATCGTCACGCCGGGAAACTCGGCCGGACGCTCGTCGAGGTATGTCACCATCGCGTTGCTCGCCGCCTCGCGCACCGTCACCGGCGTGAGCAGGTCGTTGACGGCGCGACGCGCCTTGATCCCGGCGGAGATCTCGTAGAGAGGCACGCGTGTGACCCGCGCAAGCCGGCGCAGCTCCGCATACCGCTGCGTGTAGACCTTCGGCAGGTCGGACGGCCAGAGCTCGACCGAGGTCGCCGGCACGTTCATCACGAGGACGTGCCCGTTGCGGTCGACGATCGGGCCGCGCGCAGCCTGCGTGCGCACCGTGCGGTACGAGTTCGCCTGCGCCTGCCCGACGTACTTTGTCCCGGAGAGCACCTGCAGCGCCCACAGCCGGAGGAACAGGGCGGCGAAGACGACGAGCAGGATGCCGCTGAGGATCGCGATCCGCAGCGCGAGCCTCGGCGTCAGCCGGTACGGCTCGGGGACGCCCTTGCTCGGCGGCAAGAAGCTGCGCGACCGCGAGCGCCCGGTCGTGGTGTTAGTGGACGCGGCCATAAGTTCGTTCGTGTCTGGCGGTCGGCCATAAGTTCGTTCGTGTCTGGCGGTTCGCAAACCAAGCAGGCCTAGGACGCAGGGAGGCCGCATACCCGTAGGTATGCGGCCGACCGAGGACAACGGCATGCGCCGCGTTTGCGGACCGCCAGACGCACAACCGTACTTGTGGCCGCGTCCACTAGCCAAGGAGCTGCACCTCCGTGGCGAGGTCCGAACGCTCGAGCGGACGCAGGAGCCGCCGCACGAGCGCGTACACCGGCGCCGTCAGGATGAGGTTGAGCACGATCGCCGGGCCGAGGCCCTCGAGCATCGCTCCGGCGGGCGCGCGCTCGCCGAGCACGAAGTGCACGAGCAGCAGCCCGACCGAGTAGAGGATCGTCACGACGGCGACGGAGAGGAACGGTGCATGCGCCCTGTCGCGGCCCGTCGTCTCGCCGTAGCGTCCGATCCAGTAGCCGGCGACGGTGAGCACGAGCGACGTGAGCCCGAGCTGCCCGAGCGTCGCGGTGTCGACCAGCAGACCGGCGAAGAAGCCGCCGCCGGCGCCGACGATCGCCCCGCGCAGCAGCGCAATCGCGACGAGCGTGACGAGCAGCACGTCGGGTACGCCGCCGAATACGTGGATCTGGGTGAAGATCGAGACCTGCATGATCGCCGCGATGAAGAGAAGTGCCGCGGCTTTGAGGCCGTCGGCGATCGTCACGGCAGCTTCGAGGGTTTCGTCGGAACGAGCGCGGCGACCGCGTCGAGCGTGGTGAGCTTCGCGAACGGCGCCACCTGCACGGTGAGGTAGCTCGCGATGTCGCTCGTGCCGACCGAGATGACCTGGCCGATGGGGATGCCGTACGGGTAGAGGTCCGGGTAGCGGCGGTCGCGCGTTCCCTGCGTGACGATCATGTCCCCTTTGTTCACGACCTGCTCCTTCGCGACGTGGTCGAGAATGAGCGTGTTCCCCTGGCCGTGCTCGATGAGGCCGCTGACCTTGCTCGTGAGGTCGCGCGCGGCGACGACGCTGTCGGGATCGGTGAGGAGCGCGACGGTCGCCGTCTCCCGACCGACGTTCGTGACGCGGCCGACGAGCCCGTCGGCGCTCACGATCGGCGTGTTGACGCGGAGGCCCCTGTTCGATCCGGCGGAGATCGTGAGCTGCTGGTCGAACGGCCCGCTCGGGAACGAGATGACCGAGGCGTTGACGGCGCGGTAGTCCTTCGGGTACGTCGGGCCCTGCTCGTAGTCGAGCAGCCGCTTCAGGCTCGCGTTCTCCTTCGCGGCGGCCTGGTTCGCGAGCGCCTGCGCGCGCCACCGGCGCACCTCGCCGCGTAGCTTCACATTCTCCGACTTCGCCCCGGTGAGGCTGCTCACGTAGCCGTACGCGTCGCGGAACGGGCGCGCAACCCGCTCGGCCGCCACCTGGAACGGCCGCAGCGCGGACGCGCCGTAGCCCTGAGCGTCGTGGAGGACGCCGGACGTCGGCGAGCGGAACGAGATCGTCAGCAGCGCGAGCGCGCCGAGCACGAGCACGACGAGGACGGCACGCCGGACCCCGGCGCTCCGCCCCCGCGAGGGGTGCCGATCGGACTTGCGCTGAGCCGACGAGGCCAGCACCGCCACGCGCGCGGTGCGGTGAGGAGGAGCCACGGCGCTAGGGTACCGCGCGG
>JBEKEH010000176.1:0-4944 GCA_050013935.1 Gaiellaceae bacterium | reverse complement strand
CGGCCGCCTTTCGCTACCGCGCCGCGGAGCGGCGCTCCGCGAAAGGCTGACGACGCCGGCGCCACGCTCCGAGGTCCGGCGGGCCGAGTCCGTACCCGCCCGTACTGTCCTCGGCCCGCCGGACGATGGCGCGCGGCCCCAGCGTCGCCCCGGGAACGTGAGGAACCTCACGCGACGTCCTCCATCGCGCCGCGCGCCTCGACCGCGTCCGTGAACCGCCGCTCGAGCAGCCCGTGCTCGTAGATCTCCCGGTAGACCTCGCTCGACTCGAGGAGCTCGTCATGCGTACCGCGCGCGGCGATCCGACCGTCGTCGAGGACGACGATCTCGTCTGCGAGCGCGATCGTCGAGAGACGGTGCGCGATGATGAACGTCGTCCGTCCGCGCATCGCCTCGCGCAAGCCGGTGCGGATGTGCGCCTCCGTCGTGGCGTCGACCGACGCGGTCGCGTCGTCGAGGATGAGGATGCGCGGGTCGACGGCGAGCGCGCGGGCGATCGCGATCCGCTGGCGCTGGCCGCCCGAGAGCGTGATGCCGCGCTCGCCGATCACCGTGTCGTAGCCCTGCGGCAGCCGCTCGACGAACTCGTGCGCCTGCGCGGCGCGTGCGAAGCGCTCGACCTCGTCCGGGGAGAGGTCGCGTCGTCCGAAGGCGATGTTCTCGCGCACGGTCGCGGAGAACAGGAAGGGGTCCTGCGAGATGACGCCGATCGCGCTGCGGAGCGAGGTGAGCGACACGTCGCGCACGTCGGTCCCGTCGACCGTCACGCGCCCGGCGGTCACGTCGTAGAAGCGCGGCACGAGCGCCGTGAGCGTCGACTTGCCGGAGCCGGTGTGGCCGATCAGCGCGAGCGTCCGTCCCGCGGGAACGTCGAGGTCGACGTCACGGAGCACCGGTCGTCCCTCGAGGTACTGGAACGTGACGCCCTCGAAGCGGATCGCGCCGTCGCCGGCTGGGAGCTCGATCGCGTCCTGCCGGTCGGCTACCTCCTCCGGCTCGTCGAGCACCTGGAAGATGCGCTCGCCGGCAGCCGTCGCGCGCTGCGCCTGGCCGATCCACATGCCGAGCGAGCGAAGCGGCGTCACGAGCATCCCGAGGTAGAGGTTGAACGCGACGAAGCTGCCGGCCGTGAGCGAGTGGTGCGTGACCATGCGCGCGCCGATGAGCAACACCGCGGCCTGGGCGAGCAGCGGCACGAACGAGATCAGGGGCACGTAGGTCGCGCGCTGCCGGTTCGCCTTCAGCGTCTGGTCGAACACGAGCTCCGAGCGGCGGCGGAACTTCTCCTCCTCGGACGGCTCCTGCGCGAACGCCTTGACGACGTGGACGCCGACGATGTTCTCCTCGGCGACGGTCGCCACGTCCGCGAGCCGCTGCTGCACGTCGCGCAGCGTCGGGTGCGTGACGTGGCTGTACCGGTACGCGAGCGCCACGAGCGGCGGCGTGATCGCGAGCGCGATCAGCGCAAGCTGCCACTGGAAGAAGAAGAGGACGACGGTCACCGACGCGACGGTCAGCACGTTCTGGAAGAAGAAGATCAGCCCGTAGCCGAGGAAGAAGCGCACGCCCTGGAGGTCGACGGTCGCGCGCGACATGAGCTGGCCGGTCTGGTGGCGGTCGTAGAAGCCGAACGAGAGCCGCACGAGGTGCGCGTACAGGCCGCTGCGCATGTCCATCTCGACGTCGAGCGCCTGCCGGCCCGAGATGATCCTGCGCCCGAGCATCAACCCGGCGCGCACGACGCCGAGGGCGACGATCACGACGACCGAGACCCAGAGCCGGTGTGTGTCGTGGCGAAGCAGCGCCTGGTCGATCACGCTCCGGCCGGTCACCCAGATGAGCGCAACCTGCGCCGCCTGCGAGCCGACCGCGAGCACGACCGAGACCGCCAGCCCCGCGCGATAGGGGCGAAGGAAGCCGAGCAGCCGGACGAACGTGGAGCGGTACGGGACGGCGCTCATCTTGGCCAATGTAGCCGCGAGGTCGTACGCTCCCCACGTGGCCGGATTCGACGAGTTCTTCGGCGAGGACTACCTCTATTTCTGGGAGCAAGTGCTGCCAGAGGAGCGGTCGGACCGGGAAGCGGACCTGATCTGGCGGCTGCTCGAGCTCGAGCCCGGGATGGAGGTGCTCGACCTCGCGTGCGGGCACGGGCGGCTGGCGAACCGGCTGGCCGAGCGGGGCGTGCGGGTGACGGGGCTCGACTCGTCTGCGCTCTTCCTCGAGCGGGCGCGCGCGGACGCGGCGGCGCGCAGCGTCGAGGTCGAGTACGTCGAGGGCGACATGCGCGCGATCCCGTGGCAGGAGCGCTTCGACCGCGTCTTCAACTGGTTCACGGCCTTCGGCTACCACCCCGACGACGAGCTGCACGGGCTCCTCCGCGGTGTGCGCGCGGCGCTGAAGCCGGGCGGGCGGTTCGCGCTCGAGACGATCAGCGTCTCGGCCCTGATGACGCGGTTCTCGCGCGCAGGCGTGACCGAGCGCGACGGCGACTTCCTGGTCGACCTGCGCACGTTCGACCCGGTGGCCGGTGGGGTCCGGTCGGAGTACGTCGCGATCCGGGGCGGCGAGACCCGGCGCTACGAGCTCTTCGTCCGGATGCCGACCTTCCCGGAGCTGCGCGACTGGCTGCTCGGAGCGGGGTTCACCCGCGTGGAGGCGTACGGCGAGGACGGCGAGCCGCTCACGTACGACCACCGGCGGCTCGTGGCGGTGGCGCAGGCTTGATCCCGGCGTGCTCCGCGGCCGTTGCTGCGGCGGTCAACGCCTCGTAGGCTCCCGGGTGTGCTCGAGCTCGAGGAAGGCATACGGCTCGCGGCGGCCGAGTACCGCCGCTTCCGCGAGGCCGTCGGCTGGATCCCGCCGCCGGTTCACGACGCGGAGCTACAGGCCGCGCTCGACGGGACCTGGAACGTCGTCGCGCGCGAGGACGGCGCGCTTGTCGGGATCGGCCGCCTGCTCGACGACGGCGCGCTGTACGCAACGATCTGGGACATGATCGTGCTCCCGGGGCAGCAGCGGCACGGCGTCGGGAGGGCGATTCTCGAACGGCTGCTCGCGCGCGCTTCTGCGCGCACGATCGTCGCGCTCGTCGCGACGCCGTCCGGCCGGCCGCTCTACGAGGAGTACGGGTTCCGCACGGAGGACAGCGGCAGCGTCGGGATGCTCCTCCGACCCTAGGAGGAGCGTCGGCGTGGCCGTCGAGCACGTTCGCGGTGCGGAGATCGTGCATGCGCGGATCGAGGGCCTCGATCGCGGCCGCGCTCGGTGAAGCAGGGCTGCGGCTCGAGCGTTGGCTCGACCGTGAGCGTGGCTGGTTCGTCGCTAGAGCCGCTCGAGCTCGAGCCTGACGAGCCGGAGCGAGCGGGCGAGGCGCTCGCGGTTTGCGGGCGCGTTGAGCCAGCCGCTCGCCCCGGACGGGTGTGGCAGCGGGACGACTGCGGCGCCCTCCCGCTCGTAGCGCTCGCCGACGCAGGCCGTCAGCTCGCGGAGGCCGAGCAGGCGGCGCAGCGCGAGCCCGCCGACGGTGACGATCAGCCGCGGCTCGAGCAGGCTGAGCTCCCAGTCGCGCCAGAACGCGCAGAGCTCCTGTTCCCGCGGCGTCGGCGTGCGGTCGCCTCGGCCGGAGGCGGCTCGACCCGGGTAGCAGCGCGTCACCGACGCGCAGTAGAAGGTCGCGTAGAACGCCGCCTCGTCGAGCTCGAGCCAGCGCCGTAACGCCTGGCCGGCGCGCCCGCGCCAGGGCAGCCGCTGCTCGCCCTCGACGGCTCCGGGCGCCTGCCCGAACAGGTACGCGCGCTGGCCGGCGTACGGCGCCCGCACGGGCAGGGACTCGAGCGGGAAGCCCTCCTCGGCGCACGCCCGGCAGTGGGCCGTGTCCCGCTGGAGCGACGCGAGCGTGCGATAGGACGAGCGGCGAGACGTCACGGCCGGTATCTTTTTTGAAGTATGCGCACGCTCTTCTCGTTCCCGAACCCGGTCAACGAGACCTCGGCACGGCTGGTGGCGGGGTCGGTGGCGGTGCTCGCCGTGCTCACGGTCGCATTCCAGCAGGGCTGGCTGCTGCCCGTGCTCGCGTACGGGTTCCTCGCGCGCGTGCTGACCGGGCCGAAGCTGAGCCCGCTCGGCCTGCTGGCTACGCGCGTGGTTACGCCGCGGCTGCACGTGCGTCACCGCTACTCGCCCGGCCCGGCGAAGCGGTTCGCCCAGGCGATCGGCGCCGCGTTCACCGTGACGGCGACGCTGCTCTGGTTCGCAGCCGGCGCGCACACGGCGGCGCTCGCGCTCACCGGCGTGCTCGCGGTGTTCGCGTCGCTCGAGGCGGCCTTCGGCGTCTGCGTGGGCTGCCAGGCGTTCTACCTCGGCATGCGGCTCGGTCTCGTGCCGCCGCAGGTGTGCGAGGAGTGCGCGCGCGTGCTCGCGGCCGAGTCGTAGGCTCCCCGCGTGCGCATGCCGCTGGAAGCGGTCCCGAACTTCTCGGAGGGGCGAGACGCGGCCGTGCTCGACGCGATCGGCGCGGCGCTCTCCGCGCACGCCGACGTGCTCGACGTCCATGCCGACGCCGACCACCACCGTTCGGTGTTCACGCTCGCCGGCGAGGACGCGCCGCTCGTCGAGGCGCTCCTCGCCGGGATCGCCTGCGCTCGCGAGCGGATCGACCTGCGCCGGCACGAGGGCGTGCATCCGCGGATCGGCGCAGCCGACGTCGTGCCGGTCGTGCCGCTCCGCCCCGTGGACGCGGAGCGCGCCCGGGCGGCGGCGCTCGAGCTCGCCCGCCGCGTCGGCGAGGAGCTGGGGCTGCCGGTGTTCCTCTACGCCGAGCTGGCTCCCGGACGCGGGCCTGCGTTCTACCGGCACGGCGGGCCGGAGGAGCTGCAGCGACGGATCGACGCCGGCGAGCTGGCGCCGGACTTCGGGCCGCCGCTGCTCGACCCGGCGGCCGGC
>JBEKEH010000175.1:0-4968 GCA_050013935.1 Gaiellaceae bacterium | reverse complement strand
GCGTCGAGGAACTCGAAGACGCGCTCGGCGGAGGCGAGCCCGGATTGGAGCATGTTCATCTGGGAGGCGATTTGGGTGATCGGCATCGTGAACTGGCGCGAGTACTGGATGAATGCCTGCACGTCGCCGAGCGAGAGGGCGCCGGAGGCGACGCGCCAGCCCCCGAGGACGGCGATCGCGACGTAGTTGATGTTCGCGAGGAACATCATCGCCGGTTGGATGATCCCGGAGAGGAACTGGCCGCGGAAGCTCGCCTCGTAGAGGCTGCGGTTCTGCCGGGCGAACTCGTCGACGGTTGTCCGGCGGCGGCCGTAGATCTGCACGAGCGCGTGGCCGGTGTGCGTCTCTTCGACGAGGCCGTTGAGCGTGCCGGTGCGCTCCCACTGGGCCGTGAACTGGACCTGTGAGCGGCGCACGACCGCTGTGCTGAGCACGATCGCGAGCGGGATCACGAGCAGCGAGACGCCGGCGAGCAGCGGCGAGATCCAGAACATCATCGCGAGCACGCCGACGACCGTCAGCAGCGAGGTCAGCAGCTGGCTGAGGCCCTGCTGAACCGTTGTCGTCAGGTTGTCGATGTCATTGGTGACGCGGCTGAGGATGTCCCCGTGCGGGTGGCTGTCGAAGTAGCGCAGCGGCAGCCGCGCCAGCTTCTCCTCCACGTCGCGGCGCAGTCCGAACATCATCCGCTGCGTGACGCCGGCCATCACGTAGGCCTGCCCGAAGCTGAACACCGAGCCGAGTAAGTAGATGATCGCCGCGAGGCCGAGCCAGCGGCCCAGCTGGGCCGTGTCGATCCCGGCGCCCGGCGTGACGTGCATGTGGGAGACCATCTCCGCAAGCTGTCCGTGGCCGTGCGCGCGCAGCCGCGCGACCGCTTGCGCCTTGCTGAGGCCGGCGGGGAGCTGTCGGCTCACGACACCGTCGAAGAGGACGTTGGTCGCGTCGCCGAGGATCCTCGGCCCGAGCACGGTGAACCCGACGGCGGTGACGCCCATCACGAGCGCGAGCATGAGCCGCGCACGTTCGGGCCGGAGCCGACGCAGGAGCCGGCGCGCCGTCCCGCGTGGATCCTTGCTGCGGGCGCCCGACTGCATCGCGAACGGGCCGCGTCCGACCCGACCGCCTCGCGGCCCGATCGCGCTCACGCCGCCGCCTCCTCGCCGAGCTGCGACGCGACGATCTCGCGGTATGCCTCGCAACTCGCCAGAAGCTCGCGGTGGCTGCCGGTGCCGGCGATGCGGCCCTCGTCGAGGACGATGATCAGGTCGGCGTCGATGATCGTCGAGACGCGCTGCGAGACGATGACGATGGCAGCAGCGCTCGTCTCGGCCTGCAGTGCGGCCCGCAGGCGCGCATCGGTCGTGGCGTCGAGCGCCGAGAAGCAGTCGTCGAAGAGGTAGAGCCGCGGCCGCTTCACGAGCGCGCGTGCGATCGAGAGCCGCTGCCGCTGGCCGCCGGAGACGTTGGTGCCGCCCTGGTCGATCGGCGCGTCCAGACCGCCGGGCATCGCAGCGACGAACTCGCGCGCCTGTGCGACCTCGAGCGCACGCCACAGCTCCGCGTCGGATGCCTCGGGTCGACCGAAGCGGAGGTTGCTCGCAACGGTGCCACTGAACAGGTACGAGCTCTGCGGCACCAGCCCGATGCCGCTCCACAGCTGCTCGAGCTCCTGCTCGCGCACGTCGACGCCGTCGACGAGAACGCTTCCGCTGGTGGCGTCGAAGAAGCGCGGGATGAGGTTGAGCAGCGTCGTCTTGCCGGCGCCGGTGCCGCCGATGATCGCGCTCGTCCGGCCCGGCAGGAACGCGAAGTCGAGGCGGTGGAGGACCGGCCGCTCGCTGCCCGGATAGCCGAAGCTCACGCCCCGGAACTCGACCGCCCCGGTCTGCCGCAGCGGCCCAACCGGCTTCGCCGGATCCACGACGGACGGCTCCGCCCCGAGAACCTGCTCGATCCGCTCGGCGCTCGCGACCGCGCGCGGGAGCAGGATCATCAGGAACACCGCCATCATCACCGACATCAAGATCTGGAGGATGTAGGCGAGAAACGCGGTCAGGTTGCCGATCGGCATCGAGCCGTCCCGGACGAGCAGGCCGCCGAACCAGATCACCGCCACGCTCGACAGGTTCATCATCGCCATCACCGACGGGAAGGCGAGCGCAAAGATGCGGTTGATGCGCAGCGCAGTCGCGGTCAACTCAGCGTTCGCCTCCCCGAAGCGCTCGCCCTCAGCCTCGGTGCGCACGAACGCCCGGATCACCCGCACCCCGGTGATCTGCTCGCGGAGCACCTGGTTGATCCGGTCGATCTTCCCCTGCATCGACCGGAACTGCGGCACGACCGCGACGAGGACGACGCCGATCAGCGCCAGCATCACCGGCACCGACACCGCCAGCAGCGGCGACAGCGCG
The DNA here is from genome assembly GCA_050013935.1 of Gaiellaceae bacterium. GTDB lineage: Bacteria > Actinomycetota > Thermoleophilia > Gaiellales > Gaiellaceae > Palsa-739. The sequence goes on along the minus strand of JBEKEH010000175.1, from coordinate 2,554 downwards.
GCGCTCTCGTGCACGGCCATGATCACGCCGCCGACGCTCATGATCGGCGCGATCACGATCAGCGTCAGCCCCGCCTGCACGAAGATCTGCACCTGCTGGACGTCGTTCGTGTTCCGGGTGATGAGCGACGGCGTCCCGAAGCGGTGCATCTCGCGCGCCGAGAACCCCTGCACGGCGTTGAACACCGCCGCCCGAATGTCGGCGCCCACGCCCATCGCCACCCGCGAGGCGAAATAGACGGCGACGACCGAGACGACGCCGAGCACGAGCGTGATCCCGAGCATCAGGCCGCCAGTCGTCCAGATGTACCCCAGGTTCCCCTTGATGACGCCGTTGTTGATGATGTCCGCGTTCAGGTTGGGCAGATAGAGGTTCGCCACCGTCTGCGCCGCCAGCAGCGCCACCACCGCCGCGACCCAGCGCCGATAGGCGCGCAGGAACCTCCGGAGGAGCTTGATCAGCACAGCCGCGTCACCGCCGCGCGAACATCCCCGCCAAGCGGTCGATCACCTTCGCCGCAGCTGCCAGCTCCCCGTCCGTGCAGCCCTCCAGCGCCTCGGCGACCTCGGCGCGGAACGCCCGCAACCTCTCCTCCACCACCCGTGTCCCTTCCGGGCTGAGCGAGACGACGCGGACGCGCCGGTCCGCCTCCGCCGTCTCCCGGCACACCAACCCGGACCGCTCCAACCCGTCCAGCATCTCGCTCGCAGCGCTCGCGGACAGGTGCGCCGCTTCGGCAAGCCGAATCCCCGTCATCGCCCCCTGCTCGTACAGACAGGCTGCGAGCCTGACCTGCGCGAAGCTCAGCTCACCCGCGCGCCTCGTGTCCCGGCCGCGCCGCGAAGCAGCCGCCCCAAGCAACCCCCGCAACGAATCGAGCAGCCGGTCGGCTTCGCGCGACCCGCTCTCTGTGCCGCTTCTTCGGTACCGACCCATTCGGTACCGAACGTACGTCTCGAAGCACGCGAGACCGACCGTAGGCGCCCGCAGCCCGCCTGCGGCACAGCCGCACACCGGGCCGACCCGCTCGTCGCCCTCCTCGTCGCCATCGTCGCAGTTCAGGCAGGCGTCCGAACCTGGCGCGGCGAAGCCTGCGACGACACCTGCTAGCCCCTGCCCGGCGCATCGTCTGGCGAGCGGAAACAGACGTACGCCAGTATGCGGGAATGTTCCCCGAGCTAGCTCCCTCTAGAAAGAGTACGTACTGGCCGAGCTCCCGTCGCTTGCGGGAGTGCTCGTCGTGACGCCAGAGCTGTTCTTTCTTGCTCAGGCCGGGATAGCTGCTGGTGAGATCGGCGGGCCGGGGCCGGTCAAGGTGTAGCCGACCCCGGAGGGGTTGACGGGCCTCGGTCGTCGGTCATGCTGAGTGCCGCCCGGCCGGGTCTGGGCTTCGGGGGTCGGCGGGCAGGCGCAGCGTGTCCGCCGGGCGGGACATCGCCCCGCAGGCCCTACCGAGTGGCGGCGGGGAGCAGCCCCAGCTCTTCGAGGCGCGCGAGTACGGCAGCGGCCGACCGGATCGGAGACGTACCCGTCGTGTCGACGCGCAGCTCCGGGTGGGTGGGCTCCTCGTACGGCGCGGACACGCCCGTGAAGTCCTGAAGCTCGCCCTTGAGCGCCCTGGCGTAGAAACCCTTCGGGTCGCGCCGGAGGCACTCTGCAAACGGCGTCGCGACGTGCACCTCGACGAACGGCGCGTCTCGCTCCACGAGTTCGCGCGCGCGTCGGCGCGCGTCGGCGTACGGCGACACCGCCGAGACGATCACCACGCCGCCCACGCGCGCAAGACGCGAGGCGACCCAGGCGATGCGCGCGATATTCGTATCGCGATCTTCCTTCGAGAAGCCGAGTCCGCTCGAGAGATGTGTACGCACGGCATCGCCGTCGAGATGGTCAACGATGAGCTCCCGTCGCACGAGCTCCGACCCGACGATTGTCGCCATCGTCGTTTTGCCCGCGGCCGGAAGCCCAGTGAACCAGACGACGAAGCCGCTCACCGATAGCCGAGCTCGGCGAGTAGGTCACCGGCTTCTTGTTCGACGTCTGCGAGTTGATCGCTCGAGAGGTCGTGCCGCCAGCGTCCGACCGAGGTGGCGTGGGCGTTCCCGAGCGCGGCACGCAGTGGGTCCGCCGCGATGTCGAGCGCGGCGGCGACACGCTCCGCCTCGACAAGGGGGGCGAAAACCAGAGTCTCGTAGCGAATCTCGACCGTCCGCTCCGGCAGTACGCGCGCCGCTGTGACATACCTGCGCCACGCCCAGGCGCAGCGGCGGGCCTCGGTAACCTTTCCGAACTCTTCCCGGCGCTCGGGCTCGACCCAGAAGCGGGCATGCGCGCCGTATGGTTGCCGGGCATCGTCTGTGTCCGTCCGATCCGCGCTCAGCCAGCCGCGCTGCAGCAGGGAGGAGGCGACGTCTCGGCCGTCGCGCAGGATGTGGGAGGATGTCCCGGTCGCCGTGGATTTTCGTGACGGCGGTCCCGGTGTGATCGTTACATCGCTGCGACGATAGCGGCTTCCTTGGTCGTGGTGTGCGCCGTGTCGTTGTGTCGGCGAGCG
>JBEKEH010000174.1:0-5041 GCA_050013935.1 Gaiellaceae bacterium | reverse complement strand
GGCGTTCGCGCAGATCGCCGCGTTCGACCTCCAGTACCTGGAGGTTCCTCCTGACAAGCCACTCCAATAGGCGGGCGGCTGCAACGACTGCGACCAGGTCGCGACGACGTCGCGACCTGGTCGCCCGCCGTAGACCGTCGCCCCTCGCAGACCGTGCCGCGAGACGCAAGACCCACCCCGCGAGGGCGTCAGCCCCTCGCGGTAGACTCGCCTGGCGATGATGGATCTGGAGCGCCTCGTCGCCGCGCTCGGGGCGGTCGAGGTGGTTGGACGCGCTCCGGTCGAGGTGCGCGACCTCGGCTACGACGCGCGGGCCGTCACGCCGGGCGCGCTCTTCTTCTGTGTGCGAGGCGCGCGGGCCGACGGGCACGACTTCGCGCCCGAGGCGGTGGAGCGCGGCGCGGTCGCACTCGTCGTCGAGCGGCCGCTGGACGTCGGCGTGCCGCAGGTCGTCGTCGGCGACTCGCGCGCGTCGATGGCGGTCGTCGCGGACGAGTTCTTCGGGCGCCCGACGGAGGAACTGCAGGTCGCCGGCGTAACCGGGACGAGCGGCAAGACGACGACCGCGTTCCTGCTTTACGCGATTCTTGCCGCCGCCGGCCGGCGGCCGGGGCTGCTCGGCACCGTCGAGGCGCGCGTCGGCGGCGAGCGGCGCGGCGTCGTGCGCACGACCCCCGAGGCGATCGACCTCCAGCGCACCTTCCGCGAGATGCTCGACGCGGGCGACCGTTCGTGCGCGATGGAGGCGTCGTCGCACGCGGCGCAGCTGCACCGGCTCGACCGCGTGCGCTTCGCCGCGCTCGTGTTCACGAACCTCAGCCAGGACCACCTCGACTTCCACGGCGACATGGAGTCGTACTTCCAGGCGAAGCGGCGCCTGTTCGTCGAGGGCCGTCCGCCCGCAGCGATCAACGTCGGCGACGAGTACGGTCGGCGGCTTGCGGAGGAGCTGCCGGAAGCGCTGACGTTCGGCTTCGCACCCGGCGCCGCGATCGGGCCGGAGCAGCTCGACCGCATCGACCTGAAGCTGCGAGGCCGCTTCAACGCAGAGAACGCGCTCGGCGCGCTCGCAGCGGCCCGCCTGCTCGAGATCGACGACGCCGCGGCTGCGCGCGGGATCGAATCCGTGCGCGGCGTGCCCGGCCGCTTCGAATCGGTGGAGGAGGGACAGCCGTTCACGGTGATCGTCGACTACGCACACAAGCCGGACGCGCTCGAGAACGTGCTGTGCGCGGCGCGCGAGCTCGCGCGCGGACGCGTGATCTGCGTCGTCGGCGCCGGCGGCGACCGCGACCGCGGCAAGCGGCCGTTGATGGGCCGGCTCGCGTCCGAGCTCGCCGACGTGGCGATTGTCACCTCCGACAACCCGCGCAGCGAGGACCCCCGGGCGATCATCGACGAGATCGTCGCGGGCGCCGTCGGAGACGTGGAGGTCGAGCCGGACCGTACGGCCGCGATCGCGCGCGCGATCGAGCTCGCGCGGGACGGCGACGTTGTCCTCATCGCCGGCAAGGGCGCCGAGCAGGGCCAGCAGTTCGCGGACCGGACGATTCCGTTCGACGATCGCGAGGCCGCGCGGCAGGCGCTGCGCACGCTGGGGGCGCGCGCCTGATCCCGCTCGCGCTCGCGGAGCTGCGGACGCTCGGGCTCGGCCGGCTCGAGGGCGACGCGCAGACGGTGACCGGCGTCGAGATCGACTCGCGCCGCGCCGGGCCGGGCGACCTGTTCGTCGCGCTCGGCGGCGGCGTTGCCTACCTCGAGGACGCGCGTGCGCACGGCGCCGCGGCGACGCTCGTTCCCGACGACGGGTTTGCGGCGATGGCGGCTCTCGGGCGCGCGGTGCGCGACCGCAGCGACGCGCGCGTCGTCGCGATCACCGGCTCCAGCGGCAAGACCTCGACGAAGGACATCCTCGCCGCGCTCTGCCGCCCGGTCGTGCGCACGGTCGCCGCCGAGGGCGGTCACAACAACGAGGTCGGCCTGCCGCTGACGCTGACGCGGATCGAGCCGGACACCGAGGTCGTGATCACCGAGATGGGCATGCGCGGCTTCGGCCAGATTGCCGAGCTGTGCGCGATCGCGCGGCCGGAGGTCGCGGTGATCACGAGCATCGGCCCCGTCCACCTCGAGCTCGTCGGCACGGTGGCGAACGTCGCGCGGGTGAAGGCGGAGGCGGTAGCTGCGCTGCCGGACGGCGGCACGGCGGTGGTACCTGCGGGCGTAGCGGAGCTCGAGCCGCTGCTGGAGCGCGACGACATCGAGATCCTCCGCTTCGGGCCGGGCGGCGACGCCGAGCTCGCGTCGTTCGAGCCGGGGGAGAGCGTCGCGATTGCGTTTGCGGACGGGCGGCGGATCGAGCTGCCGGTGCCGTTCACCGTGCGCGTGCAGGCCGCGAACCTCGTGGGCGCGTTGCTCACGTACGTTGCGCTCGGGCTACCGCTCGAGCGCGCGGCGGAGGGCTCGGCCGAGATCGCGTTCTCGCGCTGGCGCTGCGAGGAGACGCCGCTCCCCGGCGGCGGGCTGCTGATCAACGACGCGTACAACGCGAATCCCGCCTCGATGCGGGCGGCACTCGAGCATCTCGTCGAGCGCGCCGGATCGCGGCGGACGGTCGCGGTGCTCGGCGAGATGGCCGAGCTCGGCATCGAGGGCCCGCGCTTCCACGAGGAGCTCGGCGCGGTCGCGCAGGAGCTGGGCGTCGACGTGATCGTCGGTGTCGGCGAGCTCGGGCGGCGCTACGGCCCGGACGAGTGGGCACCGGACGCCGCCCACGCGATCGAGGTCGTGCGCTCCGTCGTCGAGCCCGGTGACACGGTGCTCGTGAAGGCGTCGCGGGCCGTCGGCCTCGAGCTCGTCGCCGAATCGCTCGCAGGGGTGGCGGCGCCGTGACGCGAGTCCTCATCGCCGCGCTCGTCGGGCTGATCGTGTCGATCCTCGTCGGCCCGAAGTTCATCGATTTCCTGCGCCGCAACGAGTTCGGCCAGCAGATCAGGGAGGAGGGACCGCAGCACCACTTCGCCAAGCAGGGGACGCCGACGATGGGCGGGTTGATGATCCTGTTCGCGGCCACGATCGCGTTCCTGCCGGTCAGCCACTACCGCCTGCAGTCGCTCACGGTCCTATTCGGGACGCTCGCGTGTGGCGCGATAGGATTTCTCGACGACTTCACGAAGCTCACGCACCGCCGCTCGCTCGGCCTGAGCGGGCGCTGGAAGCTGCTGCTGCTTGCGGGTGTGACGGTCGTCGTCGCGATCGTGTCGCACCACCTGCACCTGAGCACGAACGTCTACGTCCCGATCGCCGACGTCTCGGTTCCGCTCTCATACGCGTGGTACCCGTTCCTGTTCGTGATCATCGCGGGCGCGTCGAACGCGACGAATCTCGCCGACGGTATCGACGGGCTCGCGGCTGGAACAGGGATCATCGCGCTGTTCACGTTCACGGCGATGGAGGTGGTGTCGTACGTGCGCTCCGGACCGCCTGCCCACCGTAACCTGACAAGCCTCGACCTCGCGATCATCGGTGCTGCGCTGATCGGGGCCGCGATCGGCTTCCTCTGGTACAACGCGTTCCCGGCGGAGGTCTTCATGGGCGACACCGGTTCGATGGCGTTCGGCGGCGCCATCGCGACGTTCGCGATCATGACGAAGACCGAGCTGCTGCTGCTTGCGATCGGCGGCATCTTCGTGATCGAGGCGCTCTCTGTGATGATCCAGGTCTTCACGTTCCGCTACCTCGGGCGGCGTGTGTTCCTGATGGCGCCGATCCACCACCACTTCGAGATGAAGGCGTGGTCGGAGACGAAGATCATGGTGCGCTTCTGGATCGTGGCCGGAATCCTCTGCGCAGCCGGCTTCGCGCTCTTCTACCGCTACTACTTCGCGCAGCGGTGACGGGGACCGCGGCGGTGCTCGGTGCGGCCGCAGCGCGGGCGGCGGTTGCGCGCCTGGACGGGTTCCAGGAGATCGTCGTGCTCGAGCCGTCGGTGTCCGACCTCGAGCGCCTGATCGCGGAGCTGGCCGACCCGCGGCTCGACTACCTGCTCGGCGCGCTGCCGGTGCTGCCCCTGCCCGACGCCTCGATCGACCTGCTCGTCGGCGCGGACGCCGCCGACCCCGAAGTGGCGCGGGTGCTCCGCGCCGGCGGCCGCGCGGAGCCCGCTTCATAAGGAGCCGGCGCCCCGGCGCCGAATCAGACACGGATCCGCCCGGAAGCCGGCTCATCGATGTCACACACGCGCGCGTACGCTGTCCGCAGGGGCCCTCGCGCCCCCCATGGGGGGGTGTGTGTCGCGTGATGGGGAGAGGTCCGACCGAGAGCTGGCTGCGGCGGCGCGTGCTCGTGCTCGGGCTGGCGCGCTCCGGGCGCGCGGCGGCACTCGCACTCGCCCGGCGCGGAGTTTCCGTCGTCGCGGCCGACCGCTCCCCCGACGTGGACTCCGGCAGGCTTGCCGGCGCGGGCGTCGAAGTCCGGCTCGGGACCGAGGAGGAGTCGCTGTTGGAGGGTGTCGAGCTCGTGGTCAAGAGCCCCGGCGTGCCGGCCGAGTCGCCGCTCGCCGCGGCTGCGCGCGCCCGCGCGATCCCGATCTGGAGCGAGGTCGAGCTCGGCTACCGGCTGCTGCCGGGCAACCCGCTGATCGGCGTCACCGGCACGAACGGGAAGACGACGACGACGGAGCTGCTCGGTGCGATCCTCCGCGCCGCGGGACGGCCGGTCGAGGTCGCCGGCAACGTCGGCCGCGCACTCACCGAGGCCGGCGAGGGTATCGACCCGGCGGCGTGGGTCGTCTGCGAGCTCTCGAGCTTCCAGCTCGAGGACGTGCACATGCTGGCTTGCGACATCGCGGTGCTGCTGAACCTCGAGCCCGACCACCTCGACCGTCACGGCACGTTCGAGGCCTACCGCGACGCCAAGCTGCGCATCTTCGAGCGCGCACGCGTGAAGATCGTCCCGCGCGGCCTCGGCCTCGAGGGGATCGAGTTCTCCGCCGACGACCCCCTCCCGGCGGAGCCGCGCATCCCCGGCGCGCACAATCGCGAGA
>JBEKEH010000173.1:0-5042 GCA_050013935.1 Gaiellaceae bacterium | reverse complement strand
TGGCCCAGGAGAACCGACACGCGCTCGATTGGCACACCGGCGAGAAGTAGCTCCACCGCGAACGTATCGCGGAAACGGTGAGAGACGGCATTGCCCTCACCCTTCGAGACTCCGGCCAGGTCGAATACTTTCTTGAGGCGCTTCTCCCATAGACCAGCGATGCTTTCGTGTTTGGACTGCCCGCTCCAAAAATAATTCTTGGCGGTAATTCGCGGAGTTGCTTCGAGAGCCTTCAGGACCGAATCCGGCAGGACGGTATAGACCGGCACGCCGGTCTTTTGCGTGTAGAGAAACAGCCGCTTGCCGTCGAGCCGCTCGGTTGTCAGCATCACGGCATCGGACACTCGCATGCCGGTGTAGCGCATCAGGAGCACGAGAGTCTTTAGCCGATGGGCGTTTAGCTTGCCCTCGGCAGGCGTCGCGACCTGCGCGAGGTCGCGGACGAGCAGCCGCTCGGGTGCGCTCACGCCTCGGGCGCCGCGGGGATCTTCAGCCCGCCGCGCTCGGCGGCCTCGATCGCCTCCGGGTAGCCGGCGTCGAAGTGGCGCATGACACCGGTGCCCGGATCCGTGGTGAGCACGCGCTCGAGCCGCTCCGCTGCCTCGACGGTGCCGTCCGCCACGACGACCATGCCGGCATGGATCGAGTTGCCGATCCCGACGCCGCCGCCGTGGTGCACGCTCACCCACGTCGCTCCCGCTGCGACGTTGACGAGGGCGTTGAGGATCGGCCAGTCGGCGATCGCATCCGAGCCGTCGCGCATCGCCTCGGTCTCCCGGTACGGCGACGCGACCGAGCCGGAGTCGAGGTGGTCGCGCCCGATCACGACGGGCGCCTTCACCGCACCGCTCCGGACGAGCTCGTTCATCGCGAGCCCCGCCTTCGCGCGGTCGCCGTAGCCGAGCCAGCAGATCCGTGCGGGCAGCCCCTGGAACGCCACCCGCTCGGGCGCAAGCTCAAGCCACCGCTGCAGCAGCGGGTCGTCCGGGAAGAGCGCCCGGAGCGCCGTGTCGATCGCTGCGATGTCGGCCGGGTCCCCGGACAGCGCCGCCCAGCGAAACGGCCCCACTCCGCGACAGAACAGCGGCCGGATATAGGCCGGGACGAAGCCCGGGTATGAGAAGGCCTCCGCTACGCCGCCGTCGCAGGCCTCACCTCGCAGGTTGTTGCCATAATCGAAAACATACGCCCCCTGTCGGACGTACTCGAGCAGCCCCTCGACGTGGCGCACGATCGAGCCGCGCGCGAGGCGCAGGTACTCCTCCGGGTCGGACGCACGCAGCTCCGCAGCCTCCTCGACCGAGAAGCCGTGCGGGATGTAGCCGTTGAGCGGGTCGTGCGCGGCGGTCTGGTCGGTCACCAGGTCGAAGTGCTCGCCGCGCGAAGCCAGCTCGGGCACGACGTCGGCGGCGTTCCCGAGCAGCCCGACCGAGAGCGGCCGCCCCTCGGCCGCGGCCGCGCGCACGCGCGCAAGCGCATCGTCGAGCGAGTCCGTCGCCTCGTCGAGGTAGCGCGTCTCGAGCCGCCGCTCGATCCGGTGCGGGTCGACCTCGACGCAGAGGATCGCAGCGCCGACCATCGTCCCCGCGAGCGGCTGCGCGCCGCCCATGCCGCCGAGCCCGGCGGTGAGGATCGTGCGCCCGCGCAGGTCTGGCGAGCCGAAGTGCTTCTCGCCGGCCGCCGCGAACGTCTGGTACGTGCCCTGCAGGATCCCCTGCGTGCCGATGTAGATCCACGAGCCGGCCGTCATCTGGCCGAACATCGTCAGGCCCTCGGCCTCGAGCCGGCGGAACTCGTCCCACGTCGCCCACCTCGGCACGAGCAGTGAGTTCGCGATCAGGACGCGCGGCGCGTTCTCGTGCGTCGTGAAGACGCCGACGGGCTTGCCGGACTGGACGAGTAGTGTCTCGTCCGCGCCGAGCTCGAGCAGCGCGCCGACGATCGCACGCAGTGCCTCGTGGTTCCGCGCCGCCTTGCCGGAACCGCCGTAGACGATCAGCTCCTCCGGCTTCTCCGCGACCTCACGGTCGAGGTTGTTCAACAGCATCCGCAGCGGCGCCTCGGTCGACCACTGCCTCGCGTTCAGCTCCGTTCCGCGCGGCGCGCGGATCGACGAGAGGTCGCCGCACAGCGCGTCCACGCGCGCTGCCAGCGTTTCGGTCACGCTCATCTCAACTCTCCTGCTTCGGCTTCCACTGCGGCGACAAGCGATCGGTCGCGAATCGCGGTCGCCACCGCTTCGATGTCCGGCGCGAGCGTCCGGTCGTCGCGCAGCCGCGGCGACAGCTCGCGCACGGCCGCCCTCGTTGCGTTCACGCCTCTACCGGGCTCGAGCGGCGCGAGGAACTCCACCGCCTGCGCGCCTGCGAGCAGTTCGATCGCCAGCGCCCGCTCGCAGTTCGCGAGCACCTGCCATGCCTTCAAACCGGAGACGTTGCCCATCGAGACGTGGTCCTCCTGCCCTGCGCTCGTCGGGATCGAGTCGACCGACGCGGGATGGCACAGCACCTTGTTCTCCGAGACGAGCGCCGCGGCCACGTACTGCGGGATCATGAAGCCGCTGTTCAGGCCGCCGTCAGTGGTGAGGAACGCGGGCAGGCCGTCGGAGAGGTTCGGGTTGACGAGCCGCTCGACGCGGCGCTCGGAGATGCTCGCCAGCTCGGACGCCGCCATCGCGAGCGCGTCGAGTGCGAACGCGAGCGGCTGCCCGTGGAAGTTCCCGTTCGAGACGAGCACGTCGTCGTCGACGAGCACGAGCGGATTGTCGGTCGCCGCGTTCAGCTCGACCGACACGGTGTAGTCGGCGTAGTCGAGCAGGTCGCGCGAGGCGCCGTGGACCTGCGGCGCGCAGCGCAGCGAGTACGCGTCCTGCACCTTGTCGCACCAGCGGTGCGACTCGATGATCGACGACCCCTCGAGCAGCTGGAGGACATTCGCGGCGGCATCGGTCTGGCCGCGCAGCGGGCGCAGCGCGTGGATCTGCGGCAGGAACGACGTACGCGAGCCTTGCAGCGCCTCGACCGACTGCGCGCACGCGAGATCGGCGGACTGCGCGAGCCGGCGGGCGCGCACGAGCCCGAGCGCGAGGAACGCCGCCATGAACTGCGTGCCGTTGATCAGCGAGAGACCCTCCTTCGCTGCGAGCCGCAGCGGCTCGAGCCCGACGCGCGCGAGCGCCTCGAACCCGGGTAGCCGCTCGCCGTCGACGACGGCCTCGCCCTCGCCGACGAGCGGCAGCGCGAGGTGCGCGAGCGGCGCGAGGTCGCCGGAGGCGCCGACGGAGCCGCGGCTCGGCACGACCGGCAGCACGCCGCGGTCGAGACATGCGAGCAGCAGCTCCACCGTCTCGATCCGCGCGCCGGAGTTCCCCTTCGCGAGCGTGTTCGCGCGCAGCAGCATCGCCGCGCGCACGATCTCGTCCGGATACGGCTCGTCGACGCCGCACGCATGCGAGCGGAGGAGGCGCAGCTGGAGCTCCTCCGTCAGCTCCTCGGGGATGGCGCGGTTGACGAAGCGGCCGAAGCCGGTGTTGACGCCGTAGGTGTGCTCGCGCGACCCGTGCGCGGCCCGCTCGACGAGCTCGCGGGCGGCGCGCATCTTCCCGCGCGCGGATTCCGACAGCGTCACGTGGGCTCCCTCCACCGCCGCTGCCCAGACGTCCGCGACAGTGAGATCGTCGCCGGTGAGAGCGATCGACGTCCGCTGCGCCACGCGGCGAGTCTAGCTCCGTCACTTCAGAGGCCCGTCGGGTCGCGCGCGGCTAGGGTCGAGGGAGCGTGTCCAGGGGCGACGCCTCTCTGCTGCGCGTCCGCGCGCTCTTCTGCCTGCTCGGGGCGGCCGAGTCGGCGTTCGTCCCGTTCGTCCCGCTCCTGCTCCTCGACCGCGGCCTCGACGCGCAGGCGCTCGGCGCCGTCCTGGCGCTGATGTCGGCGGTCGGCTTCGCCGCCGGGCCGCTGTGGGGGTATCTCGCGGATCGCGCACTCGGCCGGGAGCGCACGCTCGCGCTCTGCCTCGTCGGCACCGTAGGCGGGGCGCTGCTGCTCGCGTTCGCGCACAGCGAGGCCGCCCTCGCGCTCACCGGCTCGGTGACCTGGTTCTTCCGCTCTCCGAACGCGGCGCTCGCAGACGCGCTCGCGCTCGACCGGCTCGGGGTGAGCCGCCGCGACGCCTACGGCAGCGTCAGGCTGTGGATGAGCGCGTCGTTCGCCGTCGGCGCGATCGCCTGGGGCGCCGTCATCGAGGCGTTCGGGATCGGCGTGATGGCCCCGGTCTACGCGGCGTGCACGGCGCTGAACGCCGTGCTCGTGGTGCTCGTCTTCCGCGGCCGCTGGCCCCGCCCGCTCAGAGGGAAAGCCGCGACGCGGGGAATGGGGGCTCTCATCGCCTCGCCTGCGGTCGTCCTGTTCCTCGTCGCGCTCTTGCTCTCGTTCGCGCCGTACAGCGCGACCTACAACTTCGCTGCCGTCCGGATAGCCGCGCTCGGCGGCGGTGCGATGTTCGTCGGGCTCGCCGCCGGCCTCCAGGCCGGCGCGGAGGTGCCGAGCATGGTCGCCACGATCAGGCTCGCCCGCCGGCTGCGGCCCGCGCACATCTTCGCCGCCGGGGCTGCGTTCTACGTGATCGTGTACGCGGTCTGGGCGGTCGTCGCCAACCCGGCCGCGCTCGCCGCGATGCGGATCGTCGCCGGGCTCGGCTTCGGGCTGACCTCGGTCGCGATGGTCGTGATCGTCGACGAGCTCGTGCCCGAGAGCCTCCGCGCCACGGGGCAGGCGGCGGCCAAGGCTGTCGCGATGGGGTTCGCGCCGGTGGTCGGGACGTTCGGGGGCGGCCTCGTCTACGGATACCTCGGACCGCCCGCGCTCTTCGTCGTCGCCGGGATCCTCACCGCGCTCTCGGCGGTCGCGGCGCAAGCGGCCGAGACGGCTCAGCTACGCGCCGTCGAGCACGCGTAGCTCGAGCACACGCGAGGCGTCGAAGCCGTCGATGAGCAGCGCAGCGCCCGCCGCGGCGGCGGCGGCGCCCGCGGGCATCAGCCCGACGAG
>JBEKEH010000172.1:0-6707 GCA_050013935.1 Gaiellaceae bacterium | reverse complement strand
AGCGCGTGGGCGACCGCGAGAATCGTCGGCTCGGGCCGCTCAAGGAGCGCCCGGTATGCGGACGCGTAGCGCGACGCGGCCGCGAGGCGGCTCTCGCCGCCACCGGGGGCATCGTCGCGCGAGCCGGCCGTCCAGGCCCAGCCGCGGTACTCGTCGAGGTGGAGCCCCTCGAAACACCCGGCCCGCGGGTCGTTCAGCTCCGGCCACGACTCGACCGCGACGTCGCGCCCGGCGAGCGCGAGCGCCGCGGTGGCACGGGTCCGCTCGAGCGTCGAGGTGATGCAGATGTCGAGCGGCTCGCCGGCGAGCAACCGGCCGAGCCGGCCCGCCTGCTCCTCCCCGACGGCGGTCAGCCCGACCTCGACGCAGCCGTCGCCGTTGACGAGGCCGCGCGCGCTGTACACCGACTCGGCGTGCCGCGCGAGGATCAGCCGCTCCACGCGGCCCAGGCTACTGCGACTTGCACGTGATCGTTCCGGCGTGCGCCGCCGCGACCGCTTCCAGATAGGAGACGAACGCGGGCTTGGCGCTCCAGTCGGGGCGTAGCAGACCCGACTGCCAGCCCGAGAGTGCGCTCTCGTCGCGCAGCTCGAAGTTGAAGAAGGCGCCGACGGCGGGCTGGCAGTAGGCGAGCTGCACGGCCGCCGTGAGCTGCACCGCCTGCTCTTCCTCGGAGACCGGGTACTTGTCCGTCTCGGTCCCGTTGTAGAGGCCGTCGTCGGCGGGCGGGATGGACTGGAAGCCGTCCTCGAGGTACCAGACGGTGACGCGGCCCTGGCCGGGGACCGGCTGGCCGCTGCCGTCGAAGGCCTCGTGCAGCGCGGCCAGCAGCCGGTCGAGGTCGCCCTCGTCCATCGGGCTGTCCCTGTGGTGCACGCCCGGCGCCTCGACCGAGCTCTGCGGGTATGCGTTGTGGCCGATCGTGTCGAAGATGGGCAGCGTCCTGCCGCTGGCGCGGTACGCCTTGCCGAGGTTGGCATACCAGCGGCCGGGCTTCGCGTGCGGCGCGCTCGTCGCGATCACGTTCACGTTCGGCTGCACGGCGTGCAGCGCGTCCCAGCACTGCGCGAGCAGCGCCTCGTACGCGGCGGGCGCACCCTGCTGCGGTTGCCAGAAGCGGGCCGAGTTCGGCTCGGTCCAGATCGCCACGTCCTGGATCCAGGGGAAACGGGCCAGCACGTTCGCCACGAAGCTGCAGTACGACGCGCGGCCGGCCGGATCGATGGGCGGCGATGAGGCGGGCCCGGTGACCGCCAGCACGACGCGGATGCTGCGGCCTGCGTTCGCCGCCCGCTGCAGCTCGGTGCGGTCCTGCCCGGCGGGAAACGACTCGCCGGGGCTCCAGTCGAGCGTGACCCGGACGGCGCCGAGCCCGAGGTCGCGGTAGATCGAGAGCAGCGAGCCCGTGTGCGCGTACCACTTGAGTGAGTCGTCGTCGACCCCCAGCAGCAGCCCCGGCGCAGCGGCCGCGGAGGGAGCGAGCGCGGCCGTGGCGAGGGCCGTCGCGAGGAGAACGCGTGACTTCACGGGCTGAACGTCGTCCAGTTGCGTAATGGACCGTCACGCCCACGCGTAAAGCCCCGGTAAGACGTCGCCCCGGTCGCTGATCAGAAGATCAGCGACCGGTAACAGATGGTTCGCCGCATCCCGATGGCGTCGTAGACGCGGATCGCCGCCGCGTTCTCGGGACGTACGAACAGGCAGACGGTCGGCACTCGCTCGAGCAGCCGGCGGCAGAGATCGCGCATCGCGCGCTTCGCGTTGCCGTGGCCCCGCACCTCGGGGTCGACCCAGACCTGCTGCAGCTGCACCGCGGACGGCGTCCACGCCGACGCCTCCGCCTTGAACTGGATCACGCCGTCCTCGAGCCAGAGCCACGAGCGGCCCTCCTCGATCTGCGCGCGCGTGCGCCAGCGGAAGCCCTCCGGGTCGCGCAGCAGCGGGTCGATCCCGATCTCCTCGCGGTGCGCAGCCGCGCACGCCGGAACGAGCAGCTCGAGGTCCTCGAGCGTCGCCCGGCGCAACGCCGTGTTCCCCAACTCGGGCGGCTCGTCGATCACGTACACCGGCTGGCCGGGACGATCGTCGCGCGGGCGCGGCATCCGCCCGCGGGCTTCCCCCCAGAGCTCCCCGACGGCCTGCTCCTCGCCGATGATCATGCGCGCCTGGCCGCGCACGGTCGCGTCGGCGAAGAAGGCGCAGCCCTTGCCCGACGGGACGACGTTCGCGCCGACGTGGCAGAGCGCGATCAAGCGGCGCCCGCGTTCGAGCGCGGAGAAGCGGCCCAGCCCGCGGCGCGCGATGTCCTCGAGGAAGACACGCTCGACCGGCTCCTCGGCGCAAAAGCCGAGGATCTGCTCGAGCGTCGGGTCGACCGCGCGCACGTTCGCCATCGCCTGCTGATCATCCCATCCGGCGCAGGCGCCTCGGATAGGGTTGCCGCGATGCCGATCCACGTCCGAGCCGAGCCGGGCGACTACGCCCAAGCCGTCCTGCTTCCCGGCGACCCGCTGCGCGCGAAGTACATCGCCGAGACCTATCTCGACGACGTCGCGCAGACGAACTCCGAGCGGGGGATGCTCGGCTTCCGCGGCGTCTGGGAGGGGAAGCCGGTCTCGGTGCAGTCGACCGGCATGGGCTGCCCGTCCGCGGCGATCGTGATCGAGGAGCTCGTGATGCTCGGCTGCAAGAAGCTGCTCCGTGTCGGCACCTGCGGCGGGCTCCAGCCACACCACAAGCTGGGCGACATGATCGTGGCGCTCACCGCGGTCCCGCAGGACGGAACCGTGCGCAGCTACGTGCACGAGCCGCATTGCCCAACCGCGGACTTCGAGCTCGTGCACGCGGCCGTGCACGCGGCGAAGGAGCTGGGGCAGCCGCTCCACGTCGGCCCGGTCGTCTCCAGCGACGTCTTCTACAACCCCGACGGCGGCCAGTACCAGCGCTGGTCGGACCGCGGCATCCTCGGCGTCGAGATGGAGGCGGCGATCCTGTTCACGCTCGGCGCGCTGCGCAAGGTGCAGGCAGGTTGCCTGCTAACGGTGAGCGACATCGTCGTCGAGGGTGAGTTCACGCGGATCAGCGACGAGGAGCTGCGCGCCGCAGTCGACCGCATGACGCGCGTAGGCCTCGCCACCGTGACTGCGGATTGAGGCGGCGCCTCAATCCCTAGGGAAATGGCTCTTCTCGGCCCCTCGACTCGCGTCGAGCCCACCGTGCCTCCTGGTCCTTTCGCTCAATGAAGAGCGAAAGGACCAGGACCATCTTCCTCGTCAACCCGGCGTCGGACAACGGCGCCACGGGCAAGCGCTGGCCGGAGCTCGCGCATCGCGCCGAGGGTCTCGGGCTCGCCGGAGAGACGCTCTTCTCGGAGCGCCCCGGCCACCTCATCGAGCTCGCCGAGCGCGCGTCTCGCGAGGGCGCCGAGCTCGTCGTCGCGGTCGGCGGCGACGGCACGCTGAGCGAGACCGTGACCGGGCTCGTACGGGCAGGCGGCTCGACCGAGCTCGCGATGATCCCGATCGGCACCGGGATGGACTTCGTGCGCACGTACGGCATCCCCGTGCGTTTCGAGGACGCGGTGCGCACGGCCCGCGACGGGAGGCCCCGCACGATCGACGTCGGCCGCGTCACGTACCGCACGTGGGACGGCAGCGAGGCTCAGCGGTACGTCGCGAACGTCGGCAGCGTCGGCATGAGCGCTGCGGTCGCGCAACGCGCGAATGCGATGACGAAGGTCGCCGGCGGGCGCGCCACGTTCTTCTACGCACTGGTGCGCGTGTTCCTCGAATGGAAGAACACCCTTGTCACCGTCGAGCTCGACGACGGCGAGCGCCGCGAGGGCCGCATGCACGACGTGATCGTCGCCAACGGCCAGTACCACGGCGGCGCGATGTGGCTCGCACCGGAGGCGCGGCCGGACGACGGCCTCTTCGACGTCGTCCTCATCGGCGACATCACGAAGCGCGACTTCGTAACGACCGCTCCGAAGATCTACCGGGGGACGTACCTCTCACACCCCAAGGTCGAACTCCTGCGCACGCGCACGGTCGCGGTCGACGCACCGGAGCGCCTGCCGATCGAGCTCGACGGCGAGCAGGTGGGGACCACGCCGGTCCGCTTCGAGATCGTGCCCGGCGCGTTGCGCGTGCGTGTCCCGGCGTAGCCTCGGCCTCCCGCTCGGCGGGGCGGCGGCGTTCGCAACGCTCAGCGTCCTCGTCGCCGCCGGGGCGCTGACGCGCCTCGACCAGTGGGCAATCGACCACGCGATGACGGACATTCACCGGGCGGGCGCGACGCCGACGCTCGGTGACGCGCTCGTGCCGCTGCTGCACACCGACCTGAGCTCGCCGCTGGACGTCGGCGCGAGCGTCGTGACGGCACCTGCCTCGCTCCTGCTGTCGCTCGCGCTCGTCGGCGCCTGCTGCCTGACGCTGCGCCGGCGCAGCCGCACGCGTGCGGCGTACGCATGGGCGGTGGCGTGGCTCGCGGGCAACGCCGTCGAGGAGCTCTGCAAGTCGACGCTCGTGCGGCCGGCGCTCTACCGGCACGGCATGCACCTGGTCGCGTTCGACTCCTCCTTCCCCAGCGGCCACACGATCAGGTCGATCCTCGTTGCCGCCGCGATCGCCGCGGCCTGGCCGGCGGCGCGCCGGTGGAGCGCGGCGTGGGCCGCCGCCTCGCTCGTCCTGCTCGAGGTCGACGCACTGCACACGCCGTCGGACATCGCCGGCGGCCTGCTCCTCGCCACCCTGCTCGTCGTGGCCGTAGGCCGCGCGGGCTAAGCGGGCTTCTTGTCGGCGGCGCCCTTGGCACCCGCCGCTTTCGTGCTCCGCCGCGCCGTGCCCGACGCGGCCTTCGACAGCTTGTCGACCTTCTTCTCGAGCGCGGCGAGCCGCTTCTCGAGGTCCTCCAGCCCACGGACGCGCCGCTGCAGCTCGTCGACCCGGTCGCGCATCGTGGTGAGCGTGCCGATCACGCGGTCGGCGCCCGGCGCGTCGTGCAGGCGCTGGATCGCCTCCTCGCTGATGTCGGCCAGCCGGCCCAGCAGATCCGTCTTGCGCGGTTGCGCCATCGTTCCTCCTCCGTCGCTGCCCTGACGATACCGCGCCGCGTTAGACGGTTGATGGCACGAGATCGCCCGTTCCGGGGCGCGGGCTGGCCGCTCTGGGTCGTCGCGGCGGTCGCTCGTCCGTCGCTGCTGGCGGCAGCGGCGAGCGAGCGACGCGGCGAAGCGCAGCACCGGCGGAAGCCGGCTCCGCCGGCTGCAGCCGGTGCGAAGCGGCCCAGACACGCCAGATCGCGCAGCCGGACGCGCGAGATCGGGGCATCAATCGTCTAGGCTCGCTCCGTGGAGACGGTGCGCTGGGAGCAGCTGCTGTCGCGCCGGCGCTTTCTCGGCACGGCAGCCGCCGCGGCGGGCTCGCTCGCCGGCGCTGGGGCGCTCGGGTCGGTCGCGCGCGCGACGGGCGGAGCGCCGGTCCGCCTGCCGAGCCCCGGTGCGTCGGGTCTCGAGCACGTCGTGGTCGTGATGATGGAGAACCGCTCGTTCGACCACATCATGGGCTGGCTCCCCGGCGCCGACGGGAAGCAGGCGGGGCTCACGTATCTCGACGCGGCCGGCGCGCCGCACGCGACGTATCCGCTCGCGCCCGACTTCCAGGGCTGCGCGCACGCCGACCCCGACCACTCCTACGACGGCGCGCGGGTTCAGTGGAACAACGGTGCGTGCGACGGGTGGCTGATCGAGCACGCCGGCGACCTCTACCCGATCGGCTACTACCGGCAGCAGGATCTGCCGTTCCTCGGCCGCGCCGCGCCCGCATTCACGGCGTGCGACCGCTACTTTGCGTCGCTGCTCGGTCCGACGTTCCCGAACCGCCTCTACCTGCACTCGGGCGTCACCGACCGGCTCGACGACGCGTTCACACGCGTCGATCTGCCGACGATCTGGGACCGGCTCGCGGCCGCGAAGCTTCCCGCCCGCTACTACTGCGGCAACGTCAGCTTCCTCCTGCTCTGGAACGGGAAGTACGACACGATCACGTACCCGCACCAGCAGTTCTTCGCCGACTGCAAGACAGGCAAGCTGCCGGCGCTCTCGGTGGTCGACCCTGACCTCACCCTCGCCGACACAGAACCGCAGTCGGGCATCTGGAACGACGACCATCCGCACGCCGACATTCGCGCCGGCGAGTATTTCCTCTCGACGATCTACAACGCCGTCACACGCAGTCCGGCGTGGCCGCACACGCTGCTCGTGATCACCTTCGACGAGTGGGGCGGCTTCTTCGACCACGTGCCGCCGCCGGCGGCGCCCGACGTCACCGCGGCGTACCGGCAGCGCGGCTTCCGCGTCCCCTGCCTGCTGATCTCGCCGTTCGCACCGCGAGGGAAGGTCTCACACACGGTGTTCGACCACGCATCGATTCTCAGGCTCGTCGAGTGGCGCTGGACGCTCGACCCGCTCTCGGTCCGTGACGAGGAGGCGAACAACCTCGCGACGGCGCTCGACTTCTCACGTCCGGTCCTGTCCGTGCCGAAGATCGCCGCGCCGCGCTTCGTCGCCGGTGTGGCCTGCGCGGCTTCCTAGTGTAGTGTCTCGCAAATAGATTGACATAGCGGCTCTGGTGGGGTAGCGTCTCCAGAGGTGGCGTCGGCGAGTTCGAGCACGGTTGTCTCTGACGAGCAGCGCGCGGTCTTAGAGC
>JBEKEH010000171.1:0-5247 GCA_050013935.1 Gaiellaceae bacterium | reverse complement strand
TCGAGCGCATCGCATCCGAACACCATCACCGCCAAGAAAAGGAGGAGGCCGCCGCGTAGAATCGCTGCCACCGGAGCCTACGCCGAGGCGAATTTACAGCGCTCCAGGGACGTCACCGGCTGACCAGCAGCATGTGCGGGCCCGGAAAAGACGACCTGCGTTCCCTGACAGAGAGCGGGCCAAATCCCTGACAAGAAGCTCAGCCGTGGCAGCTGAAGCCCTGTTGGACCTCGCCACGCCCGCTCGCTGTCGTCGTTCCACCAGAAGGCGACACGATCTGCCCTCCGCCTGCAGGGTTTGGAGCTTCCGGGTTTCGGCGGCGAGGGTTGTCCGTTTCGCCCGCTGGGCGGGGGTGGGCCGACCAGTCGCCGGTCAGACACCGCCGCGCGAGGGGGTTCAGTCCGACGGTGTTGCGTCCCCGAGGTCTTGCCACCATTCGCCTGGTGGGTGGTCGGGGATTCGCCAGTTCGGGTCGACCGGCGGGGCGATGATCGGCGGTGGCGGCTGGCCCGCGAGCAGGGCCTCGATTCTAGGGGGGAGGCGGATCTCGATCATGTCTGGTGTGTTCTCGCCCAACACGTCCCGGACGGCCCGCTCCACCTCGAAGAGGGGGCAGAGCGAACAGCGCGGCAAGACGCCGTAGAAGAAGCGGAAGCGGCACTCGCCAAACCAGCCGAGCTGCGAGGAGGCACACCAGGCCATCTCCCGAGCGTGATAGGAGGAGACGAGCTGGTCGCCCTCGTACACCTCGCTTGCCCGCCAGTTGCGTACCCGCTGCAGCAGCCGGGCGAGGCTGGTGTAGATGCGGCCGTCGCTGCCCAGCACAAAGCGCATCCGGTAGCTGCCCGGCTCGAGCTCGCTGCACTCGCCGGCGCCGCTGCGGGCCTCCTCGACTGCTTTCCGGAATCGTTTCGACCGTGACGGGCCGAACTCGACCGTCAACACTCGCTCCACCCAACCGACCCTAACCAACCGGCGCTGCACCCGCCCAGCGGGGCTGCATGCGCATTTCGGGGGCGCTCTCCAGCGGTCTGCGAAGCGCTCTCGTCTTTGGTACCTAGCTGGTACCTATCGGGGCTCCGAGCAGGTACCGACCTATCCGAACCCGGTGGCAAGATTCGGCGCAACAATGCGTTTCTCCCGAGCCCGCACTGATCGCTCCGTACCGAGAAATACAATCGTCCCATGGACGGCGACGACCGGCGCGGACGTACACGCTCCTTCCTGCTCGGCGGGCTCGTCGGCGCCTCCGCTGCGATCGCGACGGCGCGCAGCCGCCGCGACGCCGCGCGCCGGCGTCGCGAGCGGCTGCTCCATCCGGCCGGCCTCGCCGCCTTCGAGGGCGCGCCGTGCTACCGGGAGCTGCTCGAGGAGGACGAGCAGGACGACGCGTGAGCCCGCTCCCGCCCTGCGGCGGGCTGCCTGTTGACTGATTCTTGCCCGATGTGCAGAATCGCTTAACAGTAAGCAGCGCCGGAGGGAGGCCTGATGAACAGTACGCAGCCCGGGAGGGAGGCCTGATGAACATCGCCTCACGCGGAGCGTCGATGGCGATCGACTGGGAGTAGCGGGTCGATTTCGACCGGCTGCGCACGACCCGTCTCGCGCGGGCGAAGGCTGCGCCGGCGGCGTCGGACCTCGGCTCGCTGCTGCTGTTCGACCCGAACAACCTGCGCTACGTCACGAGCACGGCAATCGGGACGTGGGAGCGCGACAAGAACATCCGCTTCGCCCTCGTCTTCCGCGACGAGGCTCCGATCCTGTGGGATTTCGGCTCCGCGGCGCTCCACCATCAGCTGTACTGCCCCTGGCTGCCCGAGTCGAGCTGGCGGGCATGGGTGCCGCCGATGCGGGGCGCGATGCCCGACCAGACGGGGGTGCCGGACGCCCTCGCGGCGATGGTGTTCGAGGAGCTGCGCGAGCGCGGCCTCGACCGCGACCCGGTCGGCATGGACGTCCCCGACATGACGACGCTGCTCGCGCTGCAGCGCGCCGGGCTCGAGATCTCCGACTCGCAGCCGGTGATGCTCGAGGCGCGCAAGCTCAAGAGCGAGGACGAGCTGGCGCTGCTCGACCAGGCGGCCGGCATCGTCGACGCGGCCTACGAGACGATCTACCGGATGCTGCGCCCCGGCGTGCGCGAGAACGACGTCGTCGCCGCGGCGATGAAGGTGCTGTTCGAGCTCGGCTCCGAGCACGTGGAAGCGATCAACGCGATCTCCGGCGACCGCTGCTACCCGCATCCGCACACGTTCTCGGACCGGCTCCTGCGGCCGGGCGACCAGGCGTTCTTCGACATCATCCACTCGTTCATGGGCTACCGGACGTGCTACTACCGCACGTTCAACATCAGCTATGCGACGCCGGCCCAGCTCGACGCGTACAAGCAGTGCCGCGAGTGGCTCGACAACGCGATCGAGCGCGTGCGGCCGGGCGTGACGACCGACCAGATCGCCGAGGTCTGGCCGACCGCGGAGGAGATCGGGATGAGGGACGAGCGCGCGGCCTTCGGGCTCCAGTTCGGGCACGGCCTCGGCGTCGGCCTCTACGAGTCGCCGATGATCTCCCGGCTCCACTCGTTCGACGACCCGATCGAGCTCGAGGTCGGGATGGTGTTCGCGCTCGAGACGTACTGCGCAGCCACGGACCACCGCTCTGCCGCCCGGATCGAGGAAGAGGTGATCGTCACCCCGACCGGCCCGCGCGTGATCACCCGCTTCCCCGCCGACGAGCTGCTCGTCAGCGGCCGCAACTACGTGCGCGGCGCCGACTTCGTCGACGGGCTCACGCCCGCACTTTGACTCAGCAGAGGAGGAGCCATGCCTGACCGGACGCTCATCAAGGGCGGCACCGTGATCACCGTCGACCGGCAGCTCGGCGACTTCTTCCCGTCCGGCGACGTGCTCGTCGAAGACGGGAAGATCGTCGACGTGGGGCCGGAGCTCGGCCGGATCGACAGGGCGGCGCAGCAGTTCGGTCCCGATTCGGACGAGATGCGGCGGCGCGTGCAGCGGCTGTTCACGATCTTCCGCTTCGACACGGCGCTCCTGATCCTGATCGTGCTCGACATGACCGCGAAGCCGTCCTTCTGAGGCGGGCGTGGCCTGTTCCGCTCGCAGCAGTTGCTTGGCCTGCTCGAGCTTCCGAGCGTCTTGTGCGGGACGTCGAGGTCTACGCGCTCGCGACCGCTCGGAGGTGGCCGACGCCGAACACGTGCGGCTCCTCGCGGAAGACCCGCTCGAGCGCCGCGACGACCGTCGGGCAGAACTGGCTGCCGGAGTTCTCGCGCACCTCCTGCAGCGCGGCGAGGAGATGCCGGGCGCGCCGGTAGGGACGATCGGTCGTGAGCGCGTCAATCGCATCGGCGACGAGCACGATGCGCGACGAAAGCGGAATCTCCTCGCCGGCGAGCTTGTCGGGGTACCCCTTGCCGTCGTAGCGCTCGTGGCTGTGCCGCGCGACCTCGCGCACGACCGGGTGGAGGTCGACCTCGCTCAGGATGTGGTCGGAGATGATCGGGTGCTCCTTCATCACCTGCCACTCCTCCTCAGTCAGCGCGTCGGGCTTGTTGAGGATGCGCTCCGGGATCCCGATCTTGCCGATGTCATGGAGCAGCGCACCGATCTCGAGCGCCTCGAGCTCGGTGCCCTCGAAGCCGAGCCGCCGCCCGAGCGCGATCGCGATCGCGGCGACGCGCTCGGTGTGGTGGCCGGTGTAGTAGTCCTTGGCCTCCATCGAGCGGGAGAGGGCGGCAATCGTCTCGAGGTGCGTCCGCCAGACGCGCTCGACGAGCGCTGCGCTCTCGATCGCGGTCGCGAGGTGCGGGAGCACGGCCGGACGGATGCGCTCCCAGCGGGCGTGGTCGAACTCCGCCCCCTCGACGAACCGCAGCTTGCCGACGACGGTCGCGCCGGTGGAGAGCTCGACGCCCTCACCTTCCGGATCGTCGATGTACGCGGCCTTCGCGCTCAGCAGCTTCGCCAGCCGCTCCTCCGCGTATCCGATCAGGGTCCGGCGGTCGTGTGAGCGGACCGAGAGTCCTGACGCCAGCTCGAAGAGCGCCTGCATGTCGTTGCTCTGATCGCGATATCGCTCCTTTGCCGCGGTCTCCTCGGCGAGTGCTTCTCGCGTACGCGCGACGTACTGGTTGACCGACATCAGGAGGAGTCCAGGCGGCAGGGTGAACGCCACCAGGCCCAAGAAGCCGATCGCCTTGTGCGCCTCGACGGCGGCGAGAGCGAGCGGCCCGTATGCGAGATAGTGGAAGATGCCCCAGCTGAAGCGCTCACGCCAGATCCGCAGCGGCGGCGTCTCGGTGCTCAGTCCCATCACCGTGCAGAGCAGCGTGAAGTTGACGAGGTTCAGCACGATTCCGGCAACGAACGCCGCGACGACCTTCATCGCGACGCCGCTCTCGAGCGAGACGAGCAAGCGGTAGAGGACGGTCGCGGCGGCGACGTCGAGCATCCACATCCCCGCGTCGAAGATCGACCGGTGCAGGAAGCCGCGCGTGCGCACGAAGTTTGCTCCGGCGACGAGGATCGTGATCGCGAGAGCTGGACCCGTGCCGAGCGCGATGCCGGCGGCCAACATCCCGACGGCGCCGACGCCGACGCGCCCGCCGTTCGCCATCGGGATCGCGAACAGCTGCAGGATGAGCGCCATGAAGAGGAACTCGCCCGTCGTGACGAGCCTGCCGTTCACCGCCTGCTCGAGCGACCCGAGCGAAAGCATGAAGACGATCGTCGCGGTCACCGCGACGGCGGCGATCATCGCGCCGACGGACGGCGGCTCTCGGCGGGCGGCGGCGACTGCGGATTCGACGGTGCTCATCTCAGCTCCAGGCGAAGTCGTTCCAGCTGGCGTGGTTCCAGCCGGCCTGTGTCCACGCGTTAGCGGTCCAGCCGGCCTGGAGCCAGTCCTGTGCGTTCCAGCTCGCCGCGTTCCAGCTCGCATGGTCCATGATCTGGTTCCGGCCGGCCTGGCCGGTGGGCTGCTGCGACGAGGGCAGCGCGTCGATCCATTGCGCGAGGCCGAAGTCGGAGTATGAGATCCCCTGGTTCGCCGGTGCGGGGCTGTCCTGGGTGAGGACGGCGGCGCCGACGTCGAGCGCGGGCGCGGTGCTTCCGGCCTGAGGACGGCCGGAGCCCGTGAGCGCGGCCTTCACCTGGTCCGGCGTCCAGTTGGGATGCGCCTGGAGGACGTCCGCGGCCGCGCCGGCCGTCTGCGGCGCGGAGAAGGAGGTGC
>JBEKEH010000170.1:0-5266 GCA_050013935.1 Gaiellaceae bacterium | reverse complement strand
CCCGCGCGAAGTGCACAGCACTTCGCGCGGCTCAGCGGCGATGCGCGAGGAACTCGAGCAGGTCGCTGCGCGTCAGGACGCCGACGGGCTTGCCCTCGCGGGCGACGAGGACGGCGTTCGTGCCGCTCGTCAGCGCCGCGAACACCTCCTCGAACGCCGACGACGCCTCGACCGCGGTGAGCGGCGGCTGCATCGCGGTGGCGACGTCCTCGTGCAGCACGTCCGGGTTCGTGAAGACGCGCTCGAGCAGTGCGCGGTCCTGGAGCGAGCCGATCACGTCGGCGAGCGACTCGCAGGCGCCGTCGCGAACGACCGGGAGCTGCGAGATCCCGTAGCGCTGCATCGTGTCGATTCCCTCGCCGACCTTCTGGTGCGCGGAGATCGTCACGAGGTCCGGCAGCGCGCCGCCGTGCTTCGCGAGCAGTACCTCCTCCACGGTCGGCAGCGGCGCCCGGCGCTCGAGGAAGCCGTGCTCGAGCATCCAGTTGTCGTCGTAGAACTTCGACATGTAGGAGCGGCCCGAGTCGGGGATGAGCGCGAGCACCGTTCCCTCCGGGCCGAGGCGCTCGGCGACGCGGATCGCGGCCCACAGCGTCGAGCCCGTTGAGCCGCCGGCGAGGATGCCCTCCTCGCGCGCGAGCCGCCGCGCGATCAGGAACGAGTCGCGGTCAGAGACGCGGATCCACTCGTCGACGACCTCGAGGTCGATCGTGTCGGGCCAGGTGTCCTTGCCGATCCCCTCGACGAGATACGGGTGCAGCTCCGAGTCGTCCTGCGCCGTGTAGATCGAGCCCTCGGGGTCGACGCCGACGATCTTCACCTCGGGCTTGCGCTCGTGGAACCAGCGGCCGACGCCGGAGATCGTGCCGCCCGTGCCGACGGAGATCACGATCGCGTCCAGCTCGCCGCCGGTCTGCTCGAAGATCTCCGGCGCGGTCACGTCGTAGTGCGCCTGCGGGTTCGCCAGGTTCGAGTACTGGTCCGGCTTGAAGCCGCCGGGGATCTCCTCCGCAAGCCGCGAGGAGACCGAGTAGTAGCTCTCGGGCGAGTCGTGGTCGACCGCGGTCGGCGTGATCACGACCTCGGCGCCGTAGGCGCGCAGCATCGAGATCTTCTCCTGGCTCATCTTGTCCGGCATCACGAAGACGCAGCGGTAGCCCTTCCGCGCCGCCGCGATCGCCAGCCCGACGCCGGTGTTGCCGGAGGTCGGCTCGACGATCGTTCCGCCGGGCTTCAACTTCCCCTCGCGCTCGGCCGCCTCGATCATCGCGAGCCCGATCCGGTCCTTCACCGAGCCGCCGGGGTTCAGGTATTCGAGCTTCGCGAGGATCTGCGCGCCGTTCCGCGGCGAGAGGGTGTCGAGACGCACGATCGGCGTCGAGCCGATCAGGTCGAGCAGTGTGGGATACTCCTTCGGCATCGCGCGGGGAAGCGTATGCCACCCGCGGTCGTTGGAGCACTCATGAACATCACGATCATCGGCAGGGGGAACGTGGGCGGCGGGCTGGCGCGGCTCTGGGAGCAGGCCGGGCACGAGGTGACGACGCTCGGTCGGGACGGCGGCGACGCGTCCGGCGCCGACGTGCTCGTCGTGGCCGTACCGTCCGGCCAGATCGCGGAGGCGCTCGCCAAGGTTACGGGGATCCAGGGCAAGGTGACGATCGACGCGACAAATGCGTTTCTCGGGCGAAACGAGGCGTTCGAGTCGCTTGCGCACGAGGTGAAGTCGATCGTCGGCGGCCCGGTCGCGAAGGCGTTCAACATCAACTATGCGGCGATCTACGACCAGATCCCGGCGCAACGCGTGCGGCCGAGCAACCTGTATGCGGCCGAGGACGACGCGCGCGAGGTGACGGAGCAACTGACCCGCGACGCCGGCTACGAGCCGGTCTCCGTCGGCGGCCTCGACCAGGCCCGCGCACTCGAAGACCACATCGGCCTCGTGTTCGCGATCAGCAAGGCGGCGACCGGCGGCCCGTTCTTCTACCGCATCGCGAAGCCGGGCGAGCTCTAAGCGGGCGGGCTCTAGTCCGTCGCAGGCCCGCGCGAGCGGATAGGCGGATCCGCCTGTGGTGGTCTCTCGCAGGAGTCGTGGAGGCCAGGCCGAAGGGTTCCCGGGCCATGAACCGACACGGGCAAGGCGATGCGTCTCGGCAGATGGTCCTGGCGACCACAATCGTCACGGCGCTGATCGGGACCGCCTTCGGCGTCACGATCTGGCGCTACCAGGATTCCCACGCGGCCTCGAGCCGCGCGCTCGAATCGGGCCGGGACGGGCTGGTCGCGCAGCAGGCTACGACGCTGTTCTGGCACGAGCGGGAGGCCGCGAACGAGTATCTCCTGACCGGGTCGGCCGCGATCCTCGCGGAGGTCCAGACGCAGCGCGCGGCGTTCGAGCGTGTCACGAACCCCCTCGGCGCCGACGTGCCTGCCGAAGCGGCGCTCGCCGCGAAGGCGCGCGCGCAGAACGCCCTCTTCGTCTCGACCTTCGAGCAGAACCGGGGCGCTGCGACGCAGGGGCGAGCCGCACAAGCGCACGTCCTCGGGCTGCTCGACCTCCACGAAGCCGACGTGCTCAGTCCGCTCAGCGTCCTTCAGGGCGTCTACGCCCATGAGGTCTCGGCGCGTCAAGCCGACGCATCCTCCGCGGCGCACCAGGCGCTCATCGTCAGTCTCGCCGGCGCGATCCTCACGCTGCTCGCGAGCATCCCACTCACGGCGTACGGCGTGCGCCTCGTAACGCGGATCGCCCAGCGTGAGACGACGCTGGAAGGCCTCGTGGGGCAAGTCCGCACGACGGTTGGTGTGCTGGGCGGTGTTGCGAACGAGTTGCGTGCGGCGGTGACGGAAGCGGCGGCGGCGACGACCGAGCAGAGCTCGGCGGTGGCGGAGACCTCGGCGACGATCGAGGAGTTGGCGGCGACGGCGACGGCGATTGCCGACAACGCACGAGCGGTCGCGGCGGCGGCGGACCAGACGGGCGAGACGATGCGCGACATGCAGGACAAGGTCGAGGCGATCGCGGCGCGCTCGCTGTCGCTCGGCGAGCGCTCGCAGAAGATCGGCGAGATCCTCGAGCTGATCACCGAGATCGCCGAGCAGACGAACCTGCTCGCGTTGAACGCGGCGATCGAGGCTGCGCGCGCGGGCGACGCGGGAAAGGGATTCGCCGTGGTTGCCTCGGAAGTGCGCAAGCTGGCGGAGCGCTCGATTCGCTCGACCGACTCGATCCGGGAGATCATCGGTGCGGTTCAGGACGAGACGAACGCGACGATCATGGCGACCGAGCAGGGGACGCACCAGGCACGTGAGGTCGGAGAGTTGATGAGCTCGACGGCTGCGATGTTGGAGGAGTCGATCCTTGCGACCCAGCAGCAGAAGTCGGCGGCCGATCAGGTCGCGGCGGCGATGGTGCAGATCCGGGAGTCGGCCGATCAGCTCGCGGCCGAGCAGGAGCAGCGCGTCGGTACCGCCGCTCGCCTCGACGAGCTCGTGGGGACGCTGGAAGAGACCCTTGCCGGCGAGGACGCGCGCAACGAAGAAGGCCATCGGTCAAGATGAACGGCGTGCACGTGCGCCTTCGGGTCGGCGGTGAGTCGTACGCGTTCGCGGTCGAGAACGTGCTGGAGGTCGCCGAGCTCGGCGACGTCGCGCCGGTTCCAGGCTCGGACGAGTGCGTTCTCGGCGTGAGCAACCTGCACGGCGAGGTCATGCCCGTCTTCGATCTCGCCTCCGTCTTCGGCATCTCGCGCGAGGGCGCGGCGCAACGCTTGCTCGTCGTCGAACACGACGGCCGCCACGCCGCCCTCGCGATCGACGAGGTCGTCGACGTCGCCGAGCTGCCGGCTCCGACGGAGGAGACGGAGTCGGCGCTGCTGCACGGCGCCGCCCTCGACCACGGCGAGCTCGTCGGAATGGTGGACGTCGCAAGCCTGTTCAGGACGCTGGCGGGGGACGACTCATGACCGACGAGCCGGAGTTCCTCGACATCTTCCGCGACGAGGCGAACGAGCGGCTCGACAACATGGTCGACACGCTGCTCGCGCTCGAGAGCGGCCGGGCGGGCCCCGAGGCCCTCGATTCGCTGTTCCGCGACGCCCACACGATTAAGGGCGGCGCCGGAATGCTCGGGCTGGACGACGCGCGGTCACTCGCGCATGCGATCGAAGACGTGCTCGGGAGCGTCCGGGAGGCAGGGGAGTTCCCGGCGCAGCTCGCCGATCCCCTGCTTCGCGCGACCGACGCGCTGCGTCGGCACGTGGAGGGTGAGAGCGAGGGAACGCCCGATCTGCTCGAGGAGCTGGCGGCGAGGCGGGCCGGCGTCGTCGGTGATGTAGCGGCGCCGGCGGAGGAGACACCGGAGCCGCAGGCTTCCGGGCTCGTGGAACGGAGGGCGATCCGCGTGCCCGCGCACAAGATCGACCGGCTGCTCGACCTTGTCGGAGAGACCGTGCTGCACCGCCGCCGCCTGGAGCATGCGCTCGGCGGCGAGCGCATCGCGGGCGACGTAGGCCTCTCCGGCGAGCTCGATTCGGGCGAGCGGCTCTTCGAGGAGTTGAGGGACGCTGCGATCCAGATGCGCACGCTGCCCATCTCGACGATCACCGGCGCGCTTCCGCGTGCGGTGCGCGACATCGCGGCGACGGAGGGCAAGGACGTGGAGCTCGTCGTCAGCGGCGAGGAAACCGAGCTCGACCGCGTCATCCTCGAGAGCCTGTCCGAGCCGCTCGCTCACCTGCTCCGGAATGCAATCGGCCACGGAATCGAGAGCGCGCAGGAGCGCGAGCGAGCCGGCAAGCCTGCGCATGGAACGGTCGAGCTCCGTGCCGAGCAGCGTGGCGGGTTGGTCGAGATCGTCGTCGCCGACGACGGCCGCGGCGTGCCGAAGAACGTGCTCAAGCAGGCCGAGAGGGGCGGCTCCCTCGCCGATGTGCTCGCTCGGCCTGGCTTCTCGACGGCCGACGAGGTGACCGAGCTGTCCGGTCGCGGTGTCGGCCTCGACGCCGTGAAGCGGTATGTCGAGTCGTTCGGCGGGAGTTTCGAGGCCTACAGCGAGCCGGGGAAAGGAACGCAAATCGTGCTCGTGCTGCCGCTTGCGCTCGCGCTGCTCGAGGTACTGCTCGTCGAGCGCGGCCGCCAGGCCTTCGGCGTTCCGCTCGCGGCCGTGGAGGAGGCGGTCACCGCCGAGGACTCACTCCAGTTGGAAGGCACGGTGGCGCTCGAGCTGCGCGGCCGCTCGATACCGCTCGGCGATCTCGCAGAGCTC
>JBEKEH010000169.1:0-5378 GCA_050013935.1 Gaiellaceae bacterium | reverse complement strand
AGGCGCGGGCAGCCCGGCGGAGATCAACCTGCGGGACACCGACCTCGCCAACATGCGGACCGCGAAGGCCGCGGGTGCCCGAGTCCTCGTCGTCGCCGACATCGACCGTGGCGGGGCGTTCGCGAGCCTCTACGGCACGTGGGCGCTGCTCCCCGAGGACGAGCGCGCGCTCGTCAAGCCGCCGAGTCCGCCGAGTAGGTTCGGTCGCCGGGCATCCTAGCGGCGGACCTCGGACGCGAGCCGGCGGAGCTTTGTGGTGGCGTCGCGTGCAGGAGCGCCGTGCCCGCTGACCGCGAGATCCAGCCCCTCGAGGTCGGCGAGCTCGGCGACCGAGCGTAACGCCCGCTCGTGGTCGACGTTGAGAAACCGCCGCGGAACCCGGAACCGCCCACCCGTCTGCACCGCATCGCCGGCGATCAGGAGATCGCCACGGCGAAACGAAACGTGGCCGGGCGTGTGCCCGGGCGTCGCGATCACCTGCAGGCCCGCGACAACGTCCCCAGGCTCGAACCACCGATCGACGGTCGCCGGCTGCGCGCGCGTAAGGACGCGCGTTAGTGTCGGGAGCACGCCTCGCCCTCGAAGCCGATGCTCCAGGAGCGCCCGCTCGGCAGCGGGCGCCCACACCTCGACCTGAAAGCGGCGCCGCAGCTCGTTCGCGCCGCCCGTGTGGTCGGTATCGCCGTGGGTCAAGACGATCAGCGCCGGACGCCGGCCCGCCGCTTCCAGCTCCTGCGCCAACCGCGCGGCGCGGCCCGGTGTGCCGGCGTCGACAAGCACCAGCTCGTCCGCGGCCACGAGGTACACGCCGGTGAACCGGCCCGTCGCCTCGAGCTGCCAGATCCCATCGCCAAGCTCGCGCATCCCCCGACTTCTCCCCACCGAGCGATCCGTCACCCGCTAGCGTAGACCACGTCCGTCGAAGGCGGCGCGAGGGGCCGGGTTTGGCGCTCCCACCTCGAGCGGGTGCTATGCGTCTACACGGCGCATTACCACCGACGGCGCCAGCCCGTACAACCCCGATAAGCAGGCCGCCCGCCGACTCCAACCGACCAGCCCGACCACGCCACGGCGGGCAAACCCAAAAGGCCGGCAGCGCAGAGGCTGACCAGCAGCACATCGCTTCCCGCAGAAGGCGACGGTCGCCTCTTACGCTGGCGGCGTGTACCAGCCTCCCTCGATCAGCAGTTGTCGGCTGCGGTCAGGCCCTGATCGACGCGACGGACGCCAGAGAGAACTATCGCGCATCAAGCTCAAGGACGTAGCCCAGGAGCAGTAGCCCTGGGGCGGGTGACCAGTCGTGCTCCGGGTCGCGCCGGAAGCCGAGCCGCTCGTACAGCCGTTGCGCGCTCGTCATCGAGGTCCGCGTGTGGAGCCGGACACGTCGGCATCCGGACGCCTGGGCACGATCGATGCAGGCGCGGACGAGGGTCTCCCCGACGCCGCGTCCTCGCGCCTCCGTCGCCACACCGAGCATCCGGATCGTGGCGGCATCGGGGTCGTCTGCCTCGCTGAGCACCGTCTGCCCGTCGACGAAGGTGACGGTCCCGACGACGCGTCTGCCGACCTGGGCGACCAGAACCTCACCGCTCGCCACGCGGCCCGCCACGTCGCGCAGGTGCTGTTCGTAGGACCCGACGGCGCCGAGCGTTCGATACGCCTCGACCACGAGCTGACCGACCGCATCGTACTCGTCGGGTCGTACCGGCCGGACCGTGACCGGTCCCTCTCCTGGCACACGACCACCCTATCTGACGCCTGGGCCTAGGCGTTCACCGGCGGCGCGAGCAGCTTGGGGGAACGCCGAACAGGATGGCCGCACGGCCGGGGTTGAGCCGCGCCGTCTACTTCGCTAGTGGCCCTTTGGGTGCCGCGCCGGAGACCCGACCGTCTTCGAGTCCACAAACCGCCGTCGAGCGTCCGCAGGTACGCCACGTCGCCGGTGTTGGTCCACTGCGCCGCCGACTTGCCGGCAAAAAGCAGAAGCTGCTTCTTCCCCGTCTTGCTCGTGACCCACTCGTTCTGATTGCGCGGTGCGGCGGTGGCGGCGGCGTTGAGCGTCGCGACCCGCGAGTGTCCGGGCGCGTCCCGGCGATCCGCAATGCCGGCCTACGCGAGCTACTTGTGCACGGTGATGGTGTCGTCGGCCTTGCGTGTCATGCCTTGCGCGGTGACGATCGCCTGGAAGGTAAGCGGCTGCCCGACGGCGGATGCGGGCCAGGTGATCTCCTGTCCCGGCTTTTCCCGCCAGCTGCCGACAAACCGGTAGACGCGACCATTGTCGACCTGCCCGACGGGGCTGCCGCCGAAGAGGATCCGCATCTTCAGCTTGGCGGCGATCGGTTTGCCGGCCGCGTCGGTGACGCGGATCGTTACCGGCCACTTCGCGTTCGCCTTCGGCCGGTGCGTTGGCGCCTGGATCGTGACACGGAAGCTGGGCGCCGCGGCCGCGCGGGTTGTCGTCGCAGGCGCGGCGGCCGTGGCGGTCGGCGCCGTGGTTTGCTTCGAGCCGCCGCCGCAGCTGGCGAGCGACGCTACCGCGATGAGACCAGCAACACCAGCGAGCGGCTGCCAGCGCATGCCCGAATCGTACAAAGAGGCGCGTGAACCAGGCGGGAGCTGCTACCCCGACAACACGAAAGCGCGATCGCGCCGCGCCGCGATGCCGCTGCCCCAACACCACCCGCCTGAGATGCGAGCCACGCAGCGGCGATCACTCTCTTCGGCCGCTCGAGCCTCGCACGAGACGGCGCTGGCCAGGGTTCTGCACCGGGTATTCCCTAACCTGGACGCGCAGCCGCCTCGGGTCGCGTAGCGTTCCGCCCACTCCGCCCCCACCTCCACACCGCGAACCCCTGCTCGCGGGGTCAGCCCCGACGAGCTCAACAGGCGGGTTTCGGCGGCCGGAGAAGTTACCGAATCGCCCTCCAGCGTCGACGAGGCCGGGATGCGCGTCCGAGCTGACCAGACGGACGCCGCCGAGGCCGCGCGCGACCAGACCGCGGATGAACGAGAGCCAGGCCGCTCCGTCCTCGGCCGTGACGACATCGAGGCCGAGCGACTCGCGGAAGCCATCCTTGTTGACGCCGACCGCGTGCACGACGCAGACGTTGACCGTGCGGCCACCCTCCCGGCACTTGACCACGAGCGCGTCCAGGGTCAGGTACGGGAAAGGCGCGCCATCCAGCGGCCGGGTGCGGAAGTCCTCGACGATCTGGGGGAGCCGTGCAGCAGCGCATCGAGGTCGGCCTCGTCGCGGCTAGCTGCGGCTCAAGTCTTCCCGGTCAGCCCGGGCCTTTGAGCACGCAGGCGCCCAGGAAGTCGTCCTCGGGCAGCCAGGACGATGTCCAAGCAGGACCCCATTCGGTCGACTCTCTGGCACAAAGGACGCCGCGATGTCGCCGGCAATGTCGCCAAGAATGTCGCCACGCGCGCGCCGTCCAGATAAGGCGCAATCCCAGTGCTGGAGCCAAAAACTGGCGCCCCGACGTCCCCGGACTTTTAATCCCAAGGTCGCAGGTTCGATCCCTGCCCGGCCCAGGAGCGTGACCCGAGGCTCGTGTAGACGCAAGGAACGGGGCGAGCGGGCTACCTGGCGAGAGGACGCTCGCGCACGCGGCGTTCGCGGCTTCTGCTGCTCGGTTTTGGTCGCCGATTCCTGCAAGCGCGTCTGATTGGCGCGCGGGGAGGCTGAGCCGGTTCAGGCCGCGCGTAACGAGGTTGCCCGCATCATGTCGGTGATGACATCCGTGGCGGAGGCTCCGTTGTCGTGATCGGCGTCGTGATCGTCGAGGACCACACGCTCGTGCGCGCCGGGTTTCGCCTCCTGCTGGAAGCCGAAGAGGAGATGACAGTCGAGGACGAGGCCGGCGACGCCGACCAGGCCGTGCGCCTGGCACGCCTCCACAAGCCCGATGCCGAGTTGTCCCTCGACGAGAGCATCGCGATCGCAGACTCGCCCGAGGTGTGCCGCCGGTGGTCCTATCGATCGTCGACGGCGTCACCATCGCCAACGTCCCGCAGGTGTTCCTCGCTCGCCCTCGCCGACGGCGTCGGCGTCACCGGCTCGGACCAGGTGAAGCCGTAGGCCGGGGGTCGCAGCCACACCTGCTGACTCCGCATGGACCGCGTCTATCGTGTGCCGGCACGAATCGCCGCCGAAGGGGGAACGTGAAGGCGCTTGTCAAGGCAGATCGCGGGAGCGGCTTGGTGCTGGACGACGTCGCCGAACCCGAGATCGGCATCAACGACGTCCTGATCCGCGTCCGCAAGACGGGGATCTGCGGCACCGACCTCCACATCTACGGCTGGGACGACTGGGCGCAGCGGACGATTCCGACGCCGATGGTGATCGGGCACGAGTTTGTCGGCGAGGTGGTCGAGGTCGGCTCGAACGTCAGCGACTGCCGCCCCGGCGACATCGTCAGCGGCGAGGGACATGTCGTGTGCGGGCGCTGCCGCAACTGCATGGCCGGGCGGCGCCACCTCTGCGCGCACACGATTGGGCTGGGGGTCAACCGGCCGGGGGCGTTCGCCGAGTACGTGGCGCTGCCGATGACGAACATCTGGCATCAGTGGCCGGGGATCGACGAGGACGTCGCCGCCATCTTCGATCCGTTCGGCAACGCAACGCATACCGCGCTCGCCTTCAAGGTGCTCGGCGAGGACGTCCTGATCACGGGCGCCGGGCCGATCGGCTGCATGGCGGCGGCGATCGTCCGCCACGCGGGCGCGCGCCACGTCGTCGTCTCGGAGCCGAACGCCTACCGGCGCGAGCTCGCCCGGCGCATGGGCGCGAGTCTCGTCCTCGACCCGTCCGAGCGCGACCTCGTGGACGTGCAGCGCGAGCTCGGCATGCACGAGGGCTTCGACGTCGCGCTCGAGATGTCCGGCAGCGCACAGGCGCTGAGCGCGATCGTGGCGAACATGGCGCACGGCGGCCGCATCGCCGTGCTGGGGATCCCCTCGGGCGGTCAGATGTCGATCGACCTCGAGGCGGTCGTCTTCAACATGCTCACCCTCAAGGGCATCTACGGCCGCGAGATGTACGAGACCTGGTACGAAATGTCGGTCATGCTCCAATCCGGGCTCGACGTCGGCCCGGTGATCACGCACCGCTTCTCCCACCGCGACTTCGAAGAGGCCTTCGCCGTCGCGCTCTCGGGCGAATCGGGCAAGGTCATCCTCGATTGGACGGACACCTAGTCTAGCCGGGCCTACGTGACGGCGTTCTCCGGGAACGCCTCCGCGTACGCCGCATCCTCACCGATCTCCAGGATGCGGTCGCGCAGCGCCTCGATCTTCAGGCGCTCCCCCTCGTCCACGCCCTGCACCGGCAGCCCGCCGGACTGCTCGCGCGCCCAGGACGCGGCCCGCAC
>JBEKEH010000168.1:0-5468 GCA_050013935.1 Gaiellaceae bacterium | reverse complement strand
GCCTGGCGTCAACGCCGTGGTTGGCCTCAACACCACGCTCGCGTTCGGCTCGATGGAAGGCAAAACGCGATGCTATTCGACGCCAACAACAGACCCCGTCAGACGACGCACGTCGCCTTCTGCGGGAACCGCGACAGGGACGACGAGGACCAGCTTGCCGCTTACCGCGGGGTGTCGAGATCCTACGCCTTGCGCTGCCTCGTGCTGCGTGCAGCCGAGCCCGACAAGCTCAGCGAAGCGTCCTTCTTCTTCGGCTCGATGAGCTTCATTCGCAGTGACTGCTGACAGTGTGCGCGGTGTCGCGAATCAACCTAGCCAAGCGGGCTCGACGGCGCGGACTGACGGACTTGCGCGCTGACAATCCGTTGGCAGCGAGCGGGCGTGGGGCCCGAGCAGATCGGTGATGTAGCGGTCGACCGCGGTCCATAGTTCCTGAGTCACTCCATTTCGCAACCGGTCTCTCAGGCAGTCAGGTGATCGATGGTGAATCCGAGCGCCGCCGAGAACAGACCGGCGGCCTGGAGCGGCCAGTCGGAGATGGTTGCACCGAACACGTCGACGCCGAAGAAGACGCTGGCGGCGGCGAAGGCGGCGAGTGCCAGAAACGACTTGTGCCTCATCTTCATCTTCATCGCTCTTCTCTCCTCCCCGTGGCGTTGACGGGATAACCCGTCAACTGACCGTCGCAGTATTGCGCACCAACCAGGCGACCAGAGGTGTGGATTCCTCCGGTGCGGGAACCTGCCGGATACCGACACGCGGTCATGGCTTGCCGGAGCCGACGACGCTGGGGCGGTTTCTGCGCCGCTTCACGCTCGGCCATATCGGCCAGCTCAACCGGGCACTCGACGCGCTGTTCGGTCGCGTGCACCCGCTTGTCGGGCGTGCGAGAGGCGTGTGCCCGCTGTGGTGCGCTTCATCAGTGCGGAGCCACTGCTTGGGCCGCTCGGCAGGCTCGACCTAACGGACATCGACTGGCTGATCTAGTGGTCGCTCCGGTTAGTTCGTTTCCGGTAGCAGGGACCGGCTGTTCTCGGTCGAAGAGGTCGTCGTCCTGGTGGGCGACGATGGAGGCGGTCGAGATGGCGGCAGCGGCGAAACGGATCGGGATCAGCGTCGAGGATCGGCGCGAGTTGGAGCGGGCCGTGCGCTCGCGCACGGCGGAGCGGCGGGCGGTCGAGCGTGCGCGGATCGTGCTCGCGGCGGCCGAGGGGCGCTCGGCGGCGAGGATCGCGAGCGAGGTCGGCTGTTCCGAGCAGACGGTGAAGAAGTGGCGTCGCCGCTATGAGGCGGACGGTCTTCCCGGTCTGCGCGATGCTCCTCGGCCGGGGCGGCCGCTCGTGCACGGCCCCAAGGTGCGGGCGCGGCTGATCGCGCTCGCCTGTACGCGTCCGGCGGAGACGTCGGAGGGGTTTCGGCGCGAGCGCTGGACGCATCGTGAGCTCGCCGAGCAGGTCGGGATGTCGGAATCGCAGGCGCACGAGATCCTGCGTGCGGCCGAGATCAAGCCGCACCTGCTCGACCGGTGGGGTGATGAGCGAGCTCGGCCCCGACTTCGACGCGAAGGCCGCGGAGGTGTGCGGGCTCTATCTCGATCCGCCCGAGGGGACGCTCGTCGTCTCGCTGGATGAGAAGACCGGCATCCAGGCGAAGGCGCCGACGCGGCCGGACGTGCAAGCACGACCGGGGAAGCCGGCTCGGCGCGAGCACGAGTACACGCGTAACGGCACCCAAAACCTGTTCGCCGCCCTGCGCGTGCACACAGGCGAGGTGAGCGCGATGCCCGCCAAGACGCGCAACCGCTTCGACCTGCTCCGCTTCCTCGACCAGCTCGAAACGGAGATCCCCGCCGGACAGCGGGTGATCGCGATCAGCGACAACCTCTCCACCCGCACCACCGACGAAGTCGCCCAGTGGCTGGCCGACCATCCTCGCTGGCGCTTCGTCTTCACGCCCAAGCACGCCAGCTGGCTCAACCAGGTCGAGATCTTCTTCTCGATCCTCGCCCGCCGTCTGCTCAAACGCGGCGCCTTCACCAGCGAGCACGACCTCGCCCACCAAATGCTCGCCTTCGTCGAGACCTACAACCAAACCGCCCGCCCCTTCAACTGGACATACACCGGCAAAGTCCTCGCCGCATGAGGGCACAAATCAACCGGAGCGACCACTAGCGCCCCACACCCGTCTCCAAAACAGCCAGGCGCGTCGCAGTTCCCGCAGATCGCGACAGCGAGGGGCGCTGTCTGGTTGCCGCTGTCCCGGAGGCTGGGCTTTGGCGTAACCCCCGTGCGGAGTGCCGACGCTGCGAATGCGGCGATGTCACCCAGGTCGCCGGACTCCACACTGGGGAGATTCGCGGCGTGGTTACCTGGTGTCTTTGCAGCCGAGGGTGGATCATGCTCGCATGCTCGACGCGCGGGTGCGCGCCCGTGGCTGCCGACTGATCGTGCTCCTGCTGGCCGGTGTCGGCGGCATGGCTTCTCCCGGGCAGGGTGCGCGTCCGGCGTCGATGGCCTTCCGTCTGCTCCCCGCCGCTCCCGGGCCGCCGACACCGGCCGATTTCGTCGGCTACCCCTCGTGCATGATCTACGCGGCCGGCGCGGACACGCGCATTCGCGTGCGGGCAGCGAGAGCCTCGCTGGTGTGCACGACTCTGTCCAGGCAGCTTTCCAGCGCTGGTGTGCGTTGGTCGCTCAAGCCGCAACGGCTGCGCCACATCCTAGCCCGATCTGCCGCTTCGCCGACCCCCGCGGCCAGGTCGAGCTCGAGGTCGTCGACGCCGCCGCCAACAGCACACGCGGACAGGGCATTTGCGCCAGCCTTGCCCGCTCCGGCTGGGACGACCTCAGCCGGCCATAGGACCGCTACCCAGGATCCCCGTCCGCCGCAGGGATGGCGCGAGTCTCCGGACCGCGTCGATGCACCGCGGTCGCCGTCCGCATCGCCCTCCCCCCTGAGCACGCGGTCAATCCTCGTCGAAAGCGAGCACGGTGCGCATCTCTGCGGCGAGTGCGTCCCAACGCTCGTTCAGCACTGGCGGCCGCGTCGTCAAGGGCGGCGCCATATGGAGTTGCTCGATCATGAACCGGGAGATCTCGAGGCGTCGGTACGGACCGGCGCTCTTTCGCGCAAGGATCGTCGGGAGTGCGTGGCCCTCGGCGACCAGTCCGAGGAGAAGCTCTAAGTCGCCGATGTCGAGGACGGTTAGAGACTGCACGCGCGCGGCACGCAAACCGTCCGGCAACCGCTCGTCGATCCGGTCCCACAGCATCTCTGTCTGCATCAACTCACCGGCGGTCACCAAGACGGGCCAAACACGCTCGACCTGACCAATGTCTACGTCGGGCAGAGCTGCCGTGCCATCGAGAAGATCGGTCGCAACGCGGCCGAGCTGACGCATCTTGTCGAAGAGCATGGGGCCGAGATTGCGTTCGAGCAGTTCGCGGTCACCGAACACCTGCATCGCTTGCGTCACGCGCCGTGCAACGACCTCGATCAGGATCAGGTCAGGGCCAAGGTCTACTGCGACGTCGCTCGTTAGCTGCCGGCCGCCGTGCTCGTACGGCTGCTCGCCGTAGACGCGACCTCCTCCGGCCGGTCGCTCACCGGGATAGACACTTCGCGTCAGGTCGAGACAGTAGCGTTCGAACAGGCCACCGAGGAAACCTCGAAGTCGGAGAGACTCGCCGCGCCGTTCTGCGGCCTCGAGTGCTCGATGGAGGAAGCCTTCGCCGAGCCAGCTTTCGATCATGCGGGGCGCGATCAGCAGCCATCGTCCGTCTGCGAGGCGGAGGAAAGGTCTGCGTAGAAACGGCCGCCGTTCCCAGGCGATCGTGCTCAGGTCGTCGCCGAGCTCGGCAAACTCGGCGGCGTACCAGTCGCGCGGCGCAGAGAGGAGATTGTTCGCGTCATTCGCCTTCGCCAGCAACGAGCCGCGCCACTCTGGGGGTGCGGTCAAGCTGCGCTCGCCGACACCAGCCTCTTCGTTCAGGGCATCGCTCAACACGTACGCGGCGAAGCCTGCCGAGTGTTGCTCGGCAGCAGTGAGCCCGTAGTCAGTGAGGAACCATTCGTCAAGCGGACAGAAGTCCGGGTGGTCCACGAGCTGCGGCGCAAGCACGGCAAAGAGCTCGCGGGCACGCGTGAACTCATTCACCATCACC
The DNA here is from genome assembly GCA_050013935.1 of Gaiellaceae bacterium. Taxonomy (GTDB): domain Bacteria; phylum Actinomycetota; class Thermoleophilia; order Gaiellales; family Gaiellaceae; genus Palsa-739. Next base: position 1,305 of record JBEKEH010000168.1, on the reverse strand, counting down.
GGCCGGGCGTTGTAGAGCCCGTTCTTCAGCAGGTAGATCAGCCATTGCGTTGGATCGGGCTCTCCCTCCGCGAGATCTGCGTCCGCGGAGCTGACGACCGAAGCCGTCGAGAAGTACACGCTCACTGTCGACCGTAAATCCCCGTCCGAGGGTTGGTAGGTGAGGTCGAGCGGTCGCGCGTGATCGACGAGAAGCCGCTGAAGCGCCGTGATGTATTGCTCCGCAAAGACGACGAGCTCTCTCCCCCCAGCGTTGTATTGAGCGACGAGCTCTGCGACTCGCTCGGCGAGGACGGGCATGTTGAAGTCTCGAACGAGCCCGACCTGAGCTTCGGCGTTCTCTCGGACGTGCCATACCGCGGCCGCCAGTCGTGCGACAAGGAGGAACGAGTGCTCGAACGGCAGCTGCTGAACGGTGGCGATCAGCTCGTCGAGGGTGGCCGGTTCGAGCCCAAGCTCTGCTTCGTTCAGCGCACCAGCGAGCTGGTCGCCGGAGTGCGGTAGCGCGTCCACTACAGCTACAGGATGCGGCTCCACGCGGAGCTCGGCGGGGAGGTGCGCCGGGTGCTGCTCTCGTTCGACCTGAAGACGATCGCCAACGCTGCTCGGGACGAGGAGCCCCGACGGGAGCTCCTGCCACCGCGGGACGATCACTCCCTGTGGGATGTGCGGCACGCGTATCACTCTGCCAGTGGGATCGAGGCTTACACACATTCCGTCCGCGCCTGTTACCAGGCTTGTCACCGTGATCGATCTAGACCTCTACGCGCGGGTCGTCGACTTCTTCGATCAGCTCGAACTTGCAGGCAAAAGCGGCCCGAGCATTTGCACCAGGCAAAACCACCACATGGCACAGAAGCACCGTCGATCCGAAGGCAGGAGGGTCACAGCCGATTCCATCGGCGCACCCGGCCTGTCGCAGAATGCGGGAACCACGACAGGCAGAGCCGAGGACCCGCTTAGCCCCTTAGCGCACCATGAACGCACCGCGGCAGCATCGACAAGCACGCTCTACACGCCGATGCGAGCGTTTCTCCCTCGTATCGAGGGATCTATCGAGGGGCGTCCGCAGACGACCACCCGATCATCGCCGTTTTCACCCGCCCGGAACCGGCGGCACGCCGCCGAGAGGAACTAGCCGGGCCTACGTGACGGCGTTCTCCGGGAACGCCTCCGCGTACGCCGCGTCCTCACCGATCTCCAGGATGCGGTCGCGCAGCGCCTCGATCTTCAGGCGCTCCCCCTCGTCCACGCCCTGCACCGGCAGCCCGCCGGACTGCTCGCGCGCCCAGGACGCGGCCCGCAC
>JBEKEH010000167.1:0-5485 GCA_050013935.1 Gaiellaceae bacterium | reverse complement strand
GCCCGGACGTGCGCGCCGTGTTCGTGGGCGACGACGCCGGCAGGCTCGTCGGCGTGATCACGCGCAAGACGCTCGTGCGCGAGGTCGTCGCGCGCGGGCTCGACTCTTCCGCGGTGCGACTGGGCGACATCGCCGAGCCGCCGCTCTTCACGCTCGACGTCTCGGTTCCGCTCGACGAGGCGTTCCACATGCTCGAGGAGCGGGACCTCGAGCGCGTGCCGGTCGTCGAGGACGGCAGGCTCGTCGGCGTGCTCTCGCGCGCCGTCGTGCAGCGCCGGCTCGCCGAGGACGAGCCGCCGGCGGGCGAGCCCGGCGAGGAGGCGGTTCTCCTCTAGGGCAGCGCCGGCCGCGCCTCAGCAGCATGTGTGCGGTACGGCGTCCTCGTCGGGCGTGGGCAGCTCGGCCGCGGCGAGTGCGGCGCCGTCGAGGAGGTCGTGCTCGCTCACCTCGATCGCTTCGAGGCCGAAGAGGTCGAGCGTCTCGGCGAGGATGACGGCGCCTGCGACGATCACCGGCGCGCGGCCGGGCTCCATCGCGGGCAGCGCGCGCCGCTCGGCGACGGTGAGCGCCGCCAGCCGCTCGAGCTGCGCGCGGGCGGTCTCGCGGCCGAGCCGGTGGCCGTGCACACGCGCTCGGTCGTAGCGCTCGAGGCCGAGGTCGAGCGCTGCGAGCGTCGTCAGCGTGCCTGCGACTCCGATCGCGCCGGTCACGCGCCGCCGCACCTCGTCCGGCACGTGCTCGGCGAGCAGCGAGCGCGCGGCGCCCGCACACTGGGCGAGCTCGTGCGGTGTGGGCGGGTCGCCGTGCAGGAAGCGCTCGGTGTGGCGCACCGAGCCGAGCTCGAGGCTCGCGTGGAAGCCGTCGACGATCAGCTCCGTCGAGCCGCCGCCGATGTCGAGGACGAGCGTGCCCGGGGCCGGTTCGACGCCGCGCCTCGTCAGGAGTGCCTCCTCGTCACCCGTGAGCAGGCGCGTCGCGAAGCCGTAGCTCCACTCGACCTCGCCGAGGAAAGCCTCGCCGTTCTCGGCGTCGCGCACGGCGCTCGTCGCGACTGCCAGCGTGCGCTCGGCGCCGAGGGCCTCGAGGATGCGCCGGTAGTCGGCGAGCACGTTGCGCACGCGCGCGATCGGCGCGGGGAGGAGGCGGCGGCGCCCGTCGACCCCCTCGCCGAGCCGCGTGATCCGCGTCTCGCGGTGCACCTCCTCGAGGCGGCCGTCGTTCACGTCCGCGACGAGCAGCCGCGTCGTGTTCGTGCCGAGGTCGACGCCGGCGACTCTCACTTGCGCGAGAAGACCGCGGCAGCGAAGCCGAACGTGCCGCCGGCCTCGCCGAGCGCCGCGCGCAGGACGGCCAACCGGGCGAGCGTGACGCGCAGCCGCGTGAGGCTCGCCTCGACCTCCGCCGTGTCCGACGCGGCCGCGACCCTGTCGGTCGTGGCCTCGCCGAGGTCGGCGAGCCGCTCGAGCTCCTTGCCGAGGTGCCGGCGCAGCCGCTTCAGCGCCCGCCACCCCTGGAGCACGCGCACGCCGAGGAACGCGAGCGCCGCGAGGGCGGCCAGCGTGCCGGCGATCAGCGCGCCGTAGATCGCCCAGTCCCACATGCCGCAGATCGTAACCGCGGGCGGGGCGGTGCTAGAATTCACCTACGCGACGCGGGGTGGAGCAGCCAGGTAGCTCGCCGGGCTCATAACCCGGAGGTCGCGGGTTCAAATCCCGCCCCCGCTACTCGAAAGGCCCCGGAAACGGGGCCTTTCTGTTTCGTAGGGCGAGATCGTGGCTCTCGACTTTTGCCAGACTTTTGCCACGGCGCGCCTGGCAGTGGTGGGGATCAGGCGACAAGCGCGTTCGGCCACGCGACCTGTGAAGGTCGTTGCACTACTCGGAGGATGCGCTCTCGGCCGTTCCGGTCCGCTTTCCTTTGCGCCGGTGTACGGCCTCGCGTAGCAGCCATTCGATCTGGGCGTTGACCGAGCGCAGGTCATCGGCGGCCCAGCGCTCGAGTTCGCGCCATAGCTCGGGGTCGATGCGCAGCAGGAACTGCTTGCGTGCTGTCACCCCGTCCTCACTGATAGAGCGTCCCGGTGTTGACGATCGGGCTCACCGGGGATTCCCCGCAGAGCACGACCATCAGGTTGCTCACCATGGCCGCCTTTCGTTCCTCGTCGAGCTCGACCACCTGTTTTTCGCTGAGCATGTGCAGCGCCTGGTCGACCATGCCGACGGCGCCCTGCACGATCTTCTGCCGTGCGGCGATCACGGCCTCGGCCTGCTGGCGGCGCAGCATCGCCTGGGCGATCTCCGGCGCATAGGCCAGGTGCGTCAGGCGTGCTTCGTCGACCGCGACGCCGGCCTTGGCCAGCCGCTGGCCCAGCTCCGCCTTCAACGCCTCCGACACCTCGTCAACATTGCCGCGCAGGGTGATCGCTGTCTCCTCGCCCTCGCCGTGGTCGTACGCGTAGGAGGTGGCCAGATGCCTGAGCGCGGTCTCGCTCTGCATGCCGACGTAGGCCTCGAAGTCGTCGACGTCGAAGATCGCCTGGGCCGTGTCCTGGACATGCCACACCACGACTGCGGCGATGTCGACCGGGTTGCCGGCCCGGTCGTTGACCTTGAGCCGTTCGCCGTTGAGGGTGCGGGCGCGCAGCGAGATCTTGTAGCGGGCCAGGCGCCGGACGGTCTGGCTGCCGGCCGCGTCGGCGCGGCTGAGCCCCAAGCCGCGCTTGCCCGGCAAGGAGCCATTGCTGAAGAAGGGGTTGCCCCAGAGGAACCCGACCTGCCGCGTCGTCCCCTTGTAGCGGCCGAACAGGATCAGAACGCGCGCCTCGTTGGGCTGCAACGTGAAGAAGCCCCGCGAGCACAGCACCGCCAGCACGAGCACGGCGAGCCCGACCCAGATCATCCACCTCCCGCCCAGGGCGAGCATTACCGAGCCGAAGATGTACAGCGCGATGGTCAAGGCCAGCATCGGCCAGCCCGACCAGACCGTTGCTTGGCGTTCGCTACTCATGGTGCGCCTCCGTCGTTCATGCCGGATTGACTCGGCTATCTTTGTGATACTTAAATGATATCGCAACGAGCAAGATGCGGCAAGAGCTAGTCGCACCGCAATGCGCCCTCGGAGGACTTCGAGACCGACCTAATCGGCGCGCCCGCGTTTCACGCCGACCTCAGGGCGCATCACCCGGAGGTCGCAGGTTCAAATCCCGCCCCGCTACTCGAAAGGCCCCGGAAACGGGGCCTTTCCGTTTCCTGTACGGGGTTGCACGGCTGAACGCGGAACCCCTGGAACGGTCAAGGCGTTCTATTTCTTCCTCCGCGCGTACCAGGACGCGATGTACGCGGTGACCGCCGGCGCGTATCGCATGCGCTCGAGGTTCTGCGCGAAGTGGCCGAGGAGCGCCAGATCGTCGTCTTCTCGGAAGATCCTGCGGTCCGCGATCTCGCCCGCGACGTCTGCCGAGACTGCGCCGTGATCGAGCTGCCGCCGCCGCAAGCGTTCTCGGTTAGTTAACCCGGAGGTCGGTCACCTGACGCGTCGAGCGTTTCGACTACACCGTCAAGCCTGAGAACCTCGATCCGGGGGTGGCGTCACGGCCGGATTCGCGAACCATTTGTGCAGATTATCACGATCTACGCCAATCTGCGCTACAATAATTAAAGGTTAGCGATGACCGTCCAGCTTCTGCCCCTCGGAGCCGACGGCGAACTCGGTCCGGGAGCTGTTCCGGATCTGATCGCCCCGCTCGCCCGCATCCTCCAGATCGCGAGCCTCGACCCGCGTGGGTACGCGCTCGACGACGACTGGCTCATCCTCAAAGGCAGCGACGCGGAGTCGGTCGCGCAGCTGCTCGACTACGCCGCCAGCTTCGAACCTGACCCAGCAGAACCGAAGGGCTTGCTGCCAGCCGGCCCGCTCACCGAGCAGATGCTCGCCGGCGGCATCGAGACGCACGAGCGGCCGAGTTGCGCCTTTCGCGGCGACGAGAGCATCGAGCTCTCCTGGGAGGTCGACCTGTACATCGCGTCTGGGCTCCTTGCCCCGCTCACCGCCCGCCTCTGGGCGGTCTGCCCGCACTTCCTCGTCGCCGCTTCGCAGCATCCCGAAGACGCGACCGAGGAGACCTTCTCTCCCGAGGAGAGCGCCCTCGACGCCGACACGACGCACGCCTCGTACGTCAAGGACGGCTGGGGCTGCGTGCGCACCTGGCGCCTCGACGACCCCAGCCTCCACCCGAAGCTGATCACCGAGACGCGCGCGCTGCCCGACGAGTCCGGCTAGGTCGCCTCCACGCGGACGCGTAGGCAACGCGCGCTCTTGCTGACCATCGTGGGCCGCTCCGCGGCCCACGTGTGACTCAGCGACCCCCGACCAGGTGGTCGAGGATCAGCCAGTCGAGCTCCTCGTAGTCCCGCGCGGCGATCAGCTTCTCGACTGCGTCCCGGTCGAGCGAGCGGCTGAGCGCGACGAGCCGGACGAACACGTTCATGCTGTTTCGCAGGTGCTTCGTGGCGACGTCGGCCGGCTGCGTGCGGAGCGCCTTCACGTCCAGGCCGACGACGCCCTTCTCCCAGTAGCGGTTCTCGTCGAGGACGCGCACCTGGTTGAACGCCGTCCGGATGTTCACGGAGCCAAACGCCCGGTCCTGGTCGTACTTCAGGCCGTTCTGGTCGTTGAGATGCACGCTCCATAACTTGTCGAACGCGAGCGCAAACGCGATCTCGTCCGCCGGGTCCAGCCCGGCAAGCTGGGCGTGCGCAGTCTCCATCAGTGCACCGACACGCTCGGGCGCACTCGCCCGGGACGCCAGCGCGAGCGCATGTCCCATCGTCGGGATGTACGCGATGTCCATCGGCTCGTTGGGCTTGGGCTCGACGGCGATCCGCACGTTCGGATCGCAGTCCAGCATCACGTCGATCGCCTCCACGAGCTGATGCGCCGCCCTCGTCGCATCCTTGGCCTCGCGCAGGTACGTGCCTTCGCGCGCCAGCCACAGGACGATGAGATCGGTGGCGAGCTCACCGGCGATGGCGACGGCCTTCTTCGACCGCTCGATCGCGTAGGCGCGAGCCTGGGGATCGTTCGAGGTGTAGGCGCCGTCAATCGTGAGAGGGTGCTCCCACAGGCGCGGTGCGACGAACTCCGCAGTCAGGCCGTTGTCCGACAGCTTCCGGCGGAGAGCCTGCGCCGCGCGGGAGATCTCGGCTGCCGACAGATCGTCGAGGCCGGGCACGGCGTCGTCGTCGTGCAGCTGCACGAAGTCGAAGCCCAGCTCCCTGTAGACGGCGAGCTTGTCGTCGAACGTGCGCGACGGGCGCACCGTCGGGCCGAACGGATCGGCTCCTTCGTGGATGTTCCACGGGCCGAACGAAAACCGGTAACCGAATGTCTCCATGTCACCCTCGCTTCGGTCGGGATTCAGCCTCGAAGCGGTGCCGGGACTCGGCTGCGGCTCTGAGCCCGCACTGCACTGCGATTCTACGACTCC
>JBEKEH010000166.1:0-5527 GCA_050013935.1 Gaiellaceae bacterium | reverse complement strand
CGAACGTCCCCTGCGTCGTGGCGAAGGCGACGGAGTAGACCGCCGGCGCCTTCGCCGTCAGCGTCGCGGGGTGCAGGAGCGAGGGCGGCGACGCGGTTGCGACTCCGGTGGCCGCGAGCGCGGCGCAGGCTGAGAGAAGCAGGACCCGGCGCACCCGGGCAACCGTACCCGCAACGGGCCGGCCGTTGGCGCAGGCCCCGCCGCTCGGTCGACGTGCGGCCTTTGTCGGGTGAGCTCCAAACGGCGTAGAGTCGCCGTATGACCAGCATCATCGCAAAGATCCGCAAATGGTTGGGGATCGGGAAGAAGCCTTAACCGTTCGAACGCTGTGGCGTGCATAAACTCGGTTCCGGTTGGCGAACCCATTGAGTTTCCAGGCGAAACCGAGTTTGCGCGCCCCACAGGCCGACAGCCGCAAGGGTGAGGTTGCAGGTTTGGCCGGTGAAGGAATGCGCGCGCTCGTCCTCTACTGTGAGGAGGGGGAAGGGCATGCGAGCGCGGCACGGGTGCTTGCGGCTGAGCTCGAAGCAGCGGGAGTCGAGACGGTCACCCGGGACGCGCTGCGCCAGGGCATGGGTCGTCTGATCCCGTTCTTCAGTCGCGACGCCTACCGGATCCAGGTGCGCTGGCTGCGCTGGACGTACGGGCTGGAGTACCTCTTGTTTACGCGCTTTCCGCCTACGCGTGCGCTGGCCCGTGCGGGGCTGGCGCGGCTGGGGGCGCGCCCGCTACGGCGGCTGATCGAGCGGTGCGAGCCGGCCCTGGTCATCTCGACGCATCCCGCCGTTACGAACGTGCTCGGGTATTTGAAGCGCCGGAAGCGTGTGACCGTTCCGGTGGTGGCGACGATCACCGACTTCGGGGTGCATGCTCTCTGGTCGCACCCGGGGGTGGATTTGCACCTTGTGATGCACGAGCGATGCCGGCCGGCCGTCGAGCGGGTGGCGGGGCCGGGAAGCGCACGCGTGGTCGAGCCGATCGTCGCGGCGTCGTTCCGCTCGCCGCGCTCCAGGCTGGAGGGCCGCCGGGCCCTTGGCCTGCCCCCGGACGGGCCGGTCGTCGTGATCTCGGGAGGGGGTTGGGGCGTGGGCGAGGTCGAGGCGGCGGCGCGCGCGGCGCTCGCGGTGCCCGAGCTGATCGTCGTCTGTCTCTGCGGCAACAACGAGCCGCTGCGGCGCCGGCTGGAGCGGCGGCTCGGCTCGGATGACCGCGTTCGCGTTCTGCCCTTCACCGAGCGGATGCCCGAGCTGCTGGCGGGCGCCGACGTCCTGGTCGACTCGACGGTCGGTGTGACCTGCCTCGAGGCGCTCTCTGCAGGATGCCGGGTCATCGCGTTCGGCTCGCCCCCCGGGCATTCGCGCGACAACGCACGGGCCCTCGCTGCGCTCGGCCTGGCGGAGGTGCCGCGCTCGAGTGCCCAGCTGACCGAGTGCCTGACACAGCTCCTGGACGAGCCTCGACGCCTGCCGTCCTCATTCCCCCACGGCGATGATCTTGCAGCGGCGATCCTCGGCGTGGAGGCCCGGGTACAGCCGGCCCGCACGCGCCGGCCGGTGCTGGTGGCGGCGCTTGCCACGACGTGCATGCTCGTCTTCACTGGCTGGACGTTCGCCAGCCCGGCTCCGTACCCGTTGGTCGCAAAGGCGTTTGACCTCGAAAGCCTGACCCGCGTCGACACGTCCGCGCCCGAGGTCGGGCTGGTCGTGGAGGCGCCTCCGTCGCGGATCCCGAACCTCGCACGAGAGCTCGCGCGTTCGGGACTCCACGCGTCCTTCGCGATCTCGCGACCGCCGGCGCCGGCAACCGTTTCGGCGGTCGCGAGGCTCGGCGACCGGTTCCTCCCCACCGTCTCGTCGGGCGGAACGACTGGGTTCCTCCGGTTCCGCGCCCGGTTGCGCGCTCTCGTCCAGGCGCTCGCGCTCGGCCGGCGCTTCTACTACCTGCCCTCGCCGTCCGCGTTCACCCTGGGCGACTACTTGATCGCCAAGGATGTGGGCGGGCAACCGGTGGAGCCGGCGGCGGCGGCGAAGCTTCAGGCAGGCGAGGTCGTCTTGGTGCGCGTGCGCGGCTACGCCGGCCGGCCGCTCGCCGCAGTCGTCGCCGGTCTTTCCTCGCGCGGGCTGCGCGGAGTCTCGCTCGAGGAGCTCGTCGCTTCGGCTGCGAGGACCCGCGCGACCGGCTTCGATCGGGCGAGCGCAAGTGCCCCGCCGCCGACGAGCAGCAGCGAGAGCGCGAGGCCGCACGCGCGCCACGCGGACGCCGGCCACCACTCGCGCGCGACCAGCGGCGCCAACGCAACTGGCACGAACGTCGTCAGCGCGAACACGATCGGCGCCACCTGCGCCACGGGTCGGCGCTGCAGCGCCGACATCTCGCCCAACGTACCGAGCCCCGACGCGACAATCATCGCAACGAACCAGACCACGAGCCCCGGCCAGAGCTGACGCGTGTAGTCGTCGGCGGCGAACTTCGTCGCGAGACTGTCCCACGAGTACGCCAGTCCCGCTCCCACGGGCACGAGAATGCTGGCCGCGCGCGCGGAGCCGCGCAGGGCAAGCGGCGACAGCGCAGCTGCGCCGAGCACCGCGAGCGAGACCCACAGCCGCACGCCGACGGCGTGAGCGGCCTGCCGCTCCGGTGCCGTAAGCGCGAGCAGGGGCACGCCTGCCGCGATCGCGAGCACGGCGACCACGTCGCCGGTGTGGACGTGCTCGCCGAGCCGCCAGATCGCGATCGCAAGCACGAAGACAAGACTTGCACCAAGCAGCGGCTGCACCAGGGTGAGCGGCGCGTGCGTGAGCGCAAAGGCCTGCAATGCCCAGCCGGCTAGGCCCAGCGCAGTGCCCGCGACCCAGCGCCGACGCGCAACGAGCCGGCGAAACAGGGCAAGGCGCAGAGCCTGCCTCGCCGGCGCCACGCGGGCCTCGAGCGCTTGCAGCGCGATTCCGACGGCGTAGAACGCGGAGGCGCCCAGGGCGGCGACGGTTCCCGTCAAGATGCCCGGCATGAATGTTTCGCACCATAGACGGCTTGCCTGCGGCGCCGGAGCGGCAGTGGCCGCCGCGGCCGGCTACTGGGTTCCCGCGGCGGCCGTCGTCTCGGGTCCGCTGCGCCGGCTCCTGGGCGTACGGGCGACGATCGAGCGGGAAGACGCTGTCGCGCTCACCTTCGACGACGGCCCGCATCCCGAGGGTACGCCGGCGGTCCTGGCCGCGCTCGAGCGCGTAGGGGCGCCGGCGACCTTCTTTCTCGTGGGCGAGCAGGTCGAGCGCTGGCCTGCTCTGGCGGCCGAGATCGTGGCGGCCGGTCACCAGGTGGGCGTTCACTGCCACCGCCACCGCAACCTGATGCGTCTCACGCCGACGCAAGTGCGCAACGACCTTCTGCACGCGACCGAGCTGATCGCCTCGGCCACCGGCCGCGAGCCTCTCCACTACCGTCCCCCCTACGGGATCCTCACGACCCCCGCACTCGCGGTTGCCCGGCGCATGGGTTGGGAAGTCGTCCTCTGGCGGCGAGACGGCCACGACTGGGAGAGGCGCGCCACCGCCGACTCGATCGTCGAGCGGATCCTCCACCGCCTTGCCCCCGGCGACGTGGTGCTCCTCCACGACGCTGACCACTACTCGGCCCCGCAAAGCTGGCGTCGCACCGCGGCGGCCCTCGACCCTCTCCTGTCGGCACTCATGGAGCGCGGCCTGACGCCTGAGAGTCTGAGCCAGCCGGTAGCCGGCCGCGGCGGCGCGGTCTGATCGTCCAGAAGCGCCCGCACAGGGAGGGGTGGCGCGCTTGCGGGATGACTACATTCGGGCGCGTGCGGTCGGTGGTGGTGAGCTGTCAGCGAGGTCCGGTGAGTCGGTGGGCTCCGCCTCGTGTCCGGATGTCGACCTGCCAGCTGTAGTAGACGTAGAACGCGTCGCGATCGCGCGCGATCCGGTTTGCGTAGCGGAGAACGGCGTCGCCGTAGAGAGGCGAGGGGTGTAGTGAGCGAGAGCGTTCCGCTCGTCTTTGGCGCCGCGGTTCGCAGCGAGGTAGTTGGCAGCGCCGATGATTGCGTCATGCGGATCGTCGACATTGCCGCCGAGACCGTAGGCGTGCCACATGGCCGGCTCGAACTGCATCGGGCCTTGCGCGCCGATCCCCGTCGGGTTGCGGACCTTGTTGAAGGCGGACTCGACGAAGTTGATGGCCGCCAGCAGCTGCCACCGGACGCCGAAGCGCCGCTGCGCCTCCCGGTGCCAACCGAGTAGGCGTTTCGCCGGCGCGGCCGGGCCGGTCTGGAGCAGCGTGCCCGAGCCGGAAGGCGGCGCGGCCAACCGGCCGAGCTCCCGCAGCGCAACCACGTCGTCGCGCACGGCCGGGTCGCGTTCGAGTACCGGTCTCGCAAGCCGTGCGTTGTTCGCGAGCAGCCGGATCACCCGCTGCTGGTAGAGCGCGAACAGGGTTACGTCGCGCGGCGGCTGCCCAGACTTGTTCCAGTGCTCGATCGCGCTGTCCAACTCGCGCGAGGTTCGCTCCAGTGTCGCGACGATCGCCACCGGTCGGTGCGGGATCGCAGCGGCGGGCGGAGGCAAACCGGCGAGCACACCACACATATGTCGCCCACAACCGGAGGAAGGCTGGCCGCGGTTCTCACGCGCCTCTTACGTCGCTATGAGTTTCTTCTTACGCAGGGGCGTCAGGCTGGGACGAGGAGATGCCTTTCAGGATCCTCTTTGCGACGCTTGCAGCCGCGGCGGCCTTCGTCGGGGCGGCCGCCTCGGCGGCGGGCCACTCCGGCACGGCAGCGGAGCCCCTGACGACCTCGTTCTCGTCCGCCGCGCTCAAGAGCCGCCTCCACTTCCTCGTCCATCTCCCCGCCGGCTATGCGACGAGCGGCAAGCGGTACCCGGTCGTCTACTTCCTCCACGGCCTGCCGGCCGGACCCACCTCGTACGAGTCCGTCTCCTGGGTCGCCGCTGCGCTCGACCGGACAGCGCTGCCGGCGATCCTCATCGTGCCGCAGGGCACGCGGACGACGAACGGCGATCCCGAGTACCACGATTGGGGGCCGGGGCGCAACTGGGAGACCGCACTCGCAGTCGAGCTGCCGCGGTATGTCGACGCGCACTTCCGGACGATCCGGAACCGGTCCGGGCGCGCGATCGTCGGTGTCTCGGCAGGCGGCTACGGCGCCACCATCCTCGGCCTGCACCACCCGGCGACCTTTGCGGCGATCGAGTCGTGGAGCGGCTACTTCCGGCCGACGGATCCGACCGGCCGGGAGACGCTCGACGTCGGCACGGACGGGGATAACGCGTACGCGAGCGTGCACATGCTCGTCCCCGGCCTTGTCGGGCAACTCGCGCGCTATCCGACGCTCCTGGCCTTCTACATCGGCGCCGGAGACCCGACGTTCGTCGCGGACAACGATGCTTCTATGGGTGTCAAGTGGGTGTTGGCATCGTTTCGAGGAGTCGGTAGAGGTGGCGGGCGAGGTAGCGCTTGAGGCAGCGGATTGCTTCGCGGGTGTTTTTGCCCTCGCTGG
>JBEKEH010000165.1:0-5533 GCA_050013935.1 Gaiellaceae bacterium | reverse complement strand
CCTACGGGTATGCGGCCTCCCTGCGTCCTAGGCCTGCTTGGTTTGCGAACCGCCAGACACGAACGAACTTATGACCGCGTCCACTAGTAGCTGTGCGCCTTGACGAACTCGACGAGCTCGGAGAGCTTCGCCTCCGCCATGCCGATGCACGTGTCCGCGCACCCGTAGTAGAGGCGGAGCGTGTCGCCCTCGACGACGGCCGAGCTCGGGAAGCAGACGTTCGGCACGTCGCCAACCCGCTCGTACGGCTCCGTCGGCGCGAGTAGATAGTCCTTCGTGCGGTAGCGCACGCGCCACGGCTCGTCGCGGTCGAGCAGCGCACCGCCGACGTAGTAGAGGTAGCCGTTGCAGCTCTGCCAGACGCCGTGGTAGATGAGCAGCCAGCCCTCGTCCGTCTCGATCGGATGCGGGCCGGGGCCGACCTTCAGCGACTGCCAGCCGTCCCGGGGCCCGAACACGAAGCGGTGCCGGCCCCAGTGCACGAGATCGGGGCTCGTCGCGTAGAAGATGTCGCCGAACGGCGTGTGCCCGCGGTCCGACGGCCGGTGGTAGATCGCGTACTCGCCGCCGATCGTGCGCGGGAAGACGACGCAGTTCCGGTTGGGCGGCGGCAGCATGTTCTCCCACTGCCTGAACGTCCGGAAGTCCTCGGTGGTCGCGAGCCCGATCGCCGGCCCCTGCGCGCCGGCGTTGCACCAGGTGAGGTAGTAGGTGTCGCCGAGCCGTGTCAGCCGCGGGTCGTAGCTGTGCGCAGTCATCACGACCTCGGGGTCGCCGCTCTCCATCGTCAGCGGCTCGGGGTCGATCGTCCAGTCGATCCCGTCGGTGCTGAAGCCGACGTGGAGCGTGAAGTCCATGCTGATCTCGTCCACGCGGAAGACGCCCGCGTAGTCGCCGTCGCCGCGCTTGACGATCGCCGAGTTGTGGATGCTGTTCGCCCGCGGCACCGCCGCCGCCGTGACGACGGGGTTGCCGGGATAGCGCCGGAAGACCGTCTCGTTCGCCATCTCCCGCCCATAATGGGGCCGTAGCGCGGCGCCGCCATCCGCGGCGACCACAGGGGGCGGGTCGTGTTCTTGCCGTAACCCGCTTACGGCCGGACACCGATGCGAGCCGACAACGGCGCGACGACCCTGAGAGCGTGCGCGTCCTCGAGGACAACCCCGTCCTGCTGCTCTTCGTCGTGGCGGCGGTGGGTGTGCTGGGAGCGCGGATCCGGGTGCGCGGCTTCTCGTTCGGGGTCGCCGCCGTGCTCTTTGCCGGCATCGCGCTCGGTGCACTCGACTCGAAGCTCGCGCTGCCGGAGGCGATCTGGGTGCTCGGCCTCGCCGTCTTCGTCTACACGACCGGCCTCGCGTGCGGGCCGGGCTTCGTCGGCGTGCTGCGGCGGCGCGGACTCGCCGCGAATGCCGTCATGCTGGTCGCGCTGACCGCCGCCGCCGGCGGCGCCTTTCTGATCCACGTCGTCACGGGCGCGACGCGTGCCTCGGTCGCGGGCGCGTTCGCCGGCGGCCAGACGAACACGCCCGCGCTCGCTGCGCTGCTCGAGTCGCTGAAGCACGCGCCCGCCACGGTCGCCGCCGCTCCGGTGATCGGCTATTCGCTGAGCTACCCGCTGGGCGTGCTGCTGCCGCTGCTCGCCGTGCAGATGGTGCTGCGGCGGCGGCGCACGAAGCGGGCGCCGATCGTCTCGCGGAGCGTCGTCGTCGACCATCCGATCGCGGCTCTCGGGCAGCTGCGGCAGCGCCACCCGGCGGCCGTCACCTTCGGCCGGATCCGGCACGGCGGCTCGCTCGCGGTGGCCACGGACGAGGTCGCGCCGGAGCCGGGCGACGTCCTGAGCGTCGTCGGCCTGCCGGAGGACGTCGAGGAGGTCGTCGCGGAGCTCGGCCACGAGGCACGCGACCGGATCGAGCTCGACCGGCACGAGCTCGACTTCCGCCGGATCGTCGTCTCGAGCCGGCGCGTCGCAGGGCGGCGGCTCGCGGACTTCGACCTGGACGGCCGCTACGAGGCGACGGTCACGCGCGTGCGGCGCGGCGACGTCGACCTCGTCGCCGAGCCGGAGATGCAGCTCGAGCTCGGCGACCGCGTGCGCGTCGTCTGCCCCCGCAACCGGATGGCCGAGGTCACCCGGTTCTTCGGCGACTCGTATCGCGCGCTCGGCGAGATCGACGTGCTCTCGTTCAGCCTCGGCATCGCGGCCGGCCTGGCGCTCGGAGCGATTCCGTTTCCCCTCCCGGGCGGCGGGACGTTCGAACTCGGCTTTGCGGGCGGCCCGCTCCTCGTCGGCCTCGCGCTCGGGGCGCTCAGCCGCACGGGGCCCCTCGTCTGGCAGCTGCCGTACACCGCGTCGCTGACGCTGCGCCAGTTCGGGGTCGTCGTCTTCCTCGCCGGCATCGGCATCCGGGCGGGCAGCACGTTCGGCTCCGCGCTGTCCGACCCGTCGTCGGCGTACGTCTTCCTCGCCGGGCTCGTGGCAACGAGCGCGGCGGTGTCCCTGCTGCTCCTGGCCGGTACACGCCTGCTCCGGCTGGCGCCGGAGACGCTCTCCGGCCTGATCGCCGGCGCCCAGACCCAGCCGGCGGTGCTCGCCTTCGCCGCCGAGCAGCTCGACGACGACCGCGAGCTGAACCTCGGCTACGCGAGCGTCTATCCCGTTGCGATCATCGCGAAGCTCGTGCTCGCGCAGCTCATCCTCGGCTAGCGGCACTGGGCTGCGTGCTGCGGCGTTCCCGCAGCGCGGCTCCGCGGATGGCCCCCAGAGGTCGCGGGAGAGCGCCGACGGCGCCATCGGCTCCTTCGGGCATGATGGTCGCATGACGTCGACGACGCTCACGACACCCTCGGAGTCGCTCGACTGGGTGCGACGGTGGCGGCTCCAGCAGCTGGAACGCGCCGGCTACCCGAGCAGCGATGCGCTGCTCCTCAGCGGCCGGCCCGACGTCGACCTTCATCTGGCCGCGCGCCTCCTGCGCAGCGGCTGCCCGGTCGAGACCGCCGTCCGCATCCTCGCCTGAGCGCCGGAGTGCGGCTCAGATCGAGGGCTTGCGGAAGGCGAGCACCGCGTTGTGCCCGCCGAAGCCGAAGCTGTTGCTGAGCGCGACCCGCACGGGGACGCTTCGGGCCTCGTTCGGCACGTAGTCGAGATCGCAGGACGGGTCGGCGACCTCGTAGTTGATCGTGGGCGGAACGACGTCGTCTCGGACGGCGAGCACCGTGGCCACCGCCTCGATCGCGCCCGCGGCGCCGAGGCAGTGCCCGGTCGCCCCCTTGATCGACGAGACGGGGATCGAGCGCGCCTTCTCCTCGCCGAACGCGCGCTTGAGCGCCACCGTCTCCGTCGCGTCGCCGATCTCGGTCGAGCTCGCGTGCGCGTTCACGTAGTCGACATCGGCCGGGTCGAGGCCGGCGTCGTCGAGCGCGGCCCGCATCGCACGCGCCTGGCCGGCGCCGATCGGATCGGGCTCGGTCATGTGGTAGGCGTCCGAGCTGACGCCGTAGCCCGCGAGCTCCGCGTAGACGGTCGCACCGCGCGTGCGGGCGTGCTCCAGCTCCTCGAGCACGAGCACCGCGGCGCCTTCCCCCATCACGAAGCCGTTGCGAGCCGCGTCGAAAGGACGGCTCGCGCGGACCGGATCGTCGTTCCAGCGCGAGAGCGCGCGCATCGCGGCGAAGCCCGCCATCGCGAGCGGCGTGATTCCCGCCTCGCTGCCGCCGCAGAGCATCACCTCTGCCCGCCCGAGCCGGATCGCGTCGTAGCCCTCACCGAGCGCCATCGCCGAGGCGGCGCACGCGGTGCAAGGCGCACCGACCGGGCCGCGGATGCCGAGCTCCATCGAGACCCAGCCCGCCGCCATGTTGGGCATGAACGCCGTCACGAGGCTCGGGTGGATCCGCGCCGCCGCCGCTCCGGCGCAGCAGGCCGTGAGGCTTGCGACGCCCCCCTGCGCGGTCGTACCGACGGCGACGGCCGCCCCGGCCGCGCCCGACCCGGTCGGCACCGTGTACGCGCGGAACTGGTCGTAGCCCAGGCCGTTCGGCAAGCCGGCCGGCATGAAGAGTGGCAGGCCCGACCGCCTCTGCAGCGCGCGCCACAGGGCCACATGGTACGGCGAGTCGGTGATGACCGTCTTTGCGCCCCGGGCCGCGGGCGACGCCGACCCGGCGGCCCCCGTCGCGCCGGTTGCGGGCCGGGTCGCCGCCGTCGCACCGGACGGTGACCGGCTCGGGGCCTGCGTGGGGTGCAGGAACTCGTGGACTGCCGTCTGCACCTGCTGCGGACTCGCCACGACGTAGGAGATGCCGCCGATCGTCGGCGTCGAACCGTCGATGTGCGTCTGGTAGATGTGGTTGGTGTTCAGCGACAGCGCCAGCGTGAGCACCTGGTAGAGCTTGCCCAGGCTCGAGATGTCGGAGGTGACGTTGCGCGATACGATACGCATCGCCGACAGGAACCGCGGCAGGCTCGAGAGCGTGGCCGAGCCCATCAGCTCGCGCTTCATCTCGCGCAGAAAGATCTGCTGCCGCACGATGCGCGTGAAATCGCCGTTCTGGTCGTGACGGTAGCGCACCCAGCTGAGCGCCTGCGCGCCGCTTAGGAGCTGATAGCCGGGCTGCAGGTCGATCGAGGCGTAGTCCGTCACAGCGGTGTTGTTGTAGTAGCGGTGATCGATCATCAGGTAGGCGCCGCCGAGCTTGTTGATCACGGCGATGAAGCCGTCGAAGTTGATGTCGACGAAGTCGTTTATGGGCACGCCGAGCAGCTGCTCGACGACCTCGAGCGACAGTTTGGCGCCACCGAACGAATAGGCGGCGTTGATCTTGTTCTGACCGTAGCCCGGGATCGTCACCAGCAGATCGCGCGGCACCGAGAGCATCGAGATGCTGCCCGTCTGGGGATCGAGACGCACGAGCAGCAGCGTGTCGGAGCGCGCTCCCAGATACGGCTGCCCGACGCGCCGGTCGCTGCCCAGGACGAGGATGTCGAGCGGCTTGCCGGGCAGCGGGGCGGTCAGCTGGGACCTGGCGGCCTGTACCTCCTGGGGGTCGTTCCTGCCCACCTGGGCCGCCGTGCGCTGCAGAACACCTGCGAGCGTGCCGGCCGTGACCGCCCCAAAGCAGACCAGCGCGACCACGACCACCCTGGTCACGCGCAGCCACAAGGCCCGCTGGACCGCTGGCCCAGCGCCTGCCGTGTAACGCGTGTAGGTGGGCACTACGAGATTCCTCGACCGTCCGATCGCACCGACTGCTGTTCCCGTTGTACCCATTCGAAGCTGGACGTAGCTCATCGCCCCAAACCGGCCGCGTCCGACGAGCCGTTGCAGCCGCCGTCTGGCCTGGCGACGGCTTCACGTCCCCGGCCGTTATCAGCCGGTTGCCGGTCTCCGATACTCGTCATGGGTAACCATGCCCCGACCCGAGCAACGGAGGTCCCGGATGAGATCGATGAAGAGATTGCTTCTGCCTGTCATTGTGTGCGCCCTTGCTCTGGGCCTGGCCTCGCAGGCGCTGGCCGACCCGGCGCTGT
>JBEKEH010000164.1:0-7698 GCA_050013935.1 Gaiellaceae bacterium | reverse complement strand
AAGGGCGACATCGTTGTGGTCGAGGCCGGGATGGCCATCCCGGCCGACGGCGAGATCGTCGAGGGCGTCGGCTCGGTCGACGAGTCGGCGATCACCGGCGAGTCGGCGCCCGTGATCCGCGAGGCGGGCGGCGACCGCTCGGCGGTCACCGGCGGCACGAAGCTGCTCTCGGACCGGCTCGTGATCGAAGTGACCCAGGAGCCGGGGAAGTCGTTCCTCGACCGGATGATCGCGCTCGTCGAGGGCGCCGAGCGGCGGAAGACGCCGAACGAGATCGCGCTCAACATCCTGCTCGCCGGCCTGACGATCACCTTCCTGGCCGCGGTCGTGACGCTGCGCCCCTATGCGCTCTATGCGGGCACGGCGACCTCGGAGACGGTGCTGATCGCGCTCCTCGTCGCGCTCATCCCGACGACGATCGGCGCGCTGCTCTCGGCGATCGGCATCGCCGGCATGGACCGGCTCGTGCAGCGCAACGTGCTCGCGATGTCGGGCCGCGCCGTCGAGGCTTCCGGCGACGTCGACGTGCTGCTGCTCGACAAGACCGGCACGATCACCCTCGGCAATCGCCAGGCGGCCGAGTTCCTGCCCGTCAGCGGCGTCGAGGAGCGCGAGCTCGCCGAGGTGGCGCAGCTTGCCTCGCTCGCCGACGAAACCCCGGAGGGCCGCTCGATCGTCGTGCTGGCGAAGGAGCGCTTCAATCTGCGCGAGCGCGAGCTCGGCGAGCACGAGTTCGTCCCCTTCAGCGCGACGACGCGCATGAGCGGCGTCAACACCAACGGCACGCTGATCCGCAAGGGAGCAGCCGACGCCGTCAAGGCGTTCATCGCCGAGCAGGGTGGCCGTGCCCCGGCCGAGATCGATGCTGCTGTCCAGCGCGTCGCCGAGCAGGGCGGCACGCCGCTCGTCGTCGCCCGGGACAACTGGGCGCTCGGCGTTGTCCATCTGAAGGACATCGTCAAGGGCGGCATGCGCGAGCGCTTCGACGAGCTGCGCAAGATGGGCATCCGCACGGTGATGATCACCGGCGACAACCCCGTCACCGCGGCCGTGATCGCGCAGGAGGCCGGCGTCGACGACTTCCTCGCCGAGGCCACCCCCGAGACGAAGATGGCGCTGATCAAGGAGGAGCAAGCCAAGGGGCGCATGGTCGCCATGACCGGCGACGGCACCAATGACGCGCCCGCGCTCGCTCAGGCGGACGTCGGCGTCGCCATGAACACCGGCACCACCGCCGCGAAGGAGGCCGGCAACATGGTCGACCTCGACTCCAACCCGACGAAGCTGATCGAGATCGTCGAGGTCGGCAAGCAACTCCTGATCACGCGCGGCGCGCTGACAACGTTCTCCATCGCGAACGACGTCGCGAAGTACTTCGCCATCCTGCCGGCCATGTTCGCCTTCACTTATGCGACGAAGCCGGGCCGTCGCGGACCGTTGAACTCGCTCAACATCATGCATCTCGGCGACCCGAAGAGCGCGATCGTCTCCGCGATCATCTTCAACGCGCTCATCATCGTGGCGCTGATCCCGCTTGCGCTCAAGGGCGTCCGCTACCGCGCGATCGGCGCGACGGCCCTGCTGCGGCGCAACCTCGGCATCTACGGGCTCGGCGGCGTCATCCTCCCGTTCATCGGGATCAAGCTGATCGACCTGATCGTCCACAACCTCCTCGGAGCGTGACCTCACGGCCCGCGGCAGGTACCGCATCCTGCTCGGGATGGCCGCCGGCGTCGGCAAGACCTACCGCATGCTCCAGGAGGGCAAGCAGGCGCACGAGGAAGGGCGAGACGTCGTGATCGGCTATCTGGAGCCACACGACCGTCCCGACACGGCGGTGCTCGCCGAGGGGCTCGAGGAGGTGCCGCGACTGCGAGCAGAACATGGGAATCTCGAGCTCGCGGAGATGGACGTCGATGCGGTGATGCGGCGCGCACCCGAGCTCGCCCTGATCGACGAGCTCGCGCACACGAACGCGCCCGGCATGCGCAACGAGAAGCGCTACCAGGACATCGACGAAATCCTCGACGCGGGCATCGACGTCATCTCCACCGTCAACATCCAGCACCTGGAAAGCCTCAACGACGAGATCGCCGAGCTCACCGAGGTGCGCGTGCGCGAGACGTTCCCGGACCGGATCCTCGAGGAGGCAGACGAGGTCGTGCTCGTCGACCTCACCCCGGAGGCGCTGCAGGAGCGCCTCCGGGCCGGCAAGGTGTATCCCAAGGAGCGCGCCGAGGTCGCGCTCCAGAACTTCTTCCGCGCCGACAACCTCTCCGCGCTGCGCGAGCTCGCCCTGCGCGAGGTCGCAGAAGACGTCGAGGCCCGCCGGCAGCCGACCGTGCTCGACGCGCTCAGCCAGCACGCGGTCGGCGAGCGCCTGCTGGCGCTGATCGAGCCGCAGCCAAAGTCGCAGCGCGTTCTCCGTCGTGCCTGGCGCTCCGCCCAGCGGCTCGGCGCCGAGATCGACGCGCTCTGGGTACGACCTCCCGGGCGGCAGGCCACCGGTGAGGAGGCAACACAACTGGCCGCGCTTCGGCGGCTGGCCAGCATTCTCGGCGTTCACTTCCTGGAAGAGGAAGGCGACGACCTTGTCGCAACCGTCCGCCGCGTCGCCGACGAACGCGGCTGCACCTACATCTTCGTCGGCACACCCGACGAGCGCCGCCGCGTCGAGATCCTGCGCGGCTCGCTGCTCTCGCGGATGGTCCGCGAGCTCCCGGGGATCGACATCCGCGTCGTCACCAACCGCGCCGACCGCGCCGAGGCCCAGCCGTGATCGCAGTCGTCATCACCCTGGCCGTGCTCGTGGTCGTGCTCGCGGCGGCGCTCGCCTACCGCAGCCGACCGCCACGCTCACTGCGATCGCCGCGCACCGCCCGGCGCATCCTCGTCCCCTTCACCGGCGACCTCGACCCCACCGTCCTCAACGCCGCGATCCGGATCGCCCACGCCGAACAAGCAGTCCTGGTTCCGGCATACCTGCTGATCGTGCCGCTCGAGTACGCGCCGGACTCGCCCCTCAAGAAGGAAGTCGCCGTCGCAATGCCCGTGCTCGAAGCCGTCGAGCACGCCGCCCTACGCGCCGGCGTCCCCGTCGACGCACGAATCGAAAAAGGACGCACTCCAACCCACGCCCTCGGCCGTCTCTGGCAGGTCGAACAGTTCGACCGCATCATCGCCCCCGCCCAAGCAGAACACCACCCAGGACTCTCACCCAAAGACCTCACCTGGATCCTCACCCACGCCCCAGCCGAAACCCTCGTCCTACGCCCAAACCCAAACAAGCCTGTAGGGAAGGAGTGACGTTCGCCGGCAAGGCGTTCGGGATCGCCTTCTTAGCGGCCGTGCTTGTCCACCTCCACCTGCTCGCCCGCATGGCAAGCGAGTGCGTGGAGAGGGGCTTGAAGGCACACGGCGCAGCAAGAAGCGGCGTACGTGAAGCACCCTGGTTTGCATGGAGGCCCTCGGGTTCAGGCGTTGCTCCTCGCTACCCGCCCCGACCCGACGACGTGCTCACCGCAAGAGGCGGTAATGGCCGTGGCGAGTGCGGACGAATAGCGGTTTCGGACCTTTGGAGCGTGTCAGCAAGTAGTCGGCGACTGACTGGAACGACACGGTTCCACCCAAGATCCGCTCCACCTGCGCATGGATGTCCCTCAGGCGCATCTCGGAATCGGTCTGAGCCAGAACGGCCAAGATCGTTCCGCTGACCGAGCCAAATTTGCGGCGTCCGTCTGGCCAGCCGGCTCTCGGCTTCCTCCTCCTGTGCCCTACTTGGTGCGCTGTATCACTTATGAGAGAATGAATTATGGTTTCAAAGTGATGGTTTGAAAGACCTCCACTCAGGACCATTGCCTCGTTTTCCAGGAGTAACGGAAACAACCAAAATGCCAGGTATGAACCCCGACCCTTCTAGCCGGGTTCCTGGCCGTCGGCTTCGACCGACGGCCGTTCCTCGGCCCAAATCGTGCCGCCTTGGGCGTCGATGAGGCCTTTTGCGATTGCGAGACCGAGGCCGCTACCGGCGGTCGAACGTGACTTGACCGCACGCCAGAAGCGGTCGAACACGCGGCTTGGTGTCTTCCGGATTGATCCCCGGGCCGGTGTCCTCAATTAGACGGTCGGCGTCGTGATCAGAGTGAACGCGATGCGAGCGCCCCCGTCTTCGCGTCGGCGTGCATGTCGAACATCACCCATCCGGACGCGAGCACCGTTCCAAGCGGAAGCACGACTGCGAGGAGCGCGAGGCCTGCTAATGGAAGGAGCATCATGAGTAATGGCGCAGAAGTCGCGGTAACGTCCGGAGAGATCCTCAGGCAGCAGGTGGGTGGTTGGTTGCCGAGCGACCAACGCGCGCTCGACGCGTGGGTCGCGAGCCTGACCAGGAAGGTCGAGCTCGCTGAGCCGGCTGAGCTCCATCCCGTCATCCTCGAGTTCCAGGAGCTGATCGCGACCG
This sequence comes from Gaiellaceae bacterium, assembly GCA_050013935.1. Lineage (GTDB taxonomy): Bacteria > Actinomycetota > Thermoleophilia > Gaiellales > Gaiellaceae > Palsa-739. The sequence continues at coordinate 3,239 of JBEKEH010000164.1, read as the reverse complement.
ACCCAATCGTGCGCATGTACATGGAACAGATGCTCACCCAGGTGCCGAAGAGCGGGCAGTACCGGCAGCATCACCTGACGAGCATCGAGCAGATGCTCACCCTGATCAACTGGGTGCTGACCGAGGGCCCGGCGTACGACGACACGAGCATGGTTGCGTGTCCCCTGGACTCGATTCTGGACTGGGCGGTATGCACACCAGCCGGGTTCGCCGCGTTTCGCATGGATTCGGTCAACGCGATGTTCAAGAAGATCCTCGACGTCTGGTGCGAGTTCCTGAGCGGGCCCGATTCGCTCTACGTGTTAAACGACGGCCCGAGCGGTTGGAAGAGCCCAGCCGCCGCCAAGGCGATCGGGATCGAGCAGTACCAATACGACCCGCAGGACGAGCACTGGGGCTTCAAGTCATGGAACGACTTCTTCGCCAGACGCTTCAAGGAGGGCCAGCGTCCCGTCGCCGATCCTGACGACAACAAGGTGATCGTGAGCGCGTGCGAGTCCACGCCGTACCGGATCGGCCTCAACGCGAAGAAGCACGAGAAGTTCTGGCTGAAGGGGCAGCCGTACTCGCTCCAGGACATGCTCGCGAACGACGAGACGGTAGACGAGTTCGTCGGCGGAACGATCTACCAGGCATTCCTCAGCGCCCTCAACTACCACCGCTGGCACAGCCCCGTATCCGGCACGATCAAGAAGGCATTCGTGAAGGGTGGCACCTACTTCTCCGGAGCCGATGTCGAGGGTGAGGATCCGGCCATGCCCACTGACTCGCAGGGCTACATCGCACATGTCGCAACACGGGCGCTCTTCTTCATCGAGGCCGACGACCCCGGAATCGGGTTGATGTGCTTCAGCGCAATCGGAATGGATGAGGTCTCCTCATGCATCATCGGCCCGGACATCACACCCGGCACCCACGTACAAAAGGGACAGGACATCGGCCACTTCCAGTTCGGCGGCTCCACCCACTGCCTGATATTCCGGCCGGGAGTAATCAGGGACTTCGCGATCGGCGCGATCCCGCAGCCCACCAGCCCGAACCCACCGCTCGTGCAGGTCAACACGAAGATCGCGACCGGAGCAGGACGGGGGCTGGAGGGCGGAAGCGGGAAGTGGTAGCCTCTCGGTTGGCGGTGCCGTAATCATCGGTACTGCGGAGTGCTCGCCGGGTTTCAAGGCATGTGGCCCGGCGAAATGTCCTCCCACAGGCGTTGCGGGTTGGAGCAGGTTGCGGCCGACCCTATGCAGCGTGGTCGGCGATCACGCCTCGACCACCGGAGGAGACATGGCTGTAGCACCCGCACTGCCGTTCCACAAGCGCGGGCGCGCGGGCCCACCTGCTTCTCGCCGCCGCGTTCGAGTCCGCTCACCCCTGGAACGCCGAGGGTGTCCAGCCGGTTGAGATCCGCACCCCGCTAGGCAAGGCGGCAAGCCACGTCGCCGCCTCCACGTCCTAGCGCTCAAGCTCGTCCCCAGACAAACCACGAGGAGAGGCGAAATGAACGCAAAGCTCGACAGGGCGATGGGAAAGCTCAAAGAGAAGATTGGTCGGGCAACCGGTGACAAGCACCTGGAAGGCAAAGGCCACCTCGACCAGGCCGAAGGCAAAGCGAAGGAAGCCCTACAAGAAGTGAAAGAGGGCGCCGACGATCTCAGCAGACAGACTTAAGGGGGGCCCTGATGGGTACAGCAGTCAGCCTTGTGGTGATCGCCGCTGGTGCGATCATGGTTTGGGCGGTCACCACGACCGCGTCGGGTTTCAGCATCCACACCGTAGGGATCATCCTGATGGCGGTCGGTGCCGTAGGACTCGTGCTCTCGATCATCTTCTGGTCGAGCTGGGGCGGCTTCGGCGGTTCACGCGCCCGACGTGGCGGCAGCACCACCGTTATCGAACGCTGATCGCGTCTGCAATCCCGACAGATTGAAGAGAAGAGGCATCATGTCGATCTGGCTCGTGATCTTGATCATCGTGCTAGTCGTCCTCGCCTTCGGCGGATTCCGCGTTAGCAGGCGCTAGAAGCATCCCCTCGCGTCGACTGGCAGACAATAGAAGTCGCTTCCACGAGGTCGGGGCCACAAGGTCCCGACCTCGCTGACCGCCAGGCCGACTCCCGATGTGCTCGCCGTAGCGGCCCGCCGCGTAGGCGAGGACGGCGAGCGCCACAACCGGCCAGACGAGCGTCCGGAGGTAGTCGAGCGCGACAGAGCTCTGCAACCGTGCTCGCTGGTCCCGCCGCCCCGCTAGATGCGCCCTCACCGCCCGCCTGTGAACCAGCTACCGAACGAGGGCGGTGAGCTGGGCAAGCAGGTTCTTTCCGCGCTTGCCGCTTGCTGTCCGCACCGGCGGATGGCTAGCGCTGACGATCCTGCACCCGGTCAGCCCGATCTGCACGACCGCATCGCCGCCAATCGGGTAACCGAATGTCGCGACGATCTCGCTTCCGTCGTCGAACGGGCAGTTGACCACCTTCGGCAGCATCGGCAGCGCGTTCAGACCGGCAGCGAGCGCGGCGATCTCGGGGCGGGCCCTGATCAGCCGCGACGACTGCAAGCGGCGCGCGGTCGCGGCCGGGTTGAGGCCGTGGTAGCGGCACAGCAACAGCGAGCGGGCGCCTGCTCGGACGAGACTGCCCGCGGAACCGCCGCTGGGAGCTGCGAGCCTGGGCGCAATCGACGAGCAGCGCGCCAGCCCCTCGCCACTGACCGTAGGAGCAGCCGCAACGACACCGCAGGCGAGCGCGGCCACGACCGAGGCAGTCAACCAGGGCAGCATCCGTTTCATCTCCGCGATGCTGATACGCGACCGAGCCACTCGAACGCCACATGCACCTCTTCTGGTACGCCCTCGTCTACAACCTGATCATCATCTACAACCTCGCTGCTGGGCGCGTCTCGCGCGAGAAGCTCGACTGGCATGATCAGTTCGTGAGCGCCGTCCGGAACGGCGCTTCCGCGGTCGACGCGAACGAGCGGCGGCGCGGTATCTCGGGCGCGGAGAGGGCCGCGAGAAGGGTCCGGCGTGGGTAGCGGCGGAGCACGTCTAGCCCACCGCTAGTAGACGATGGGCTAGGGGACGGTGAGACAGCGGCGCCCCAGGAGCATCATTCCGGAACTCAAAGCCAGGGCTCGGCACGGGCCGGCTTGCTCGAAATCACGGCTCGTGAGATGCTGAGACAGGGCCGTTTAGCAGGTCTTTAAGACTTTCGGGAGGGTTTGAAAGCCGTCCTCTCAGGCCCA
>JBEKEH010000163.1:0-5710 GCA_050013935.1 Gaiellaceae bacterium | reverse complement strand
AGGTTGTGCTCCGCAGAGCGGCCGTCGGCGGAGCCGCCGGCCTCTTTGAGATGCGAGGCGACGGGTTCCGTTGCGCCCGCGCCGCACAATCCGCCGGCCCCGCACCCGAAGAGGGCGGCGGCTCCGCCGCCGCCCGCTCTGCGGAGCACAACCTCGATCCGCGCGAAGAGCGCAGCTCTTCGCGCGGCTATTCGACGGTGACCGTTTTCGCGAGGTTGCGCGGCTGGTCGACGTTGAGGCCGCGCAGGCGGGCGATCCGGTAGGCAAGGAGCTGCAGCGGCACGACGGCGAGCACGGCCTGCAGGAACGCCGGCGTGCGCGGCACGTAGATCACGTCGTCGGCGTGATGCTGAATGTCTTCGTTCCCGTCCGTCGCGATCGCGATCACGTGCGCGCCGCGCGCCCTCGTCTCCTGGATGTTGGAGACGATCTTGTCGTAAACGTGGATGTTCGTCGCCACGACGACGACGGGCGTCCCCTCCTCGAGCAGCGCGATCGGCCCGTGCTTCATCTCGCCCGCCGAGTAGGCGTCCGTGGGGATGTACGAGATCTCCTTCAGCTTCAGCGCGCCCTCGAGCGCGACCGGCAGCCCGATGTGGCGGCCGAGGTAGAGGAAGAAGGGCTTCTCGTAGAAGCGCTGCGCAATCTCGTCGATCGGATGGTCGCCGTCGAGGAACTCGGCGATCTTGCCGGGCAGCTCGTGGACGCGGTCGAGGATGAAGTCGATCTCCTCGGCCGGCAGGGTGCGCCGGATCTGCGCGAGCTTCAGCGCGATCAGGTACAGCAGCGCGACCTGCGCGGTGAACGTCTTCGACGCGGCGACGCCGACCTCGAGACCGCAGCGCGTGTAGATCGACGAATCGACCTCGCGCGTGATCTGAGTGCCCATCAGATTCGTGATGGCGAGCGTGTGCGTGCCGCGCTCGCGCGCGAGCTTGACCGCGTTGACGGTGTCGCGTGACTCGCCGGACTGCGAGATGCCGACCACGAGCGTGTCCTTCGAGAGCACCGGGTTGCGGTAGATCCACTCGCTCGCGATGTCCGGCTCCACCGGCACGCGCGCCCACTCCTCGATCACGTAGCGGCCGACGACGGCGGCGTGGTACGACGTTCCGGCGGCGACGATCACGATCCGGCGTAGGTTCTGGATCTCGAGCTCGCTCATCCCGAGCGCCTCGAGCACGAGCTCGTGGCCGCGAACGCGGTCGCCGATCGTCTCGCGCACGGCCTCGGGCTGCTCGTAGATCTCCTTGAGCATGAAGGTCTCGTAGCCACCCTTCTCGGCGACGTCGTCGTCCCAGTCGACCTGCTCGGCCTCGCGGTCATCGATCTCGACGCCGTCGACGAAGAAACGCGCACCGGCCGGCGTGACCTCGACGATCTCGCCGTCGTTCGGGAAGTAGACGCGCCGCGTCTCGCTCAGAAACGCCGCGACGGAGGATGCGATGAACATCTCGCCGTCGCCGGCGCCGATGACGAGCGGCGTCTGGTGGCGCACGCCGACGAGCACGTCCGGATAGTCGTGGTGAATGGCGACGATCGAGAAGTGCCCCTCGAGTTGCCGGTAGACGCGCGAGAGCGCGGCTGCGAGGTCCCCGTCGAGCTCGCGCTCCAGCATGTGCACGACCACCTCGGCATCTGTCTCGGAGCTGAAGACGTGACCTTCTGCGAGCAGCTGCTGCTTGAGCTCGCGGTAGTTCTCGACGATCCCGTTGAGGACGATCGCGATCTTCGCGGCGTTGCAGCCGGTGAGCGGGTGCGCGTTCTGCTCCGTGACGCCGCCGTGCGTCGCCCAGCGCGTGTGGCCGAGCCCGTGGTGCGAGTGGGAGCCGTTCGGGCCCGCGGCGTCGATGAGGTGCTGGAGGTTGCCGACGGCGCGGACGTAGTCGAGCCGATCGTCCTCGCGGAGCGCGATGCCGGCGGAGTCGTAGCCGCGGTACTCGAGGCGGCGTAACCCTTGCAGCAGCAGCGGCTTCGCCTGTCTCGTGCCGACGTATCCGATGATCCCGCACATCTCGACGCTCCTTCTTCCGCTCGCGAGGTGCGAAAACCTGCCTCAGAAATACGTCGAGCCCGGCTTCCCGACCGCCCGCAGCGTCGCGGGAACGGTCAGCCGAGCTCCTGATTCACGAGCGTGGCGATCCTAGCACAGAGGGCTTCGGCCTCCTCCGGGGTGGCCGCCTCGGCCAGCACCCGCACGACCGGCTCGGTGCCGGAGGGGCGGACGAGCACGCGCCCGTCGCCGTTCAGCTCCTCGTTGACCCGCTCGAGCGCCTCCAGCAGGGACTGCGGCAGGGGCCCGCGACCGCACCGCGGCAGGTTCTGCCTCACCTGGGGGTACCGCTCCAGCACGGCCGCAGCCTCGGCGAGGCTCCGGCCCTGCAGCGAGCCGCAGAGGAGGAGCGCCGCGGCGAGCCCGTCGCCGCTGACGTGGCCGCGGAGGCAGATGATGTGGCCGGACTGCTCGCCGCCGAGGATGCCGCCCTCTCGGTAGAGCGCCTCGAGGACGTAGCGGTCGCCGACGTCGGTGGTGACGACGCGCACGCCGCGCTCCTCCATCAGGCGGTGAAAGCCCAGGTTGGCCATCGTCGTCACCGCGACGAGGTCGACGCCGAGGTGGAGGGCGAGCACCGCGACGATCTGGTCGCCGTCAACCGCCGCCCCGGTTGCGTCGACCGCGAGCATGCGGTCGCCGTCGCCGTCGAACGCGACCCCGAGGTCGAAACCGCCGCTCGTAACAAGCTGCTGCAGGGCAGCGAGGTCGGTGGCGCCGCAGCCGACGTTGATGTTCATGCCGTCGGGATGGTTGCCGATCGCCTCCACCTCGGCGCCGAGCGCCTCGAAGGCATGCGGCGCGATGCCGGCATACGCGCCGTTCGCGCAGTCGACGGCGATGCGTAGGCCGCTGAGGTCGGAGCCGAAGCGCTCGAGCACGTGCTCGAGGTAGCTGTCGACGGCGATGTCGACGCGGTCGATCTCGCCGCCCCCGCGCGCAGGAGCGTCCAGCAGGGCCTCCAGCTCCTCCTCGGCCGCGTCGCTGAGCTTGCGCCCGTTCCGGTCGAAGAACTTGACGCCGTTGTACTCAGGCGGGTTGTGCGACGCCGAGATGACGACGCCGAGGTCGAGGCGGAGGAGCGCAACCGCCGGCGTCGGCACGACGCCGGCGAGCACGGCCGCGCCGCCCGCCGACACAACGCCTCGCGCGAACGCCTCCTCGAGCTCGACGCCGGAAGCGCGCGTGTCGCGGCCGACGAACACGCGCCCACCGCCGGACCAGAGCGCGGACGCCCGGCCGAGCCTCTCGAACAGCTCCGGGGTCACGAACTCGCCCACGATCCCCCGTACACCGTCTGTGCCAAAGTAGTTACGCGCCATCGACGGCTGGAACCCTACCCGCGGCGATGCTCTGGACAAGCCGTAAGAGGTCGTGCGCGCCGCGTCGCGCGCGACCGTTCACCCGAAGGGTGTAGCTCCCAAACAAGCGGTAAAGCGCAGCTTTACCGCTTCGAAAACTGGGGCGCCTTGCGCGCCTTGTGCAGGCCGGCCTTCTTGCGCTCGACGACACGCGCATCGCGCGTCAGGAAGCCCTCGCGCTTCAGCGGCACGCGCAGCTCCGGGTTGGCGTCGACGAGCGCCCGGGCGATGCCGTGGCGCACAGCGCCGGCCTGGCCGGAGAGCCCGCCGCCGTGCACGCGGACCCGCAAGTCGTACTGGCCCTCCAGGCCCGCCGTCTTCAGCGGTGCGGTCGCCACCGTCCGCCAGACCGAGCGCGGGAAGTACTCCTCGATCGTGCGGCCGTTCACCCAGGTGGCGCCGTCGCCGGGGCGCAGGATCACGCGCGCGACGGACGTCTTGCGCTTGCCGGTACCGCGGTACTGAGCGATCTGGCTCAAATCAGTGCTCCAGGGTCAGAGGACGCGGGTTCTGCGAGGCGTGCGGATGCTCCGGCCCCGCGTAGATCTTCAGCTTCGTCAGCTGCTGCCGCGCCAGCCGGTTCTTCGGGAGCATCCCCCTCACGGCGGTGCGGATCACCTCGGTCGGCCGGCGCTCGAGCTGCTCGCGCAGCGTCCGGCTCGTGAGCCCGCCGGGGTAGCCGGAATGCCGGTAGTACATCTTCTGGTCGAGCTTGTTGCCCGTGACCGTGATCTTCTCCGCGTTCACGACGACGACGAAGTCGCCCGTGTCCACGTGCGGCGTGTACTGCGGCTTCCGCTTGCCGCGCAGCGTGTCGGCGATCTGCGTCGCCAAGCGGCCCAGGGTCTTGCCCTCGGCGTCCACGAGATACCACTCGCGCGCGATTTCTCCGGGTTTGGCGCTGTACGTCTTCATAGAGAGGCAAGCGGCGGTCTCCGCGACCGCCGGGGCGGGATTGTAGCGAAGAGTCGCTAATCCGCGGGCAGCGGCTCGAGCGGCGCGGGCCGCGCGGCGAGCCAGATCGCCGGCAGGGCGGCGAGGGCGGCCGCCGAGAGCGCGAGCGCCGCGGCGCCCGAGGCGCTGTAGACGAGCCGCCGAGGAGGGCGAGCGAGGCAGCCACGAGGCTCGGCCGGATTCACAGGCCGAGCCTATGTCGGAGGCCTTCTGCGAACGGAGCCGCGCCGCCGTGCGAGGGGTGACGGACGGCGGGTGCGCCGTCGAGCACCGCCGCCGCGAGGCGGCCGACCGCGATCACGCGGCGGTCCCGCACGAGCTGGTCGAGGAACGGGCGCGAAGCGGCAACCTCGGCCCGCGTCGGGCGCCGGTTGGACGTCGCGGTCCCCGGGTGCGTGGGCACGACGTTCCAGAGCAGCACGTCGTCCTCGATCCCGAGCTCGGCGAGCACGCGGTGCACGATCGTCGCAGTCGCCTCCGCGGGACCGGCGCCGCTGAGCTGCCGCTCGGAGGTGAACGGCACACCGCTCACGCGCGCACCGCGATAACCGGCCGCCTCGCCGACGAGGATGGTGCTCGCGGCCGAGTGCGCGTCGAGGTACGCGCGCAGACGCTCGCGGCGGAGCTCGCTGTCGGCGTACTGGTTGTACGTCGCGCCGATGCGAGCGGCCGCGAGCTCAGCCGTAAACGATGAGCTCCAGCAGGCTGCCATCGGGGTCTCGGAAGTACACGCTCATGCCGCCACCCTGCGCACCCGTTCGCGGCACCGGTCCCAGCTCGACCTCGACGCCGTGCGCCTGGAGGTGCGCCGCCGCGTCTTCGGGAGTCCCTTCCCAGACGAGGCAGAGGTCGCTGTTGCCGGGCCGCACGGGATCGGCCGCGCGCGGATGCGGCGTCGCGCCCGGTCCGTGCACGTTCAACTGCTGGCCGCCCGGCAGCCGGTAGCCGTAGCGTCCGTACTCGAGCTCGACGACCTCGGCGCCGAGCACGTCGCGGTAGAACGCGTTCGAGCGCTCGTAATCCGAGACCGCGATGACGACGTGGTCGAGCCGCACCACATGAGTCATCCGCGAATCATCGCGCAGGCAGGGGTTGAGACGCTCGCATCACGCCGACCCAAAGGCCGGAGGGTAAGCCGGGCGCAGCCGGCTTGCCCGAAGGCCGGATCCACGCGGGCGGAGATGGCGAAGCCACCACCGCCCGCGCAACACCATGCGCCGCTTACGATGCTTCTATGGGTGTCAAGTGGGTGTTGGCATCGTTTCGAGGAGTCGGTAGAGGTGGCGGGCGAGGTAGCGCTTGAGGCAGCGGATTGCTTCGCGGGTGTTTTTGCCCTCGCTGG
>JBEKEH010000162.1:0-5781 GCA_050013935.1 Gaiellaceae bacterium | reverse complement strand
GTTTCCCTCGCCGTTGCTCGGGGATGTCGCCTTCTACGAGGACGCCTGGAAGGAGGCACAGGAGGTGCTGCAGCAGCATCGCCACTGAGAGGTCGCAGCTCGAGCGGGCCCGAGAGCACGACGGCTCGAGCCCGCCTTGTTTGCAGATGCCCGTCTCGGCTATGTGCTTCGCACGTCCAGCTCGGCATTGGCGGCCGCCCGCCGAGCGTCGCTGAACGCGCGTCCCCACCAGTCGCGATGCCGGGAGACGAAGCGGTAGCCCGTCTGCTGCGCAGCCTGAGCCCGAGGGCAGAAGGCGGTCTGCCGGTCGATGTTTAGCATAGAGTGTTTGCTATATGGGGGCTTGGGCCTGTGACCCGGGGCGGCGCTCAGCGGCCCGGGGGTCGTGGCCGAGGAGGGAACGAGCTTTGATGCGGGTTTCCGGGTGAGCGGCGACAAAAAGAGCGATGGTCAGGCCGACCTCAAGGCGCAGCGGCGGCCGATTGTGGCAGCGTGCAAGCGACGCGGCTGGAAGCTGGTCGAGGCCAACGAGGTGAAGCGTCCCGGCGGCCAGGAGCCGCTGCGGCTGCTCGAGAGCGCTGACGCGGCCACGCTGGTGATCGCGAAGCAGGACACGCTCTCGCGCTTGCTGTTCGATCTGACCGCGCTGATCGCGAGCGCGCACGAGCAGGGCTGGGCGCTGGTCGCGCTCGACTGCGCCGCCGATACGACGACGCCGGCCGGGGAGGCGATGGCGGACCTGCGCGCCGGTTTCGCTCCGTTCGAGCGGCGGCTGATCTCGCAGCGGACGCGCCAGGCGCTCGCGCAAAAGCGCGCCCAGGGCGTCCGGCTGGGCCGGCCGCCGACGATGTCCCCGTACGCGCTCGAGCGGATCAGGCGCGAGCGAGCGGCCGGCAGCAGCCTCGCCGCGATCGCCAACGGACTCAACGCCGACCGCATCCCCACCGCCCAGGCCGGCCGCCGCTGGTATCCGGCCACCGTCCGCTACACCCTCAAGCGAACACGCTGAACCCCGTCACCTCGACTTCGGCCTGCAGCTTCACCCATAAAGGTTCTGGCGGCCCGGCCCATAGTCATCACCCGGCTAGAATGTAGTCAGTATGAAGCCGCTCACGGAAACACAACTCAAGTGCTGTCAGCTGACGGCACGAGGACTCTCTCAGCCCCAGGTCGCCACGGTTCTCGATGTCAGTCACAGCACGGTTACGCGCACGCTCAGACGCGAGGATGCAAAGGAAGAGGTCACGCGCTGGAAGAACCGTCTGTTCGGCAAGACCGATGACCTGGAGTGGCTTGAGGAGATGGTTCACGACGGCGACCCGCGTGTCGCCATTGCTGCGCTCGTGCTGAAGGACAAGCTCGGCCTCTTCAGCAAAGGCGGGGGTGACGATGCTGAACTGCCCGACGGTGCGTACATCGTCTTCCGCGAGCCCCGAGTCGAGGACGAGTGGCCGTTGCAGACCACCGCTACATAACGCCCGGCGCGCAGCTTCTCTGTCGCCGAACGAGCGATTGGCGAGGTGGAGCTCGATCTTTAGATTAGCGATCTCGTGCCGAAGCTCGCGGCAGCGGCGCTGAAGATCGACGATCAGTTCGTCTTTCCAGTCCCGAGCAGCTGTAAGCCTCGCCCACGTCCGCGATGATCACCGTCTTCCTCCACGCAGTCGTGTCCGTTTTGCGCGCGGATACCAGATCGAGCGCATGCGTGACGACACGACGGCTCCCGCAAGCGTGTCGCAGAATGCGGGAAAGGCGACAGGCCGCGACGATGACCAGCGTGCTGCTTTGCCGCGGCGCGTGGACGCCTACGCCTTGCGTTGCGTGCTGGGTGCAGCCGAGCCGGACAGGCTCAGCGAAGCGTTCCTTCTTCTTCGGGTCGAGGGCCGCAGTCAAGTCCCAGGATGTGGTGTAACTCGTCGGCAAGATCGTCGGCTGCTTAGGCCGCGGTGAGCTCGCGGTTCTCCTCTCTGTCGTTGTCTTCGTTTTGGCGATCGAGGACCGCCTCGAGCGAGTGGTTGCTGAGGTAGCGGCGGCCGACGAGCCATTCGTCGTTTTGCTCGATGACGACCTTAAGGAACTTGAACGCGTGGTCATGACGAGGAAGACGTTCGGCAATATCACCGCGCTTCCCGAAGACGACAGCGACCATCGCTTCGGCCTTGGCAAGATCCTCGACCTCGTTCAGGAACGCCTTGCCGCTCGTGTCGGCGTCGATCTGACGAAACTCGGCCGCTAGACCCTCGTACCTCGCGTCGACAACGCGACGCAGCCGCTCATCTAGGCATGGGACACATGTCGCACAAGATCAGGCCAAGCAGCGCTTGATCTGTGAACGCTCTGCCTAAAAGGCTTTCAAGTCCGCGAGGACCAAGCAGCTGGCCCTGCAACTCGAACTCTGTTTGCCTAGGCTCCTCGCCGTCCCGCGCGTAGGAGGGTTGGTCGGAACGCGTGTGGCGGATTACGGGGTCTCGGCCCGAATCCTCGCTGCAGGGCCAGACCGGAACATCATACGTCTTTTAAAACGTGAAAGAAGCGGTTAGGGCTTCTTCTTCCCGATGTGCAGCCACTTGCCGATCTTTGCGATGAGGCTCATACAGTGAGTCTACGCCCTTCCGCCAGTCGTTTCGCAGATCCCTCCTAGCCGGGGCGCGCCGCCGCCTCCTGCCTGCCGGCAGGGGGCGCCGCCGGCGCGCCCGCGGCTACGGAGCGGAGGGTGCAGCGACGAGCGGCCCGACCAGGCGTTCAACCTGGGGTACGAGACGGCTCGGGATCTTCGGCATATCGCAGTAGCCGTGCCGGGCCGCCCAGACGCAGCGGCAGAACCGTGCGACGGTCATCGTCAGGCCCGAGAGCTGGGAAAGCCAAGGCGCAACGTAGAACACGCGCTCGCCGTGGTGCTTCCGCAGAAACTCGCCGCCCGTGGTGCTCTTCGAGAGATAGCGAGCGAGCTTGGCGAGGTAGCCGTGGAACCGCTCCGCCTGGTAGCGGGTCGTCGTCGTGCCCACCGGCTGACGCAAGCGGCTCGATCTGCGCGATACACTCGCCCGCATTGGCCAAAGCGGCGAGCGGCGCAGCGGCGCGTAGGCCCGAAGAGGGCTAGCCTTCGCAATGAAGGCAAGGCGCACAAAGGAGGGACCCGATGTCCGTACTGCGGTTCGACCCCTTCGGTGACTTCGATCGGCTGGCCGACCAGGTGGCGGCCGGGCTACGGACGCCCCGAAGCGTCCCGATGGATGCCTACCGGCGCGGGGAACAGTTCTTCATCCATCTCGATCTGCCCGGAGTCGATCCGGACGCGATCGAACTGACGGTGGAGCAGAATGTCCTAACGATCAGGGCTGAGCGGCGCTTCGAACCCGAGGAAGGTGACGAGCTACGCATCAGCGAACGGCCGCAGGGCACGTTCACGCGCCAGCTCCTGCTCGGCGAGAGCCTCGATACCGACAGCCTCGAAGCCGACTACGATCAGGGCGTGCTCACGTTGAGGATCCCGGTTGCCGAGGCAGCGAAGCCGCGCCGCGTGCAGATCACAAAGAGCGGCAGCGGCCAGCGAGCGATCGTCGAGGGCCGAGCAGCGCTTAAGTCCTGACGAGGCGAATCCCCTGATCGGGATTTTCGACCCCCACAGGGGTCAGCCCCTCGATGCCGCCTGGGGAGGGGTCGAGCCGTGGGAGACAGCCGTAGCGCGGCTCACGGGGCGGCCTCGACGACGACATAGGTTGTGCGCCGCGTCGGGGCAGCTGTGCCTTGCTGCGATGCGAGCTTGCGCTCGAGCTCGCTCAGGATCTCGGCGCGCGCCTGAGCGGGAAGCGCCGGCGCCGTCCGTCGCAGCCACCAGTCGAAGCGCCAGCCTCGCTGCTCGCGCCAGCTGCGTCCTCCTGGCTCCTCGACCTCCTCGCGGCGGAGGAGTCGAAAGCCTCGCCGCAGGATCAGGGACAGGTCACGGTCGAGCTCTTCGCTCGTGTAGGGGCGGCGCGGCGGCCCACTGAGCCCGTCGGGCAGGACAAGCTCCGGCCAGCGGGCGGCAAGCGAGCGTGCGATCACGCCCCAGGAGGGAGCCGTTCTGCTTCCCTCCGAGCGCAGGCGGACGTCGAAGCTGAACCTGCCGCGGGGTTTCAGCGCCCGAGCAAGCTCGTCCAAGACACGTGCCGGGTCGGTGAGGAAGTTCTGCCAGGCGCTCGTCGCAACGACATGGTCGACCGGCTGCGACAGCAGCGAGGAGAAGCTGTACGCGTCCCCCTCCAGGAAGCGGACGTTCCTGCCCGGGGCCGCACCTCGGGCAAGCGAGATCATCGCCGGGGAAGAGTCGATGCCGATCACCTCGCCCGCCGCTCCGACCCGCTCGGCGAGGTGGGCCGCGACCAGTCCCGGCCCGCAGCAGAGGTCGACGACACGGTCGCCCTCGCGAATCCCGGCCAGCTCGACGATCCGGCCGGCAACACGCTCGGCCCGGCCGCCCCGGCGACGAGCGAACTCAGCCGCGAACTCGGGATCGCCGAAATCGGAGAAAGCACACGAAGACACCCCCGCCAGCGTAGCCCGTCAAACATCGGTGTAGCCCAGGGGCCAGACATGACCGGCCGACCGACAGCGCGAGAGCCGACCAGCAGCACGTCGCACTTCCCGCAAACAGCGACACGCCGGGCGGTGGATTGTGAGCGCAGCGTGAGCTCGCCAGCATGACCCGTGAGGACGACGCTTCGCCGCTGGCAGGCGTCTCGAAACTACACGCCCTCGACGAACGCGAACAGCTCGTCCTTCGCGCCGTGGACAATCGGGTCGCCGTGGGCGAGCAGAAGGCGGTCGAAGTCGAGGTCGAGCAGGCGGCGATACGCGTCGCGCAAGCCCGCCTTCGTCCGCTTCGGGTCGTCCATGAGCTCGTCCGGGACAAACCGCAGCGGCCCGTCGTCAGGCCAGCGGACGACCCCGTCCGCGCAGGCGAGCGCGCGGTGCGCCGGCGCGTGAAGGGCGCACTCGTCCGCGCAGATCGCGTCCACCTCGTAGACAACGACGCCGCCCGGCAGCTCGTCGTCGAACTCGAACGGCTCGACCGGGCCGCGTCCCTCCAGCTCGTGGAGCCCGTTGCGGACGCAGTGCACCGTGCATCCGAAGGCGTCGCGCAGCTTCCACGCGTCGCGGTCGTGGTGGCGGTTCGTGAGCAGGAGGTGCTCGGGCCGGCCGTGCTCCTCGAACCACCCGAGGCCCTCCGGCGGGATCATCGGGTCGATCAGCACGCGCTCGGCGGCGAGGTAGTACGAGCTGACCTCGCTGCCGATGCTCTCCCGGAGGGCCTTCCAGTGCCAGAGACCGGGGGCGATCTCCTCCACGGCCGGAGCGTACCGCGACTCTCAGCGCATTCACAGTCCCGGCGCCGGCTGCCCAGCGTCTTTCGCTTGGGCAGGCGCGTTCCCCACGGTGAGCAATGTGAGCATCCCGCTCCGCCTGGGGACTGGCCAGGCGGGTGTGAGCGGGAACTCAGAGGGTGGTGAGCAGTGTGAGCAGCAGCTGCGAGCAGGTGTGAACATCGCTCACGTCCGCGATGATCACCGTCTTCTCCAGGCAGTCGTGTCCGTTCTGTCCTTTCTGTAGTTGACGCGCGCGCGCAATACCAGATCGAGCGCGTGCGTGACGACACGACGGCTCTCGCGAGCGTGTCGCCGTTTGCGGGAATCACGACACGCGACGACGAGGACCAACTCGCTGCTCGGCGCACCAGGAACGCACCGCCGGCAGCATCGACAAGCATGTTCTACACGCCGATGCTCAGGGTTTCGTCGTCGT
>JBEKEH010000161.1:0-6097 GCA_050013935.1 Gaiellaceae bacterium | reverse complement strand
GCGCCGCGGTCTCGTTCGCTGCGGCGTTCGAGCTGCTGCGCAAACGCACTTTGCTCGGCGCACAAATGGCGCGCGAATCAATCAGGGCGTTGGCGCCTTCCGACAATACGCCCAGAAGAAAGCCTCCGAGCATGCCGGCCAGTGGCTTTTCCGTACCGCCGCCGATCATCATCGCGATGAACCCGTACGTGCCGTAGGTGTCGCCGAGATAGGGATTGGCGAAAGTGCTTGGCCCGATGAGCACCCCGGCGAGGCCAGCGAAAAGCCCGGAAATCGCGAACGCCGCGGCTGCGAATGCGGTCGTGTTCGCGCCGATGGCCGAGGCCATCTCGGGGTCCGCGGCTACCGCCATGGCGAGTTTGCCGAGCAAAGTGCGTTTGCGCAGCAGCTCGAACGCCGCAGCGAACGAGACCGCGGCGCCGATGCCAAGCAATTGCTGGCCAGTCAATACGGCCGAGAATATGTGAATGCCGGTTTCGTTCAGGATTTGCGGAAACGCTCGCGAGGTCGGACCCCAAATGTAGGCCGCGGCGTTTTCGACGACGACGGCGAAGCCCACTGTGCTCACGAGCCAACCGAAGCTGAACCGATCAAAGGCGAGAATGGGTCTGACCGCCACGATGTAGCATACGACTGCGATCGCGCACGCGCTGGCCAGACCCGCGACAATGGCCAGCAACAGCGGATAGCCGGCCGAGGCGATCGCCGCTGTGACCATGATCGCCGCCATCATCGCCTGACCTTGAGCGAAATTTATGACGCGCGTTACGTAGAACGTGATGGATAGCGCCATCCCAATCAGTCCGTAGATCGCTCCAATCGCCAGTCCGCTGAGTATGAATTGAAACAATTCGACTCCCCTGCGCTTTCGCTTTCTACGACTCCGCCGGCGTCGGCACGGACGGAGCGGCAGGGGCCGGTAGGAGCGTCCACGGCGCAAGGAGCCACGGCCGGGGTCCGGGTTCGTCGCGCAGGAGGATGATCAGGAACTGGACGAGGCTCACGGTCATCAGGATCGCGAACAGACCCGCGTTCACCGCGTCGGTCACGGCCCAGAGGACGATCAGGAAGACGAGCACGAAGGAGAAGACGCCGAGCTCGGCGTTGCCGGGCACCGGCAGGATGGCCCCGGTCACCGGGCTCTGGCCGAGGCCGCTGTACTGCGGCGGAGGCGGCGGCGGAGGCGGCGGAGGCGCAGCAGGCTGCTCCGGAGGCGTGTCGGACATGTGACTCCTTTCAGGCCGCGAGGGCCGGAACGGTGAGGATCTCCAGCTTGATCCCAGTACTCCTGGGGTTCGCTCTCGAGGTCGGCGACGGTCGAGCGCAGCCATTCCGCGCGTTCGTCGACGACCGCACGTACCTGCCCGGCTACTACACCGTCTTCTTCTACGGCCCCGACGGCTTCGACGTGGCGCAGACGAGTCCTCCGTACCATGCTCACCGGTGCAGCTCTTCCATTACCACCTCGTCACGAGCAAGGTCAGAGAGGTCGAGGCGCGCTACCTCGGCAAGCTCGGCTTCGAGCTCGTCGCACGGCACGGGCGCGTCGGCGAGGACCTGATCTCGTACCAGCCCGGCGTCTCGTGGACCGAGCTGGACGAGCTCGGCTTCGAGCTCGGCCTCTCGGAGCTCGAGCTGGGCGCGGTCAACGTCGTCATCCAGCCCGGAAAGTGGCCGCTGCCGCGCGTCGATCATCTCGGGCTCGCGCTCGACGAGGACGAGCTCGAAGAGGCGCTCGGGCGCGCGCACTCGGCCGGCCTCCCCGTCCAGGAGCACGACAACTGTCCCGCGTTCGTGTCGACGAATGCCGGCTACGGGCTCGAGCTGGGCCCGCTCGGCGGCGCGATCGACACGTCGCTCGCCCAGGGAGACCGGCTGCTGGAGCTCTACCTGAAGACGGACGAACCCGACGCGAAGGCGGCCATGCTCGCAGACGTGCTCGACTGCGTGCGCGCCGGCGGCAACGTCGAGGTCGGCGAGACGCTCGTCCGCTTCGTGCCCGGCGGCCCGCACGGGCGGCCGGAGCTGTACGCGGAGCGGTTTGGATGACCGAGGAGCGAGCGGCGGTGCTCGCCGCGGTAGCAGCGCTTGTCGACCGCCTACCGCGCGACTCGTACTACGACGACACGCTCGACCTCGCCGCTCTGCAGGCCGCGCTGCTCGATTCCGCTCGGCGCCGCCGACCGGCCGCGCCTCGACCGTCGACCGTCGTAGACTCGGCTCGTTGACCGAGGAAGCCCGCACGTACGAGGCCGCCGGTGTTTCGCTCGCCACCGCCGACGCGGTGGTCAAGCGGCTGCGAGCGGCCGTGGAGTCCACGGGGGCGGGCGGCTTCGGCCGCTTCGCGGGGCTCTATCCGCTCGACGAGCGCCGCCTCCTCGTCGCCTCCACGGACGGCGTCGGCTCGAAGCTGATGCTGCAGCGGCGCGCCGGGAAGCTGCGCTGGGGCGGCATGGACCTCGCAGCGCACTGCATCGACGACGTGCTCTGCAGCGGCGCCGAGCCGCTCTTCTTCCTCGACTACGCCGCCGCGAACCGGATCGACCTCGAGCAAGTGGCGGAGCTCGTCGAGGGCGCGGCCGAGGTCTGCCGTGCGGCCGGCTGCATGCTGATCGGCGGCGAGACGGCCGAGCTGCCCGGCGTCTACCAGGAGGACGAGCTCGACTTCGCCGGCACCTGCGTCGGTATCGTCGAGCGCGACCGCGTGATCGACGGCTCGCGTTGCGCGCCCGGCGACGTCGTCGTCGGCTTCCCGTCCAGCGGGATCCACACGAACGGCTTCTCGCTCGTGCGCTCACTCGTCGGCGACGGCGACTTCGACGTCGAGCTGCTGCTCGCGCCGCACAAGCTCTACCTCGACGAGGTGCGCGCGCTGCGCGCGCAGGCGGACGTGAAGGCGCTCGCGCACGTCACCGGCGGCGGGATCCTGGGCAACCTCTCGCGCGTGCTGCCCGACGGCGTGCAGGCGCGGATCGACTGGAACGCGTGGGAGCGGCCCCACGTGTTCCGCTGGCTCGTCGAGCAGGGCGTCGAGGAGGACGAGGCTCGCCGTGTCTTCAATCTCGGCATCGGCATGTGCGCCGTCGTGCCGGAAGCACCTGCGGGCGCGATCGTGATCGGGAAGCTCGCGTGATCGGCGTGCTCGTCAGCGGCACCGGCACGAACCTCCAGGCGCTGCTCGACGCGGGACTGCCCGTCACGGCGATCGCGAGCAACCGGCGCGGCGCACCTGCGCTTGCGCGCGCGGGCGAGATCCCGGCGGCGGCGTTCGAGCTCGCCGACTACGAGGACCGCGCGGCGCGCGACGCCGCGATGGCCGATTGGCTCGAGGCGTGCGGCGTGAAGCTCGTCGTGCTCGCCGGGTACATGCACCTGCTGACGCCGGCGTTCCTCGACCGCTTTCCCGATGCGGTCGTCAACGTGCACCCGTCGCTGCTGCCGAGCTTCCCCGGCAGCCGCCCGGTCGAGGACCAGCTCGAGGCCGGCGTGACCGAGTCCGGCGCGACCGTGCATCTCGTCGACGAGGGAGTGGACAGCGGGCCGATCCTCGCCCAGGAGCGGGTGCCGGTCCTCCCCGGCGACACACCGGAGACGCTGCACGAACGGATCAAGACCGTCGAGCACCGACTGCTGCCGGAGGTCGTGAGGGAACTGTGCGCGCGCTGATCTCGACGTACGACAAAACCGGGCTCGACGTGTTCGCGTGCGGGCTCGCGGAACTCGGCTGGGAGCTCGTCGCGAGCGGCGGCACGGCCGCGTACCTCGAGAACGAGCTCGGCCTCGAGGTCGAGCGCGTCGAGGAGCTCACCGACTCCCCCGAGATGCTCGGCGGGCGCGTCAAGACTCTGCACCCACGGATCCACGCGGCGATCCTCGCGCGGCGCGACCGGGACGAGGACGTCGCGACGCTCGAGCAGTACGCGATCGAGCCGTTCGACCTCGTCTGCGTCAACCTGTACCCGTTCGAGCGCATGGCCGCGCGTAGAGGCGTCACCGAGGCGGAGGCGGTCGAGATGATCGACGTCGGCGGCCCGTCGATGCTGCGCGGCGCGGCGAAGAACTTCAGGCATTGCGCTCCGGTCTGCCGACCGGAGCGCTATGGCTTCGTTCTGGACGAGCTCCGCTTGGAAGGCGAGCTGTCGCTCGAGACAAAGAGGGAGCTCGCGGCGGAGGCGTTCGCGACGACGGCCGCCTACGAGGCGGCGATCGCGAGCTGGTTCGCCGACCGTGAGCCGTTCCCCGAGACGATCGTCGTCGCGCTCGACAAGGTGCTCGACCTGGCGTACGGCGAGAATCCGCATCAGCGCGCCGCGTACTACGCGGAGCGCGGCGCGCGCTCGCATCTGCTGTCACGCGTCGAGCAGCTGCACGGGAAGGCGCTCTCGTTCAACAACCTCAACGACCTCGCAGCAGCCCGACTGCTCGCCCGCGAGTTCACGCTGCCGGCGTGCGCCATCGTCAAGCACGCGAACCCGTGCGGCGTCGCGATCGGGACGACCGTGGAGGAGGCGTACGACAAGGCGCTCGCCTCCGACCCGACCTCCGCCTACGGCGGCGTCGTCGTGCTCAACCGGGAGGTCGAGGGAGTGCTCGGCGAGAAGCTCGCGGAGCAGTTCGTCGAGGTGCTGTTCGCCCCCGGCTACACGGAGGACGCGCTCGCGGCGCTGCGGCACAAGCAGGGGACGCGCATCCTCGTCGACCACGAACGCCGCCGCGGGAGCCTCGACACGCGCCACTTCAAGCGCGTGTCCGGCGGCATGCTCGTGCAGGACCCCGACACCGAGATCGAGGACCGCCAGGAATGGCAGCTCGTGTGCGGCTCGCCCGACGAGCGGCAGTGGGGCGACCTCGTCTTCGCGTGGCGTGTCTGCAAGCACGTCTCGTCGAACGCGATCGTGCTCGCGAAGGACCTGGCCACGCTCGGCATCGGCGCCGGTCAGATGAGCCGCGTGGACGCCGTCCGGATCGCGGTCGAGAAGGCGGCCGCGTACGGCCACGACGTGACGGGCGCCGCGCTCGCCTCCGACGCGTTCTTCCCCTTCCCGGACGGCCCGCGCATCGCGCTCGACGCGGGCGCGACCTCGATCGTCCAGCCCGGCGGCTCGAAGCGCGACCAGGACGTGATCGACGCCGTCGAGAAGGCCGGCGCGGCCATGGTTTTCACGGGCCGCCGCCACTTCCGACATTAGCCGCGGGAAACCTGGCGGTTTCCCGCGGGTCGGGTTTGTGCTTCGCAGAGCGGACGCCGGCGGAGCCGGCGTCCTCTTCGAGCCGCCCGCGTGGATCCGCCTCCGGCCTTGGGTCAGCGCCCTTCGCGCGTCTCAACCACAGGCGTGTGGGCTACTCTGGGGGTGCCGCGCCAAGAGGCGGCGCGACGCGGCGATGAAGCCTCGTGGGCCGGTGGCCCCGGGGCTTTTCGTTTTCGTTCACACCATCGACACAACTCAGGAGGGCTATGACTCCGTATTCCGTGACTGTCAGACGCAGAGGTGTTCCCGCGCTCGAGGTGAGGCTCCTCGTGCAGGAGAGTTCCAAGCTCGCCGCGGGCGCGCTCGCCGCCGCGCTCGCCGAGCGGCGGCACGGCGGCCTGTTCGAGCCGCGCCGCATCCGGCGCGTGCCCGTCCGGGCCGAGGCCGTTTTCGACGCTGCGTGAGCAACCCGCGCTTCAGGCTCGTCGCCCGCGACGACCAGCGCGCGTTTCTCGAGTTGCCCTGGCAGCTGCCGCTCGAGGAGTGGCCGCCCGAGCTGCTCGTCCACGTCAAGCGCGGCATCGGCCGCCACGTCGTCCGCTTTGTCGACCTCGGCGGCTCCTACTACGCCCTGAAGGAGCTGCCGCCGCGGCTCGCCGAGCGCGAGTACCGGCTGCTCGGAGACCTGGAGCGCGTCGGCGTGCCGGCGGTCGAGGCCGTCGGGGTCGTCGCCGAGCGGACGGACGCCGCCGGCGAGGAGCTCCCCGCCGTCGTGATCACGCGCGTGCTCGACTTCTCGCTTCCCTACCGGCTCATCCTCGGCCGCAAGCGGCTGCCCGCGCCGGAGACGTCGATCCTCGCGGCGCTCGCGGAGCTGCTCGTCCGGCTCCACCTCGCCGGCTTCTTCT
>JBEKEH010000160.1:0-11085 GCA_050013935.1 Gaiellaceae bacterium | reverse complement strand
CTGCGCCGTGGCCGAGGAGAACCGTGTCTTCGAGGAGCTCGAGCTCGCGCTCGACGAGTGGCTCGTGAACCGCGAGCTACCGTTCGCGCCGATCCCCGCCGGTCCACACACGCTCGTCGTCAGGCCGCCCGGCGACTGACGGAGGAGGTTTCCGTTGAGCCCTCACCGGCTACTGTGCGCCGCCGCCGGGCTGCTGGTCGCGCTCGGCGCCGGAGCAGCGGTCGCGCGCGCCGCCGGCTCCCCCATCGGCACCTGGAAAGCCGAGAACCAGCGCACGTATCGCTGGACGGCGCTCCCGGGCGGCGGCTTCGCCGAATACTCGATGACGTCGCACAGGACATCGAAGTTTCACTGCCTCGTCAGGGTGAACACCCTCGTCTACAAGTACCACCCGCTCGGCAACGGCATCTACCGTGAGGACGAGTTCCAGTGGGACAAGAACTGCGCGACGAGCTGGGCGCCGGGCTATGAGACGATCAAGATCGTCGTCACGCCCACCCGCATGACCCACTCCTGCGACAAGCAGTACACGAAGGTCTGCTTCTCCTACACGCGCGCGGCGACGGACACCGTGGCGCCGGTCGTGCAGGCCCTCGTGAGCACCGGCACCGCGGGCGGCACGACGAGCCTGCGCTACACCGTCAGCGACAACAGCGGCAAGACGTGGGATGAGCTCGACATCTACCGCGGCGTGCTCATCCGCCGCTACAAGACGACGCTCGGGCCCGCACTGAACGGGCATGTGTACGCCTACAAGCTGAACGGGACGCCGGTGAGCCTGAAGGGAAAGCTCACCTTCTGCGTCCGCTCGCACGACGCGGCCGGAAACGTGAGCAAAGAGAGCTGCGCGACGCTGACGATCCGCTAGGGGCGCCGGGCGCCCGATGAGCGAGCGCTTCGACCTGGTGGTGATCGGCGGCGGGATCGTCGGCCTCTCGACCGCCTACCAGCTGCTCGAGCGGCGGCCGGAGCTCCACCTCGCGGTGCTGGAGAAGGAGCACGAGCTCGCGTCACACCAGAGCGGGCACAACTCGGGCGTGCTCCACGCCGGCCTCTACTACCGGCCGGGCTCGCTCAAGGCGCGCCTCTGCCGCGAAGGCAAGCTCGCGCTCGAGCGCTTCGCGGACGAGCACGGCATCCCGTACGAGCACCGCGGCAAGGTCGTGATCGCGCTCGACGAGGCCGAGCTGCCACGGCTGGCCGAGCTCGAGCGCCGCGGCGCCGAGAACGGTGTCGAGGGCCTGCGCGCGATCGGCCCCGAGGAGCTGCGGGAGCTCGAGCCGCACGCGGCCGGCATCCGCGCGCTCCACTCGCCGAAGACCGGCGTGATCGACTTCCGCCTCGTCGCGGGCGCCTATGCCGACGAGGTGCGCACGCGCGGCGGCGAGATCCTCACCGGGCGCGAGGTCACGAGCATCCGCTCGCGCGGCGGCGAGCACGAGCTCGCGACGAGCGGCGGCGCCGTGCTCACCCGCACCCTCGTCTCATGCGCCGGCCTGCACGCCGACCGCGTCGCCGCGCTCACCGGCAACGCGCCGCGCGACCACCGCATCGTCCCGTTCCGCGGCGACTACTACACCTTCCGGCCGAAGGCGCGGCACCTCGTCAACGGCCTCGTCTACCCCGTGCCCGACCCGAGCTTCCCCTTCCTCGGCGTGCATTTCACGCGCCAGGTCGACGGCGGCGTCGTGGCCGGGCCCAACGCCGTCCTCGCCTTCGCGCGCGAGGGTTACCGGGTCACCGACGTCCGGCTCCGCGATCTCGCCGAGGTGCTCTCCTTCCCGGGTTTCTGGCGCCTCGCGGCACGAAACCTGCGCATGGGGGCGGCCGAGCTCTGGCGCGACGTCGTCAAGCCCGCCTTCGTCCGGGACATGCAGCGGTATCTCCCGGAAGTGCGGGCCTCCGACGTCGTGTTCGGCCCGTCCGGGGTGCGCGGCCAGGCGCTTTCCCGCGACGGCTCCCTCGCGGACGACTTCCTGCTCGAGAGCGCCCCGAGCGTGCTCCACGTGCTGAACGCGCCCTCGCCGGCCGCGACCGCGTCACCGGCGATCGGCCGCTTCCTCGCCGAGCAGGCACTCGAGCGCTTCTTCTCCTGAGCCCTCCTACGCGCGCCGGTTGACGAAGACGTTGTCGAGCGCCGAGCGGAGCCCGACTGCGAGCGCCCCCATCAGCACCGCGGCGTCGCCGAGGCTCGAGATCTCGACCCGCGGCGGATACGGCAGCCACTCGGCCAGCAGCGGGCGGACGCCCTGCAGCAGCTCGGCGTTCGCGCCGATGCCACCGCCGAGCACGACGAGGCCGACGTCCGTCACGGCGGCGATCGGCGCGATGTGGGCTGCGATCCGCCGCGCCGCCTCCCCGAGCACGGCGCCCGCGACCGCGTCCCCGGAGCGCGCGGCCGCGAACACGGAGCGGACGTCGTACGGCGGCACGAGCGTCGTCTCCGCTCCGTCCGCCCGCGCCAGGCGCTCGGTGAGCCGCGAGAGCGCGGCGGCGCACGGATCGAGCTCCTGCTCGAGCCCGGCACGGATGTAGTCGAGCTCGCCGGCGGCGCCGTGGTGGCCGCGCTGCAGCTCGCCGCGCAGGACGAGGCCCGCGCCGAGGCCGGTGCCCACCGAGAGGAAGATGAAGTCGTCCACCCCGCGGGCGACCCCGCGGCGGCCCTCGCCGAGCGCGGCGAGATTGACGTCGTTCTCGACCGCGACCGAGTGCCCGAGCCGCTCGCCGAGCTCGGCGCCGAAGCGGCGCCCGTCGAGGCCGGAGATGTTGAGCGCGAGCTGCACGACGCCGCTCGGCGCCTCGACGACGCCCGGCACGCCGACGACGACGGCGTCGATCAGCCCGGGCGAGAGGCCGGCTGCGTCGAGCAGGCCGTCGCGCAGCTGCGCGATTGCCGCGAGCGCATGGTCGGCGTCCGCGCCTCCGAGCTCGACGTCCTGGCGGGCGCGGATTGCGCCGGACAGGTCGCTGACGGCGCCGCGGAGGAAGCGCGCGCCGAGGTCGATCCCGAGCACGAGCGCTGCCTCCGCCACCGGCTCGAAGTAGGTGGCGCCGTAGCTCGGCCCGCCCGGGCCGACCGCCGCCTCGCGCACGAGGCCCGCCTCGAGCAGCGACTGCAGGGCGAGCGAGACGGTCGGCTTCGAGATGCCGGCGCGGCGCGAGATCTCGGCCCGCGAGATCGGCGCTCCGGCGCGGATCGTCTCCAGCACCGCCTCCTCGTTGAGGCGCTTCAGCAGCGGCGGCGTGGCAGGGCGAGGAGAGGTCATTCGGAGCCAGTCTGGTCAATAACCCTAACCCAAGCAATCGGTGAAAACCACTGATTGATTCCCTGCGCAGGGGTCGTTAAGGTCGTCTCGTTAAGGTACCTAACGTGGCGGTGCTCGCTGCCGTCACGGGGGTGGCGAAAACGGGGAACGGCAACCGCCGAAGGAGGTTTCCTATGAAGCGCGTGGCAGGAGCAGCCGCGCTGCTCGCCGCGCTCGTGCTCGTGCTCACGACCGCAGGGGTCGCGGGCGGGGCGCCGTACGGCGGACAGGCGACTGCGCACAGGGCGGCGCCGACGCAGCTGACCGTGTGGGTCGGCTGGAGCGCCCGCGAGCTCAGCGTCTTCAACAAGGTCGCGGCCGAGTACGACAAGACCCACCCGGACGTGACCGTCAAGGTCGTCGGCAGCATCAACGACCAGAAGATCGTCGCAGCGATCCGGGCCGGCACGGCGCCGGACGTCGTCAGCTCGTTCAACTCCTACAACGTCGGCGTCTACTGCGGGACCGGCGGCTGGATCGACCTGACGTCGTACCTCAAGCAGTCCAACATCAGCATCTCGCAGTTCCCGCCGGCGACGCAGTACTACACCCAGTACGGCGGCAAGCGCTGCGCGCTGCCGCTGCTGGCCGACACGTACGGCCTCTACTACAACAAGGCGCTCTTCACGAAGGCGGGCATCGCGTCGCCGCCGAAGACAATCGCCGAGCTGACCGCGGATGCGAAGAAGCTGACGGTGCGCAACCCGGACGGCTCGCTCAAGGTCGTCGGCTTCGACCCGTTCATCGGCTTCTACGAGAACGTGCCGGAGCGGTGGGTCACGGCGTTCGGCGGAAAGTGGAATGACGCGCAGGGTCATGCGATCCTCGCCTCTCAGCCCGGCTGGACGAAGTGGCTGACCTGGATGAAGAGCCTGATCGACTGGTACGGCTACAACAACCTCGTCCGCTTCCAGGCGGGGCTCGGCGACGAGTTCTCCGCTTCGAACGCCTTCGAGGCCGGCAAGGTCGCGATGAACGTCGACGGCGAGTGGCGCGTCGCGTTCATCCAGGCCGAGCATCCGACCCTCAACTACGGGACGGCGCCGATGCCGACCAACGACCCGAGCCTGTACGGATCGGGGTACATCAACGGCACGATCATCGGCATCCCGAAGAACGGCAAGCACACCGCGCAGGCGTGGGAGCTCGTCAAGTGGCTGACGACGAACGACCACGCACTGGCCGAGCTGTCCAACGGTCTGCGCAACGTGCCCTCGACGACGGCGTCGACGCACTCGAAGGAGCTGACGCCCGACGCGCACTTCGCGACGTTCCTGAAGGTGTTCGCGAACCCGAAGTCGAGCACGTCGCCGATCATGGCCTCCGGCGTCTCGTACACGAACGCCGTGCAGAGCTTCGTCACGAAGTGGCAGGCGGGCTCGGTGAAGAACCTCGCGAGCGCGCTCAAAACGCTTGACGGCCAGCTCGACGCGCAGGTGAAGCAGGCGGGCGGCGGAGTGCCCTAACCGATGCAGGTCGCCCAGGAGACAGCCTCGGCGGCCGTCGGCTCCGGAGAACGCCGGCGGGCCAGGAGACGGGGGGCGTGGCGGCGCCGGCGCCTCGTCCTCCTGCTCATGAGCCCCTGGCTCGTCGGCTTCTCCGTCTTCTTCGGGTACCCGCTCGTGATGAGCGCGTACCTGTCGTTCAACCACTACGACCTGCTCTCGCCGCCGCGCTGGGTGGGGCTCGCGAACTACCGCTACCTGTTCACGGTCGACCCGCAGACCTGGACTGCGGTCAAGAACACGCTCTGGCTAATCGCGGTCCTCGTGCCGCTCCAGGTGCTCTTCGCCTTCGGGATCGCGCTCATGCTCGCGCGGGCGCGCGCCGGCGTCGGCGTCTTCCGGACGATCTTCTACCTGCCCGCGCTCGCGCCGCCCGTCGCCGCGACGCTGGGCTTCGTCTACATCCTCAACCCGGCCACCGGTCCGGTGAACACGATCCTGTCGCATCTGGGCATCGAGGGGCCGCTCTGGTTCCAGGATCCGGCCTGGTCGAAGCCGTCGCTCGTGGCGCTCGGGCTCTGGGGCATCGGCAACACGATGATCATCTTCCTCGCCGCGGTGCTCGACGTGCCGCGGCAGCTCTACGAGTCGGCCGAGATCGACGGCGCCGGCCCGCTGCAGCGGCTCCGCTGGGTGACGCTGCCGACGATCAGCCCCGTGATCCTCTTCGCCGTCATCCTCGGCGTGATCCAGGGGCTCCAGTACTTCACCCAGGCCTACGTCGCCGCCGGGGTGGCCGCGGGCCAGGCATCGCAGGCGGCCGACGTCACCTCGGTCAGCCTCGGCTACCCGCAGGACTCGACGCTCTTCTACCCCGTGCTCCTCTACCAGCACGGGTTCGTGGACTTCCAGATGGGCTACGCGTCGGCGATGGCGGTGCTGCTGCTCGCCGTCTCCTTCGCGGTCACGCTCGTGATCGTCCTCAACTCTCGGCGCTGGGTACACGTCGGCGGGGCGGCGCGCTGAGATGGCCGCGGTCGAGGTCGCGGCGCCGCTCGTCCGCCGCCGCCCGCCTGCGCGCGTGCGCCGCCGGCGGCTGCTGGTCGCGGTTGCGAACCACAGCCTGCTGATCGCGGCCGCAATCGCCTTCCTCGCGCCGTTTATCTTCATCACGCTGACGGCGCTGATGACGAACGACCAGGCGCTCTCGTCGCACCTCTGGCCGCATCCGTTCGCGTGGCACAACTTCATCAGTCGCGCTGATGCTGCCGCCGCAGGTAACGGTCGTGCCGCTTTACGTGATGTGGGCGAAGTTCCACCCGTTCGGCTTCAACTTCATCGGAACGCTGTGGCCGGTGATCATCCCGAACTGGTTCGGCGACGCGTTCTCGATCTTCCTGCTGCGCCAGTTCTTCCTGACCATTCCCGAGGAGTACATGGACGCGGCCCGCGTCGACGGCTGCGGGGAGCTGCGGATCCTCGTGACCGTGGTCGTGCGGCTGGTGAAGCCGGCGATCGCCGCGGTCGCGCTCTTCTCCTTCCTCTACACGTTCAACGACTTCTTCCTGCCGCTGCTCTACACCGGTGAGAGCGCGCACAACTGGGTGCTCTCGATCGGCCTCTCCGAGTTCCGCTCGCTGCACCAGGTGCAGTGGAACCTGACGATGGCGGCGACGCTGCTCGTGATGGCGCCGGTGATCGTGCTCTTCTTCCTCGCGCAGCGGGCGTTCGTCGAGGGCGTGACGCTGACGGGGGTCAAAGGATGAAGCTCACGGTTATAGGCGCCGGCTCGACGTATACGCCGGAGCTCGTCTCGCACATGACGCGGCTGCCGGTCGACGAGCTTGCGCTGCACGACGTGGATCTCGAGCGGCTCGAGATCGTGGGCGGCCTCGCGCGGCGGATGCTCGCGCAGCACGGGTACCACGGAGAGCTCGTGCTGACGGACGACCTCGACGGCGCGCTCGACGAAGCCGCGTTCGTCCTCCTCCAGATCCGCGTCGGCGGGCAGAAGGCGCGCCTGCACGACGAGATGGTGCCGCTGCGCTGCGGCTGCATCGGCCAGGAGACGACGGGCGCCGGCGGGTTCGCGAAGGCGATGCGCACCGTGCCGGTCGTGCTCCAGCTCGCGGAGCGCGCAGCCGAGCGGGCGGCGCCCGGCGCGTGGATCGTCGACTTCACCAACCCCGTCGGCATCGTCACGCGCGCCCTGCTCGACGCCGGCCACCGCGCGGTCGGCCTCTGCAACGTCGCCATCGGCTTCCAGCGCGCGATCGCCGCGATGCTCGGCGTCGAGCCGGAGCGGATCATGGTCGACCAGGTCGGCCTCAACCACCTGACGTGGATCAGAGCCGTACGGCTCGACGGCCGCGACGTCCTGCCCGAGCTGCTCGCCGAGCACGGCGACGAGCTCGCAGAGCACGTGGAGCTGCCTCGACGCGTCCTCGACGACCTCGGCGCGATCCCCTCGTACTACTTGCACTACTTCTATGCGCACGACCGCGAGCTCGCCGCGCAGCAGGTCGGCGTGCCGCGCGCGCAGACGGTCGCAGCGATCGAGCACGAGCTCCTGCGCATGTACCGCGACCCGACGCTTGCGGAGAAGCCCGCTCTGCTGGACCAGCGCGGCGGCGCGTACTACAGCGAGGCGGCGGTAGGGCTCGTCGCGTCGCTCGTCTCCGACGACGGCGGCGTACACGTGGTCGACACGCGCAACGGCTCGACCCTCGCCGGGCTCGCGGCGGACGACGTCGTAGAGGTGCCGGCACGCGTCGGCGCCGGCGGCCCTGTGCCGCTGCCGCAGCCGCCGCTCGCGCCGGAGCTGCTCGGCCTCGTGCAGCACGTCGCCGCGTACGAGCGCCTCACGGTCGAGGCGGCGACGACGCGCGACGCGGTCGTCGCGCGCAAGGCGTTGCTGGCGCACCCGCTGATCGGCCAGGTCGAGATGGTCGACGCGCTGATCGAATCGCTCGTGGTGGAGGCGGTGGAATGAGCGACTCGCTCGTGCTCGCCGTCGACGGCGGCAACGCGAAGACCGACCTCGCGCTCGTGTCCGCCGACGGTGAAGCGCTCGCGCTCGTGCGCGGGCCCGGCAGCTCGCCGCACGAGCATGGTGTCGAGGGCGCGCTCGACCGGATCGAGTCGTTGCTCGAGCAGGCGCTTGCACGGTCGGGCCGCAACGGGGCGGGGGCGCGCACGATCGCGATCGCCGAGCTGCTGCTGGCGGGTGTCGACTTCCCGGGCGAGGTCGCGGCGGCCCGCGCCCGCGCGGAGGCGCGCGGCTGGGCACAGCGCGTCGAGGTCGGGAACGACACGTTTGCCGTCCTGCGCGCCGGCACCGACCGCGGCTGGGGCATCGCCGTCGTTTGCGGAGCCGGCATCAACTGCCTCGGACTCGCGCGCGACGGACGGCAGGCCCGCTTCCCCGCGCTCGGCCCGATCACCGGCGACTGGGGCGGCGGCTACGACGTCGGGCTCGCCGCGGTGACCGCCGCAGCGCGCAGCGAGGACGGGCGCGGGCCGCGCACCTCGCTCGAGCACGCCGTGCCGGCGCACTTCGGACTGCAGACGCCGCTCGAGCTCGCGGAGGCGGTGCACACCGGCGTGATCTCTCAACGGCGCGTCGTCGAGCTCGCGCCGCTCGTGCTCGCCGAGGCTGCGGCGGACGACGTCGCGGCAGGAATCGTCATGCGGCTCGCGCTCGAGGTCGTCGCGCTCGTGCGCGTCGCGCTCGCGCGCCTCGGGCCGGTGGAGGAGCCGGTCGAGGTCGTGCTCGGCGGCGGCCTGATGCAGGCGCGCGATCGCGGCTTGATCGCGGCGATCGACGCCGGGCTGTCCGAGCTGGGAATCGCGCTCTCTACGATCGTCGTCGATCTTCCGCCGGTCGTCGGCGCGGCGCTGCTCGCGCTCGACGCGCTCGGCGCGCCCCCGGCAGCGCAGGCGCGCCTGCGGAGCGAGCTGGGAGCGGCGGCCGAGCAGCGCACCAACCACATCGCAGAGGTGACCCATGGCTGACGTCCGCTTCGACAAGGCAACCCGGATCTATCCCGGCACGGAGGCTCCCGCCGTCGACGCACTCGACCTGCACATCGAGGACGGCGAGTTCGTCGTGCTCGTCGGCCCGTCCGGCTCGGGCAAGACGACGGCGCTGCGCATGCTCGCCGGGCTCGAGGAGGTCGACGCGGGCGCCGTGCTGATCGGCGGCCGCGACGTGACCGACGACCCGCCGAAGAAGCGGGACATCGCCATGGTGTTCCAGAACTACGCGCTCTATCCGTATCTCACCGTCGCGGCCAACATCGGCTTTCCGCTCAAGGTCGCCGGCGTGCAGAAGGCCGAGCGCGAGCGGCGCGTCCGCGAGGTCGCCGAGCTGCTCGGCCTCAGCGAGTACCTCGACCGCAAGCCTGGTCAGCTCTCGGGCGGCCAGCGCCAGCGCGTCGCGATGGGCCGCGCGATCATCCGGCGCGCGAGCGTCTTCCTGATGGACGAGCCGCTGTCGAACCTCGACGCGAAGCTGCGCGTGCAGATGCGCGCCGACATCGCCGCGCTCCAGTCCCGTCTCGGCGTGACCACGGTCTACGTCACGCACGACCAGTCCGAGGCGATGACCCTCGGCAATCGCGTCGCCGTCCTCCGCGACGGGAGGCTGCAGCAGTGCGACCGGCCGCGCGTGCTCTACGACCGGCCTGCGAACACCTTCGTGGCCGGCTTCATCGGCTCGCCGGCGATGAACCTGCTCACGGTCCCGCTCGGCTCGAACGGCACCGTCTCGCTCGGCGGCGTGCGCGTGCCGCTCCCGGACTCCGTCCGCGCCGCTGCGTCCGCGGCCGGGTGGTCCGAGCTCGTGCTCGGCGTCCGGCCCGAGTCGCTCGAGCTCGCAAGCGAGGGGATCCCGGCCCAGGTCGAGGTGGTCGAGGAGATCGGCGCCGACGCGCACGTCTTCTGCGCCGCGCAGATCGAGGGCCGGGAGCAGAAGCTCGTCGCCCGCGCCGGCGCGAAGCAGGCGCCCGCGCGCGGAGCGCGGGTCTCGCTGCGGCCGGTGGCCGAGGAGGCGCACCTCTTCGACCCGGTCAGCGGCGTCCGCCTGGGCTAGGAGGCCAAGCCCTCCTGGGCGCGGCTACTCGTTCGCGTGGTCGCGCTCGCAGAAGTCCGGGCAGGTGCACTCGGCGAGCTCGGCCGTGGAAACGGCCGGCTCGGCCGCGAACGGCGCACGCGGAGCGGTCTGCGGGGCGGGCTCTCGCTCGAGCAGGGCCGAGCGGTCTCGTTTCATTCTCGGATCCTAAGCGCACCCCCTGGCCGGAGTGCAAGCCCGTTTGACAGCACTCTCGGATCCAGCACTGTTCGGAAACTCGTGCGATATCCCCCAAGAGAGGGAGTGACGCCCGGCCGCGCCGCTGATCGAATGGGCCCAGCCCAACGACAGGCGGCCGCCACGTGAGCGGCCGCACCCGTGCCGAAGGGAGTCCCCCTCATGCGGATCCGCCTCCTCCTCCTGCTGCTGTCGCTCGCGTGCGCGCTCGCCGTCGCGCTCGTGCTGCCGCTGCCCGGTCGGGCAGACGGCGAGCCGACGCCGGCTCCCGACCCGACGCCGATGGACCCGACGATGCCGGCTCCGGGCCTGACCGAGTTCCCGACAGCGACACCGCTGCCCGCCCCGCTGCGACGGCCGGTCGCGGCCGTGCACCACCTGGCCAAGGCGCTGCATGCCCCTCTCGGCCAGCGGGTCGTGAAGTACGCCCGCCACCTGCTCGGCGTCCCCTACTCCTACGGCGGCGCGTCACCCCGCACCGGCTTCGACTGCTCAGGCTTCGTCCGCTACGTGTACGGGCACTTCGGCATCTCACTTGCCCACTCGAGCTTCGCCGACTACTGGCGCGGCCGCCGCATCGGCCGCTGGCAGCTCAAGCCCGGCGACCTCGTCTTCTTCGACGGCGCCGGCCACGTCGGCATCTACGTGGGCCACGGCCGCTTCATTCACGCGCCGCACACGGGCACGGTCGTGCGGATCTCAACGATGAGCGGCTGGTACGACACGCGCTACGACGGCGCCCGCAGAATCGCGTAGGGCCGCGGGAAGCGCTTACGGCGTCAACCGTTCGGCCCACACGGACCGCGTGAGGCCGGAGCAAACGCGAGCGTAGCCGCGTTCGCGCCGGCCGGATCCACGCGCGCGGGGACGCTTAGCGCCACCGCGCGCGCTACACCACCCGGCGCCCGCGATGCTTCTATGGGTGTCAAGTGGGTGTTGGCATCGTTTCGAGGAGTCGGTAGAGGTGGCGGGCGAGGTAGCGCTTGAGGCAGCGGATTGCTTCGCGGGTGTTTTTGCCCTCGCTGGT
>JBEKEH010000159.1:0-6240 GCA_050013935.1 Gaiellaceae bacterium | reverse complement strand
ACCACCAGGGGATCATGGTGCTCGGCGACGATCTCGAGCCGGGGACGCCGCTCGCCGACGTGCTGCCGCTCGTCGAGCAGGTGCTCGACGTCGAGCCGACGGGAAACAGGCCCGACCTGCTCTCCGTGTACGGGATCGCGCGCGAGGTGGCGGCGCTCCTCGGCGGCGAGCTCGCCCCGCTGCCGGGAAGCGAGCCGGAGCAGGCCGGGAACGAGCCGGTCGCAATCGAGATCGACGACCTCGACGGCTGTCCGCGCTACGTCGGGCGGCTCTTCCGCGACGTCGCGATCGGCGAGTCGCCGGTCTGGCTGAAGGCGCGGCTGCGCGCGGCCGGCGTGCGCGCGATCTCGAACGTCGTCGACGTCACGAACTACGTCATGCTCGCGCTCGGCAGCCCGCTGCACGTCTTCGACTTCGACACGCTGCACGGGGGTCGCGTGATCGTGCGCCGCGCCCGCGAGGGCGAGGAGCTGCGCACCCTCGACGGCACCCTGCGCAAGCTCCTTCCGACCGACCTGCTGATCGCCGACGCGGAGCGGGCGATCGCGCTCGCCGGGATCATGGGCGGCGAGGAGACCGAGGTGTCGGAGCAGACGACCTCGGTGCTGCTCGAGGCGGCGAACTTCGAGCCGGTCGGGATTCTGCGCAGCTCCGAGCGGCTCGGCCTGCGCAGCGAGGCCTCGAACCGCTGGGAGAAGGGCGTCGACCCGCACGTCGCCGGCCCCGCGGCCACCCTGGCGACGCAGCTGATCGTCGAGCTCTCGGGCGCGCGCTGGACGGGCGCGACGGACGTCCAGGGCGTGCTGCCGGAGCGCGCGCTGATCGAGCTGCGGCCCGAGCGGACGAACGCCGTGCTCGGCCTGGAGGTGCCCGCGGACGAGCAGGCGGCGATCCTGACGAGGCTCGGCTTCGACCACGACTCGGGAGGCTTCCTCGTGCCGACCTGGCGCGCCCGCGACGTGGCGCGCGAGATCGACCTGATCGAGGAGATCGCCCGTTTCAAGATGAGCGAGATCCCGTTCACGCTGCCGGAGCGCGACGCGATGTTCGGGCGGCTGACGCGCTGGCAGCGGCAGCGCCGGGTCGTCGAGGACGTGCTTGCCGGCTGCGGCTTCTCCGAGGCGTATACGCCGACGTTCGCGGCCGACGGCGAGCTGCGCCTGCCCGAGCCGCTCTCGGTCGAGGCGGCGGCGCTGCGCGCGACGCTCCACGCGAGCCTCGTCGAGGCCGCGCGCTACAACGTCTCGGTCGGCAACTCCGAGATCGCGCTGTTCGAGGTCGCGCGCGTGTACCGAGCCCGGAAGAACGACCTCCCGGAGGAGCGCTGGCACGTCGCGGGGATCGTCGAAGGCGGCTTCGCGGATGCGAAGTGGGCCGTCGAGCAGCTCTACGGCGCGCTGAAGGTCGAGCCGTCGTACGAGCGCGCGGCCGAGCCGTTCCTGCACCCGGGCAAGTCCGCACGGACGGCGGAGGGCTGGGTCGGCGAGCTGCACCCGTCGCTGCTCGACGGCGTCTGGGGCGCCTTCGAGCTCGACCTCGACGCGCTCGTCGCGGCGGCGCCGGCGGCGGTCGAGTTCGACGAGGTGAGCCCGTTCCCGGAGGTGCGCCAGGATCTCGCGTTCGTCGTCGCAGAGGGCGTGCCGGCTGCGGCGCTCGCCGCAGCGATGCGCGCGGCGGCGGGTCCTGAGCTGCGCACGGTTTCCGTCTTCGACGAGTACCGCGGCGAGCAGATCGGGGCCGGCAAGCGCTCGCTCGCGTTCCGCGTCGCCTTCGGCTCGCTCGAGCGGACGCTGACCGACGAGGAGGCCGCGGTGTTGCGCGGCCGGATCGTCGAAGCGCTCGCGAAGCAGTTCGACGCTCGTCTGCGCGCGTGAGCAATCCGCCGGGCCGGTCGCGCTCGTAGGAGTGGCGTGCGCGCGCTGACGCTCGCTGTTCTGTTGCTTCTCTCTACGCTCGGGGCGGCGGGCGGCGCGCGCGCGGACAACCCCGTCCTCACCGGAGACGTCGGCGCCAACGACGCGTTCGTGATCAGCCTCACGGGCCCGACCGGCTCGCCGGTGCAGAACATCGACCCGGGGACGTACAAGGGCCCGGCCAGGACATCTCGGTGCGTGCGGCCGACCACACGCCGCTCTCGAAGCACACCGCCGGCCCGTTCACGATCGTCGTCGACGACAACTCGTCCAGCGACAGCCTCCGCTTTGTCGGCCCGGGCGTGTCGAAGGCGACCGGCGTCGCCTTCAAGGGGAAGGTGACTTGGAAGCTGACGCTGAAGGCCGGGAAGTACACCTTCAGGTCGGACAAGCACCCGCTTCTGCGCATCTTCTTCTCGCTCACGAGCTGACCCGCGGCCGCATATCTATGCTCCGCGCATGCAGGCCAACGGGGTCGGTAAGGCCGAGCGGCATCGTCTGATCGCGGGCATTGTCGCGCGCAAGCGCGTCGGCACGCAGTTCGAGCTCGCGGCGGCGCTCGCGGCCGCAGGCTGCAAGGTCACGCAGGCGACGATCTCGCGCGACATCCGCGAGCTCGGCCTCGAGAAGACGCACGACGCGCTGGGTCGGCCGCGCTACGAGTTGCCGCCCGCCGCCGGCCGTGGACGGCGCCAGGATCCACGCGAGGCGCTTGCAGCGGTGCTCGCCCAGTTCGGGCGCAGCGTCACGGTTGCGCAAAACCTCGTCGTGCTCCATTCGGAGCTGGGCTCCGCGCCCGCGATCGCCCGCGCGCTCGACCGCACCGCGCACCCGCGCGTCGTCGGCACGATCGCCGGTGACGACACGTGCCTCGTGATCACGCGCGACGCCGAGGAGGCGCAGGCGCTCGCCGCGGAGCTGTCCGCGGCGATGAGCTAAGTGGTACTAGGACACGGGCGGGCGCCGGTCCGCCCAGGGGCGGGCCTGCTCGAGCTGCGCGGCGAGGCGGATCACCGTCGCGTCCGCGAACGGCTTCCCGATCAGCTGCACGCCGACCGGCAGGCCGTCCTCGCTCCAGTGCAGCGGCACGGAGGCCGCCGGCTGGCCGGTCACGTTCACGAACGGCGTGAACGGCGTGAAGAGCGTCTGGCGCGCGAACGCCACGTGCGGGTCGCCGTCCGTGTCCTCATAGGCCCAGCCGACCGGCACCGGCAGCATCGCGAGCGTCGGCGTCACGACGACGTCGACGTCGCTCCAGAACGCGACGGTCCGGCGCACCATCTGCTGGAGCGCCATGATCGCCAGCGCGTGCTCGGGGCTCGGCGTGGCGCGCGCGTCCTCGGCGAGCATGCGGTTGATCGGCTCGAGCAGCGAGAGGTCGTCGATACCGGCGGTCGCAGGCCCCACCTGCCAGACCCGGATGAAGTTGAGGATCATCTCGCTGCTCGGCGACGGGGGCGTCGCTTCCTGCACGTCGTGGCCGAGCTCCGCGAGCAGCGTTGCCGCCGAGTGCGCGGCCGCTGCGCAGGTCGGGTCGACCGGCACCTGCGTGGGCGGCTCGGTCGTGACCGCGATCCGCAGCCGCCCGGGCTCCAGGTCGGCCTCGGCGAGGAACGGCCGCTCGGACGCGGGCGCGACGAAGAAGTCGCCGGGCTCGTAGCCCGCCATCACGTCGAGCAGCGCCGCCGCATCGCGGACGGTGCGCGCGAGCGGGCCCGACGTGCCGAGC
The DNA here is from genome assembly GCA_050013935.1 of Gaiellaceae bacterium. Lineage (GTDB taxonomy): Bacteria > Actinomycetota > Thermoleophilia > Gaiellales > Gaiellaceae > Palsa-739. The sequence goes on along the minus strand of JBEKEH010000159.1, from coordinate 2,598 downwards.
CCGAGCGCGCCCGAGCCGTACGGCGCCGGCGACACGCGGCCGCGTGACGGCTTGAGCCCGAACAGCCCGCAACAGGAGGCCGGGATGCGGATCGAGCCGCCGCCGTCGCTCCCGTGCGCGACCGGGCAGAGCCCGGCCGCCGTCGCTGCGGCAGCACCGCCGCTCGAGCCGCCCGGCGTGCGTGACACGTCCCACGGATTCCGGCAGACGCCGTTCAGCTCCGACTCCGTCTGCGCGATCGTCCCCAGCTCGGGCGTGTTCGTCTTGCCGAGGACGACGAACCCCGCGCCGCGGATGCGCCGCACGACGGCGGCGTCGAAGTCCGGCACGAACCTCGCGTACGCCTTCGTCGAGTACGTCGTCCGCAGACCGGCCGTCTCGTTGAGATCCTTGATCGGGATCGGGACGCCGTGGAACGGCGCGTCGGAGGGCGACGCCTCGGCCTCGCGCGCAGCGGCGAGCGCGCCTTCGGCGTCGACGGTGACGTACGCGTTCAGCTGCGGGTCGAGCCGCTCGATCCGCTCGAGGAAGAGCTGCGTGAGCTCGACCGGCGAGACCTCGCGCGCGCGCACGCATGCGGCGAGCTCGAGCGCCGGCGTGAACGCGAGCTCGTCGCTCACAGGCGGCGGCCGAAGAGGATCCGCAGAAGCCCGCCGCCGCCGAACGGCCCGCCGCTGCGGCGCCCTCGCGGATCCTGCTCGGGAGCGGGCGCCAGGTCCGCGAGCTGCTTCGCGACGGGCGCGGTGTACGGCTCGAGCTCCGATGCCTCCTGCGGCGAGAGGTCGAGCGCGATCAATCCCTCGCGGATCTCGCCGACGCGCTCCGAGGGGACGTACTTCGTCCGGGTGAGCACGGTGCCGCCGTCGCCGATCGTCAGGCCGTCGAAGATGTCGTGCTCGACGTCGCCGGTGATCTGGTCGACCTTGCCGATCTCGTTGCCCTCGGCGTCGACGACGCTCCAGCCGCGCTCGATCACCCGCCAGGAGACGAGGTCGGCCACTAGACGGCCTTGCCCCCGACGTACCAGACCGGCCCCTGCGTGCCGACCGGGTGCGTGTCGGAAAGCACGCGCAGCACGCGCACCCGGCCCGGGATCCCCGCCTCGTCGAGCCGTGCAAGGCAGCGGCGCACCATTCCCGGCGCCGCGCCGTAACCGAACGAGTGCGCGACGCGGAAGCGGAAGCCGAGCACGACGTCGCTCTGCAACGGATTGACGGGCCCCAGCAGCAGCGCCGCCGGCTCGAGATGGTCGGACGACGTCAGCTCGAGCTCACAGAGCAGGTCGCTCCAGTCGGCCGGAAGCAACGCGAGCGCGGTGTGCCACTCGCCGGCCAGCGACGGCGCCGCGGCCGCCGGCTCGGGGGGCGCGGCGCTCACCGAGAGCAGCTCGAGCGTGCCGTCGATTCCCTCGTCGTCGAGACGGCGCAACAGGCGCCGCACCGCTTCGGGTCCGACACCGGCGCCGCCGCGTGCGGCGGTGAAGCGGAGCGTGTTCCCCGAGCGCCCCGGTCCAGCGGGCGCGAGCAGCGCAGCGGCGCGGTCGGAGCGCGTTTCGTCGGCGACGGTGAGCAGCAGTTGGGCCTCGTGCCACCTCGGATCCAGTCCGTTTTCGATCGCATTCCACTGCTCGGCGAGAGCCATCGCGCGAACCGTACACTCCCCGCCGTGGCGAAGGTGGAGGCAAAGACGAGCCTTGCGAAGAGCGAGTTGCGCGATGTCCTGCGGGAGATGTTGCTCATCCGCCGCTTCGAGGAGAAGGTCGAGGAGCGCTTCCGCGCCGGCGAGCTGCCGGGTTTCCTGCACGTCGCGATCGGGCAGGAGGCGTGCGCCGTCGGCGTCTGCCGGGCGCTCGAGGAGGGCGACGTGATCGCCTCGACGCACCGTGCGCACGCTCACACGCTCGCCAAGGGCACGCACCCGAACGAGCTGATGGCCGAGCTGTACGGGAAGCAGGAGGGCTGCTCGCACGGTTACGGCGGCTCGATGCACCTGTACGACGTCGAGCGCGGGAACCTCGGCGCGAACGCGGTCATCGGCGGCGGCCTGCCGCAGATCACAGGCGCCGCGCTCGCGTTCCAGATGCGCGGCGAGCCGCGCGTCGCGGTCGCGTTCTTCGGCGACGGCGCCACGAACATCGGCACCTTCCACGAGGCGCTCAACCTCGCGCAGCTCTGGCAGGTGCCCGCGGTCTTCGTGCTCGAGGACAACAAGTGGGCCGAGTCGACACCCGAGTCGCAGCACTCGCCGGTGCGTGACCTCTCCGAGCGCGCGAAGGCATTCGGCATGAAGGCGATGAAGGCCGACGGCCAGGACGTCGAAGCTGTCCACAAGGTGGCCCGGCAGGCGCTCGAGCACGCGCGCTCGGGCAAGGGCCCGGTCTTCGTCCACCTGGACACGTGTCGCTTCACCGGTCATTACATCGGCGACCCGCAGGTCTACCGGCCGAAGGAGCAGGCGCGCGAGCTGCGCGAGACTCGCGACCCGATCACGCACCTGCGCGAGAAGCTCGCGGTCACGGACGAGGAGTTCGCGGAGCTCGACGCCGAGGTGACCGGGATGGTCGAGGCGTCGGTCGAGTTCGCGAAGAACGGGACGGAT
>JBEKEH010000158.1:0-6249 GCA_050013935.1 Gaiellaceae bacterium | reverse complement strand
GGCACGGACCGGCGTCGTCCACAGCGCGGCGCCGGCGCCGGTCGAGAAGCCGCACGCAAGCAGGCACGCCTCCTCGACCGGGAGCTCCTCCGGCACCCGCACCGCACACGCCTCGTGCACGATCGCGCGGTCGGCGAACGTGCCGCAGCGGAGCACGGGCGTCAGCACCGCACCGTCGATGGCGCGCCGCGCCCGCCGCTTTGCCCGCAGCTGCGACGAGCAGCGGCGCGGATCGCCGCGCCGGCAGGACGGACAGGCGCCGCAGGGTGCGCGCCACGCAATCACGACGCGGTCGCCGGGAGCGACGCTCGTCACCTCCGCGCCGGTCTCCTCGACGACGCCCGCGCCCTCGTGACCGAGCAGGATCGGGAACGGCATCCCCCAGCCGCCCGTCTCGACCACGTGGACGTCGGTGTGGCAAAGGCCGCTCGCCTCGACGCGCACCTGCACCTCATGCGGTCCGGGTGCGTCGAGCACGATCTCCTCGACCGCCGGCCGGGCGCCCGGCTCCGCGTAGACGACGCCGCGGGTCAGGACACGGCCCGCCTGAGCTGCTCGTCGAGCGGCACGAGCGGGAGCTTGAAAACGTCCACTGCACTCGGATCGGTGACGACGTTGTCGCCGAGCTCGAGCATCGTCAGCTGGTCGCGCGTCACCGGCGCGCCCGGCAGCCGCTCGGTCAGCGCGGCCTGGATCCGCATCAGCCCGATCGGCACGTGGAGCGACGGCCGCCGCACGCCGAGCACCCGCTTCAGGCGGGCCCAGAACTCGTTCCAGGTGACTGCGTCCGGTCCGCCGAGCTCGAACGCCCGGCCGGCCGCCTCCGGCAGCTCGAGCGCGTGCGCGTAGTACTCGGCGAGATCCTCGACCCAGATCGGCTGCAGCCGCCGCGTCCCGTCGCCGACGATCGGCGTCACCGGCGCGAGGCGCGCGAGGCGGACGAAGACCGGCAGCGCGCCGCCCTCCCGCCCAAAGACGAAGCTCGGACGGAAGATCACGCGCTCGAGGCCGGACTCCTCGACCGACCGCTCCATCTGCCACTTTGCGCCGAAATACGGCACCGCGTCCTTCGAGCGTTCGTCGACGCCGAGCGCGCTCGTGAGCACGAAGCGACGGACGCCGGCCTCCTTCGCCGCGGCGACGAGGCTCCGCGTCCCTTCGGTCATCACGCGCTCAAAATCGGCGCGCGAGCCCTTGATGATCGAGACGAGGTGGACGACCGCGTCCATGTCTGCGCAGGCCTTCGGGAGCGAGGCGGCGTCGGTGACGTCGCCCTCGACGAGCTCGGCACCCCACGCCGCGAGCCGGGAGGCGCGCCTGGGGTCTCGCACGAGCGCCCGCACGGCGATGTCGCGCACGCGCAACGCGTGCACGACGTGCGGTCCGATGAAACCGGTGCCCCCGGTCACGAGAACGGTCATTCGGCAGGCTCGAAGTTCTTGTAGTAGCGGCTCGGAGTCGGCCCCTTCTGCCCCTTGTACTTCGAGCCGAGCGCGGACGAGCCGTACGGCGTGGTCGCCGGCTCGGTCATCTGCATGAAGGAGATCTGCCCGATCTTCATTCCGGGGTAGATCGTGATCGGGAGCTTCGCGACGTTCGACAGCTCGAGCGTGACGTGGCCGTCCCAGCCCGGATCGATGAAACCGGCGGTGGAGTGGATGAGCAGACCCAGGCGGCCGAGCGAACTCTTTCCATCGAGCCGAGCGACGAGGTCGTCCGGCAGGCGCACCCGCTCGAGCGTCGAGCCGAGCACGAACTCGCCCGGATGGAGGATGAACGGATGGCCGTCGTCCACCTCCACGAGCTCGGTCAGCTCCGCCTGCTCGACCTTCACGTCGATGAACGGGTAGCGGTTGTTGTGGAAGACCCGGAAGAGCCGGTCGACGCGGACGTCGACGCTCGACGGCTGGAGCAGTGCCTCGTCGTACGGGTCGATCTCGATCCGGCCCTCGGCGAGGTAGCGGGCGATCGTCGCGTCGGAGAGGACCACGCAGCCGATTCTACGGCCCCGGAAGGCGGCGGCCTGCGCGGGTTTTGCCTACCATCCGGATCCCATGCAGATCGCGGAGAAGGTCGGGCGCGCCGAGCGCCGGGAGCTCCGGCGGCGGCAGGTCCGCAGGCGGCGGCTGGTCGCCCTCGGCGTGCTGGGCGTGCTCGCGGGAGCGGCGGCCTTCGGGATCGTCCAGCTCGCGGTCGGCTCGACCGGCGCAGTCTCGCTCACGCCGGTCGCCGAGGCGGCGCCGAAAAGCCCGTTCCGCGCGCCGCTGCCCGAGGAGATGCGCGGCGTCCATGTGACGATGGACCTCGCGAGCGTCTCCGGGACGATCGGCCGGTACCTGGCCCTGAAGCGCGACGGCCTGAACACGCTCGAGCTCGACGTCAAGGACGAGAGCGGCACCGTCGGCTTCGTGCAGGGCGCGCCCGCGCTCGCGGTCGACGACGGCGCCGCCAGGCCGTTCTACGACCCGCGCGACGTCGTCCGCCAGGCGCGCAAGGCGGGCGTCTACCTGATCGGCCGCGTCGTCGCCTTCGAGGACCCGATCGCGTCGGCTGCCCATCCGGCGCTCGCCGTGCACGAGCGCGGCGGCTCGCTCTGGCACACGAGCGACGGCCTCGGCTGGCTGAACCCGTACTCGCGCGCCGCCTGGAAGTACGACGTCGACGTCGCGGTCGCGGCGGCGAAGGCGGGCTTCGACGAGATCCAGTTCGACTACGTCCGCTTTCCCAGCGACGGCGACGTCTCGATCATCCGCTACCCGGGCGCACACCCGCAGCCGATGCGGCAGACGATCGCGGCGTTCCTGCGCTATGCGACCGCGCGGCTGCATCCGCTGGGAGTCCGCGTCTCGGCCGATGTGTTCGGCCTCTCGGCGACGCACGACCTCGGCATCGGCCAGTACCCGGCCGAGATCGCGAAGATCGTCGACACGATCTACCCGATGACGTACCCGTCGCACTACCGGTCGGGCGAATACAACCTGCCCGATCCGAACGCGGTGCCGGCGACGACGGTCTCCGACTCGCTCAACGACTTCCGCACAAAGCTGGCGGGGACACGAGCCCTGCTCGTGCCCTGGCTCCAGGACTTCTCGCTCGGCCGCACCTACTCGCCCGCGGACGTGGCAGCCCAGGTCGGCGCCGCCCGGAGCTTCCACACCGGCGGCTTCATGCTCTGGAACGCGGGCGGGCTCTACACGACCCGTGAGCTGCGGGCCGGCCCGCCTCCCCCGCTGCCGGTGCTACCGACGCCGACGCTCTAAGAGGTCGGCGCTCGATCCGGCTCTCCAGGACGGGCTTCTGTATGCCGACTATTCAGGCATGCAGTCCGATATCGTGAAGGCTGTGGCCGTGACCCGGGCGATCAACCTGCAGACCGCGATCCCGGGGCCCCGTTCCCGGGAGATCGTCGACCGCAAGCTGCGCGTCGTCGCCGACCCGCTCTCGCTCTACCTGCCGATCGTCGTCGCCGAGGGCCGCGGCGCCACGCTCACCGACGTCGACGGCAACACGTTCATCGACTTCAGCGGCGGCGTCGGCTGCCTCGCCGTCGGCCACGCGCACCCGAGGGTGGTCGAGGCTGTCCAGGAGCAGGCGGCGCGCTTCTTCCACACGGACTTCACGATCGTCCCGTACGAGGTCTACGTCACGCTCGCGGAGCGGCTGCTCGCCCTCGCGCCGTTCAGCGGGCCGGCGAAGGCGGCGTTCTTCAACGCCGGCACGGAAGCAGTCGAGAACGCGATCAAGTTTGCGCGCGCGTACACGAAGCGGCCGGCGGTGATCGCATTCGAGGGCGCGTTCCACGGACGCACGCTGCTCTCGCTCACGCTCACCTCGAAGGCGCGTCCCTACAAGGCCGGCCTGGGGCCGTTCGCGCCCGAGGTCTACCGCGTGCCGTTCCCGAACGAGTACCGCGGCGTCACGGCCGCGCAGGCGCTCGCCGCGCTCGAGCGCGCGCTCGTGAGCCAGGTCGCCCCCGAGACCGTCGCGGCGATCATCTTCGAGCCCGTCCAGGGAGAGGGCGGGTTCGTCGTCGCGCCGCCGGAGTTCGTCCACGGCGTGCGTGCGCTCTGCGACGAGCACGGAATCGTGATGGTGGTGGACGAAGTGCAAACGGGCTACGGGCGCACGGGCCGGATGTTCGCGATCGAGCACTACGGCGTCGAGCCTGACCTGATGACGGTGGCGAAGTCGATCGCCGGCGGCTTGCCGCTTTCCGCCGTGCTCGGCAAGGCCGCGATCATGGACGCGCCCGGCGACTCGGCGGTCGGCGGCACCTACGTCGGCAACCCGGTCGCGCAGGCCGCCGCCCTCGCGGTCCTCGACGTCTTCGAGGAGGAGCATCTCGTCGAGCGTGCCGTCCACATAGGCGAGGTCGTTCGCGGCAGGATGCTGGAGTGGCAGGAGCGCTATCCGCAGATCGGCGACGTCCGCGGGCTCGGGGCGATGCTCGCCCTCGAGCTCGTCGAGGACCCCGAGACGAAGCGGCCGGCACCCGCGCTCGCCTCGGCGATCGCCGAGCAGGCGGCCGAGCGCGGCCTCCTGCTGCTGAAGGCGGGAACCCACTCGAACTGCATTCGCGTGCTCTGCCCGCTGGTGATCTCCGACGACGAGCTCGACGAGGCGCTCGGCGTCTGGGAAGAGGCATTCGAAGCAACCCTCACGTAGCCTGCGCGGCTCCGCTCGAGCAGGAACGCTCGTGATCGGCGACGTGATCGCCGGCCGTTACGACATCGACGACGTCGTCGGTACGGGTGGCATGTCGACCGTCTACAAGGCGCGCGACCGGCTGCTCGAACGCACCGTCGCGTTGAAGGTGCTGCATTCGCACTACGAGCACGACACCGAGCACGCACAGCGCTTCCGTAACGAGGCGCGCGCGGTCGCCCAGCTCTCACACCCGAACATCGTCACCGTCATCGACCGCGGCGAGGCGGACGGGCATCAGTTCATCGTCTTCGAGTACGTCGAGGGCGAGAACCTGAAGCAGCTGCTCGTCGGCCGCGGCCCGCTGCCGGTGCAGCGTGCGCTCGAGCTCACGCTGCAGGTCGCAGGCGGACTCGCCTTCGCGCATGCGCACGGCATCGTCCACCGGGACGTGAAGCCGCAGAACGTGCTCGTCGCCGCCGACGGCAGCGCGAAGGTGACCGACTTCGGCATCGCGCGCTCGCTCGACGTCGAGCTCGGGATCACGCAGACGGGGACGGTGCTCGGAACGAGCAGCTACCTCTCGCCGGAGCAGGCGAGCGGCAAGCCGGTGACGCCCGCGACCGACGTCTACTCGCTCGGTGTCGTCCTCTTCGAGCTGCTGACCGGCAACGTGCCGTTCCCCGGCGAGAACCTCGTCGCCGTGGCGATGCGGCATCTGAACGAAGCGCCGCCGAGCCTGCTCGAACGCCGCCCGGACGTGCCCGTCCGGCTCGCCGCGGCCGTCAAGCGGGCGCTCGCGAAGAGTCCGGCGGAGCGCTTCCCCTCGATGGACGCATTCGCGGCCGAGCTGCGCGGCTGCCTCGACGGCGCTGCCGGCGTCGATCCGGAGCGGACGCTGATCGTGCCCGCCGCCGCCCGTCCCCGGAGCCGGTCGCAGCGGCGGCGGCGGCGCGGCGGCCGTCTCGCCGCCGTGCTCGGACTGCTCGGCCTGCTTGCGGCGCTGGCCGCCGCCGGCGTGTTCGTATTCGGGGCCACGACGGGCACGAGCCATGCGCCTCCGAGCGGTGGCGGCGGCGTGCTCGCCCTGCATGCCGTCACTGCGTACGACCCGCCGCCCGGCGACGGGCACGAGCACAACGGTGAAGCCCCGCGGGCGACGGACGGCAACCCGTTGACGTATTGGGAGACGGAGACGTACGGGACGCCCGAGTTCGGCGGCCTCAAGAACGGCGTCGGCCTCGTTCTCGACGCCGGCAGCGCCGTCGTCCTGCGCAGACTCACCGTGTCGACCGACACGCCGGGCTACACCGCAATCGTCCGCGTGGGCGACTCGGAGAGCGGGCCGTTCAGCGACGACTCGTCGCAGCAGACGGTGAGCGCAGAAACGACGTTCGCCCTGGACGGCCACTCCGCCCGCTATTACGTCCTCTGGATCACGGACCTCGGCATGCACGACTCCGTGCACGTGAACGAGGTGAAGGCAGGCTAGTGGACGCGGCCACAAGTACGGTTGTGCGTCTGGCGGCCCGCAAACGCGGCGCATGCCGTTGTCCTCGGTCGGCCGCATACCTACGGGTATGCGGCCTCCCTGCGTCCTAGGCC
>JBEKEH010000157.1:0-6287 GCA_050013935.1 Gaiellaceae bacterium | reverse complement strand
GGCCTAGGACGCAGGGAGGCCGCATACCCGTAGGTATGCGGCCGACCGAGGACAACGGCATGCGCCGCGTTTGCGGGCCGCCAGACGCACAACCGTACTTGTGGCCGCGTCCACTAGGACCCCACCCTTGGGTGGGGGTGTGGGCGGGGTCGAGGTCGGGCCGGTCGGTTGACTCGTCCGGCTTCACGTACAGCGCGCCGGGTATACGAAGTCCGACGGCTTCCCCTTCGGGTACGGGGACGGGCCGACGAACGCGACCGTGATCTCCCTGTACGCCGTCTTCCCGTTCTTACAGCGCTGCGTCCCCGAGACGACGACGACGGCGCGGTAGGTGTGGAAGTGGCCCGCAGCGCAGTTCGGCGTGCAGTCGTTCGCGTATGCCGTTCCGGTCGCGGCCGCGAACGACTGGCCCCACCCGGTCCAGCGGAGGCCCTTCACGCCGAAGTTCGCGTCGGCGCACGCGAGCACGATCTGCGCCGGGCGCACCTGCGGCTTGCCGAGGCAGTCCGGCAGGATCTGCGGCGGCGACCCGACGGCGGCCGCCGAAAGGAGAGCGGCGAGAACGATCATGGGGCGCGCGCCTCCTCGATCAGGGCGAGGGTCACCTCGACCATCGTGTCGAGGTCGGCGAGCGCGATCCGCTCGTCCGGTGTGTGGATGTCCACCATCCCGTTCGCCATGTTGACACACCGCCGGCCGCGATCGTTGAAGACGTTCGCGTCCGCGCCACCGCCGGAGAGCGCGTAGCGTGGCTCGCAGCCGCAGCGTTCGAGGGCGCGCGCTGCGAGCCGCACGACGTCCTCGTCCCGCTTCAAACGGTAGCCGTTGTAGCTCTTGCGCAGCTCGGTCTCGACCTCGCACTCGGTCGCGGTCGCAGCGAACGAGCAGGCGTCGAGCATCTCCTGCACGATCTCGCTCAACTTGCGCTCGTTGTGGCAGCGCACCTCGGCTTGGAACGTGCACCACTCCGGGACGATGTTCACCGCGGCACCGCCCGTGATGACGCCGACGTTCGCCGTCGTCTCCTCGTCGACTCGGCCGAGCCGCAGGTCGGCGATCGCCTTCGCCGCTGCCTGGATCGCCGACCGGCCCTCTTCGGGGAACATCCCCGCGTGCGAGGCGCGGCCGTGGAACGTGACGTCCAGCGCCTGCGCCCACGGCGCGCCGAGGATGATCTCGCCGATCGGGGCCGCCTGGTCGTACACGTAGCCGAGCTGCGCGTACAGCCGCTCGTGCTCGAAGGCGGCCGCGCCTTGCAGGCCCACCTCCTCCTTCGGCGTGAAGACGAGCTCGATCCCGGCATGCGGCCGGTTCTCGGCTAGCACCCGCCGCACACCCTCGAGCATCGCCGCCACCGCGGACTTGTTGTCCGCGCCGAGGATCGTCCCGCCGGCGTTGCGCACCACGCCGTCCTCGAGCACCGGCTCGAGCGGGCCGCTCGCCGGCACCGTGTCGAGGTGCGCGCAGAAGAAGAGCGGTGTCCCGGGCGCGGTCGCCTCCACGCGCGCATAGATGTTCCCGATCGTCGAGCCGACGCGCGGGCCGGCGTCGTCCTCGTCCGGCTCGAGTCCGAGCCCGCGCAGATAGCGCAGGACGACGTCGGCGACGGCGCGCTCCTCGCCCGGCGGGCTCGGCAGCGCGGCCAGCTCGAGAAAGAGCGAGACGGTCTCGCCGTGCTCGGAAGCCACGGGCCCGATCCTACGGACCGGGCTCGTCAAGCTGCGGCGACGGGCTCGCCCGCGCGCGAGCGGGCGCGCGCGAGCGCCGCGGCGACGAAGCCGCGGAACAGCGGCGCCGGTCGGGTCGGCCGCGACTTGAACTCCGGGTGGAACTGGCTGGCAACGAACCAGGGGTGGTCGGGCAGCTCGATGATCTCGACCAACCGCCCCTGCTCGAACGTGCCGCTGACGACGAGGCCGGCGTCGACGAGCTGCTGGCGGAAGAGGTTGTTCACCTCGTAGCGGTGCCGGTGCCGCTCGAAGATCACCGCGTCGCCGTAGAGCTCGCGCGCACGCGTGCCCTCCGCGACCTCGACCGCCTGGGCCCCGAGTCGCATCGTGCCGCCGAGGTCCTCGATGCCCTTCTGCTCCGGCAGCAGGTCGATCACGGGGTACGGCGTCTCCGGGTCCATCTCGGTCGAGTTGGCGCCGTCGAGCCCGACCACGTGCCGCGCGAACTCGGACACGGCCACGTGCATGCCGAGGCAGATCCCGAGATACGGGATGCGGCGCTCGCGGGAGACCCGGCAGGCGAGGATCTTCCCCTCCCAGCCGCGCGAGCCGAAACCGCCGGGGACGAGCACGCCGTCGACGGTCTCGAGCAGGTCGGCCGTCTCGTCATACGACATGTTCTCCGCGTCGAGCCAGCGCACACGCACGGCACAGCCGCTGTGTAGGCCGGCGTGCTTCAGCGCCTCGTGCACCGACAGGTACGCGTCGTGGAGCTTCACGTACTTGCCGACGAGCGCGATCTCGACGAGCTCGCGGCGCTCGTCGATCCGGCGCGTCAGCTCCTCCCACTCGCCGAGGTCGGCCTCGGGCGTCTCGAGCCCGAGCTTCTCGCAGACGAGCCGGTCGAGGCCCTCCCGCTTCAGCACGGACGGGACGAGATAGACGTCCGGCATGTCAGGGCAGGCGATCACCGCGCCCGGGTCGACGTCGGCGAAGAGCGCGATCTTGTCGCGAATGTCCCGCGACAGCTCCTCGTGCGAGCGGCAGACGACGACGTCGGGGTGGATGCCGATGCGCCGCAGCTCGTTCACCGAGTGCTGCGTCGGCTTCGTCTTCAGCTCGCCCGCCGCCTCGATGAACGGCACGAGCGTCACGTGTACGTACATCACGTTCTCCAGGCCGACCTCGCGCCGGAACTGGCGGATCGCCTCGAGGAACGGCAGCGACTCGATGTCGCCGACCGTGCCGCCGATCTCGGAGATGACAACGTCGACCGGGCCTGACTCGGCCGCGCGCTGGATCCGGGCCTTGATCTCGTTCGTGATGTGCGGGATCACCTGCACCGTCGCGCCGAGGAAGTCCCCCTTGCGCTCCTTGCGCAGCACGGTGTCCCAGATCGAGCCCGCGCTGTGGCTCGCGTTGCGCAGGAAGTTCTCGTCGACGAAGCGCTCGTAGTGGCCGATGTCGAGGTCGGTCTCCGCCCCGTCCTCGGTCACGTAGACCTCGCCGTGCTGGAACGGGCTCATCGTCCCCGGGTCGACGTTGAGGTACGGGTCGAACTTCTGCAGCTGGACGCGCAGGCCGCGCGCCTTGAGCAGCCGGCCGAGCGACGCAGCAACGATGCCCTTCCCGAGCGCCGAGACCACTCCCCCGGTGACGAAGACGTACTTCGGGGCCCGTGCGCTCACGGGATTCCAATGTAGCAGCGGGGGAGGTCGGCGTGGGTCACGCGGGCTCCGCGCCCGTCTGCACGAGGTCGTAGAGGCGAGCGAGCGCGCGCTGCGGGAAGGAGCGGCGAAGCGTCCCCCAGCCGGCCTCGACGACGAGGCCGACCCGCGTCCGCGCGGCGTCGACCGGCTCCAGCTCGAGCTCGACCTCGATCCGCTCGCTCACGAGCTGGAACGCGATGCGGCGGCCGTGGACGACCTCCGTGACCAACAGCGTGCCCGCGGCGCCGGGCCGCCTGAACATGCCTGGGCCGACGAAGGGCAGGATCGGAGACGAGGCCAGGATGTCCGAGCCGCGGATCTGCCAGCGCGCCCCCGGAGCGAGGCCGCGCCGGTCCGGCTCGATCCCCGCGATCCCGGGCCACCAGTCGCCGAGGTTGTAGGGCTCTGCGAGGAACGCCCAGACGTCGTCGATCGGCGCGAGCAGGACGCGGTCGGCGGCGTACCGCGGCATCAGCGCACGCTCGCCAGGAACTCCTGGCCGCCGAGCATGCGCTCGAGCTCGCCGCGCCGCTCGCCGTCCGCGAGCTGCTCGATCCGCGTGTGCGTCGGGTCGCCCGGGATCTTCTCGACCCGGAAGTGCCGCTCGGCGAGCGCTGCGATCTGCGGCAGGTGCGTGATCGTGATCACCTGTGCGCGCTCGGCCAGCCGCTGGAGGACACGCCCGACGGCATTCGCCGTCTCACCGCCGATGCCCGCGTCGATCTCGTCGAAGACGAGCGTCTCGCCGCCGGCGACCGCCGCGATCGCGAGCGCGATGCGCGAAAGCTCGCCGCCGGAGGCGGTCTCGGCCACGGGCGCGAACGGCAGGCCCGCGTTCGGGCGGATGAGGAACGCCGCCTCGTCGGCGCCGGTCGCCCCCGGATCGCGTTCCCGCAGCTCGCAGACGAACTCCCCTTCGCCCATGCCCACGTCGTGCAGCTCGGCTGCGACCGCGTCGGCGAACGCGGGAGCCGCAGCGTTGCGCTCCGCGCGCAGCTCCATGGCGAGCTGATGCGTTCTCCCTTCGGCGGCCGCGAGCGCCGCGGCGGCCCCGGCAATCGGGTCGTGCCCGTCCGCGATCGCCGTCAGCTCCGCGCGCGCCGCGTCGGCGTGCGCCAGCAGCTCCTCGTACGTCGCGGCCCGGAAACGCCGCTTCGCCTCCGCGATCCGGTCGAGGCCGGACTCGATCTCCTCGAGGCGGCCCGGCTCGGCCTCGAGCGAGGCGAGGAACGAATGCAGCCCGGACGCCGTCTCGCGCAGGCGCAGCTCGGCGTCGCGCAGCTCGTCGCCCGCCACGCGGAGCTCCGGCGCCAGCCCCTCGAGCGGCGCGACCGCGCGCTCGGCGTGAGCCACGAGGCCCGCGGCGCCCTCGCCGTCCTCCGGCGCAAGTGCATGTGCTGCCGCGGCGGCGGCCTCGGCCAGCTCGGCGACGTGCCGGACGCGCTCGCGCTCGGCGCGCAGCCGCTCCTCGTCCTCCGGCTCCATCCCCTCCGTGTCCTCGGCGAGCGCGCGCAGCTCCGCGAGCCGCGCCTCGACGAGGGCGGCGTTCTCCGTCAGCTCTTCGTGACGGCGCCTTGCGGCGAGCAGCTCCCGCCAGGCGGTGCGGGCCTCCGCGCGGCGGCGCAGCTGCTCGTCGCCGCAGAAGCGGTCGAGCACCTCGAGCTGGTAGGAGGCGCGACCGAGGCGCCGCTGCTCGAACTGGCCCGACATCGCCACCACGCGCTCGACCGCGGCCGCGACGTCCTCACGAGCGGCGGCGCGGCCCCAGGCGTACGCGCGCGTGCGCCCGTCGCCGAACACGCGGCGCGAAACCAGCAGCGCGTCCTCGTCCGCCGGCTTGAGCTCGAAGAGCGCCTCGAGCTCCTCGTCCTCCGCCGGCAGGTCGAGCTCCGCCTCGACGTAGGCCTCCGCCGCGGCCCGGCCGACGTACGAGTCGTCGCCCTTCGTCCCGAGCAGCAGGCCCACAGCCTGGGCGAGGATCGTCTTGCCGGCGCCGGTCTCGCCCGTGATCGCGTTCAGCCCGGGCGCGAGCTCCAGCTCCGCCTCGCGGATGAGCACGAGGTTCTCGATGCGCAGCCGTCGCAGCACCGGATCGAGTGTAGAGAGGCCGCAGGACCGCGACCACTGGCCCGGCAGGTCACGGGTGCGACGTGAACGTCTCCCGGTAGCGGCCGAAGAACGTCGTCTCCGGCAGCGTCGCGAGCAGGCTCCGCTGGCCGCTCAGGCGGATCGCGATCCGCCCGTCCGCCGCCAGCCCGGCGACGCGGTGCCCGTCCACCAGGACCGCCACCTCGACGTCGGCGGTGCGGTTCACCACGGTCACGTCCGGCCCGCGCGGGACGACCAGCGGGCGGGCATGCAGCGAGTGCGGCGCGATGAACGTCACGGCCATCGCGTCGAGCCCACGTACCAGAACTGGGCCTCCGTTCGAGAGGTTGTACGCGGTCGAGCCGGAAGGCGTCGCGCAGATCATTCCGTCGCAGGGAATCGTGCCGAGAGCCTCGCCGCCGACCGCCCAGGCGAGCTCGACCATTCGTCCGAGCGTCGCGCTCGTCGCGACGACGTCGTTGACCGCGACGTGCGTCTCGCCGTCGAGCTCCACTTCGAGCGTCGGCAGCTCGATCACGACGTACTCGCCCGCGAACACGCGCGCGAGATCGCGTTCGAGGTCGTCCGGCTCGATCGCCGCGAGAAAGCCGACGCGGCCGAAGTTGACGCCGATCACCGGAACGTCGCTGCCGAGCAGCCGTCCCAGCGTGCGCAGCATCGTCCCGTCGCCGCCGAGGGTGACGGCGAGGTCGGCCCCGCGCGGATCGGCCTCCTCGTCCAGCACCGTCACGCCCGCCTGCTCCGCCACCGCGCGGACGCGCCGGATCGCGTCATGGACGTCGACGCGGCCGTGCATCGC
>JBEKEH010000156.1:0-6319 GCA_050013935.1 Gaiellaceae bacterium | reverse complement strand
CGGCAGGGGCGAGCAGCAACCTGGCGTCGTCGTCGACGATGAGCACCGAGACGTCCGCCTCGGCACACCATCGGATCGCGCCAAGCGTGATGGCGCCCGACTGGGCGCCGATGACGAGGCGATTCAGGCGGGCGGTCGCTCTGTTCCAGCTCCGCTCACGCCGGTACCAACCCTCACCGTCGGAGGCACGAAGGTGACCGGAGAAGACGTCGACGCGGGCACCGTGACCCAGGACCACTGCAACCGATGGCCCGGCGGCATCGGAGGTGAAGCCGGCCTCCAAACCGGAAAGCACGTCGTCGACATCCGCCGGTGAGAGCGGCTGGCCCTCGTGAACGACCTCAACCGTACGGGCTGGGTGGACGCGGGTAGCGTCGGACTTGGCCATGGAGCTTCACCTCCGTGGTTCAGCCCCCGGGGTGTTTACCGCACCGCCGGGGGCACCTGACTTTGCAGCGACCCTACCTCTCTTTCGGGGTCGTGCGAACCGGGGTCCAGGTGTCGGAGCGCTTCAGCGCGCCAATCGGTGCGCTCCGGGGCTGACGTCTCGCGCGGCGATCTCGGCGCACGAGCTCTTCGGCGTGGGCGTCGCGCCAGTAGAGAACCTCGCCCTGATTCGCCACATAGGCGAGAAGCATGCCTGTGTCGCTGTCGTGGCCGGGATGGCGCTCGGCGTAATCCGTGAGTCGCCGCGACGGAATGTTTATCCAGATGCAGCACTTCGTACAGTAAAGGCGAAGCATCTCGTCTGAGTCACCGGGCCGCAGCTCGCCGTCATGCAACAAGCGAGGAAGGCGTTCTTGGGCCAGGATGGCCGCTTTCTGTTTTCGCTGGAGCTCTTTTGCGCCTGGGGCCGACAAGCTGCGCTGCACGAGGGCCACCCGCTTCTTGAAGTCTTCACGACCGTCGGGCTTGAGCACGAGTATTTGCCACCCGAACTCGACGCCCTGTTCTGGAAGGGAGTTCGAAGGCACAGCCCAGGCGAGCTCCGAATCGACACCGAACAGGGCGGCGCAACTGAGGTGAAGGAACGAAACCGATCCGCGTCGATTGGACTTGCCCGGCACAGTTCGGGAGACTAACATGCCGGTAGTTACGACCACGTAGTACGCGGGTTTCGGCCCAGGACGACCTCCGTCGAGGCGGTGGCAGAGGTTCTGGTATGCCTGGAGATCCGCTCGAGTTGCTCACGATCCCAGAAGTCGCGGCCCGTCTGCGTCTGAGCCGGGGAACCGTCAACCGCTACGTCCAGTCAGGGGTCCTTCCGTCGGTCCGCGTCGGTCGAAGCAGGCGAGTGTCGCGCGGCCAACTCAGTTCGTTCTTCGACACGCTCGAACAGAGAGGAAGCATTCCTACGGCTTGGCCGGGTGCTCGTGCGAGGCGCTCGGTCCCGAGCCGGAAGGCAAACGCCTCCGACGTCGTTTCGGAGGCTCGCGATGCCTAGCCGCGAGCGCTACGAGCGCGAGAAGACCGCGCTCGCCCGCAAGGGCACCACCGCCTACAAGCAACGGACTGCTCCAGCCAGGCTGAAAAGGCTCGGACTCACGAGCACGCAGGCAGCCGGGAAGCCTCGCCGGGGAGAGCGGTCCGCTCGGGCAGTCTTCGCCAGGCCGGACTTCAAGGCCACCATCTACACAGGCGTTCCAGGTGAGCCGGGCAAGGAGCCTCGCCGGATCACGTTCTGGACCGACCGCCCGAACGACGTCCGGGCCGGCCGGTACATGCAACTCACACGCGCACTCCGGGAGCAGCGGATCTCCCCCGAGGAGTTCCGAAAGAGGGTGCGGCGGATGAGGCCAATCGCTGGGTACCGCCCGCTCGACGATCCGAGGGCGGTCCTTGCCCTCATCCAGACCACGGCTCCGAGCGACATCGTCTTCGAGTACCGCGGCCGTTCCCGCCCGCGCCGCTCGCGCCCACGACGGGGAGCCCAGCGATGATCGCCCCGGGCACGCGATGCGCCTACTGCGGTGCTCCGGCGACCGAGATGGACCACCTCACGGGCTGCCCTCAGGGAGCGCGCGTCTACCTCGACCCGGACCTCAAGGTCCCGTGCGACCGGGCCTGCAACCTCGCTAACGAGCAGGCCTGGAAGGCGACGGGCCTGCTGGTCTATGAGGCGCCGCTCGTCGTCGTGCGCTTGCGCCGGCTTGCCCTCGGCGCGGCACGGCTGGCGGACTGCGCCTGGGCCGGTCCTGTTCCGTCCGAGTTCTGGGCCGGGCTCAGCCTTCTCGCTAGCGAGGTGGCAGACGAGCTGGAGCGTGCGTCGTGACCGCGCCGGCGACGCAGCTCTCGGCCTGGCTTGATGGGCTATCGCGAAGACAACGGCGACATGTCCGCTGGAACGTGCGTCACTGGCCAGGGCACCGGGGTTGGCGAGCCCCCAGAGAGCCTCGGCCGGCCAAGCGCCTTCGTCACCGCATGGTGCTCTACCTCATATCCCTGTCGCATCGGGAAGTCCTACCTGAGGCTTACGGTCTTGGGGCGTCGCTGTTGTGCGTTGGCGGGGTCGTGCTCGGCGCCTGGCTCATATACGACGACCACCTCGACCGGCAGTCCCTCCGCAGCCTTCGGCGCTGGGCCGCGCGGCCGACAAATCGCGTCGAGACCGCATTCGGGCAGAGACCGTATTCACTCGCCACCGTCACCGAGTACAACCGCAGCGTCCTGTTCGCGAACTCGCGCTGCGTGCTGGTCGGCGTCGAACTCGGCCGAACCTTGGGTCTGCACGCCGACTGGTGGAGGCCCGCCAGGGCGAAGGAGTGGCGCGACGCCTGGATGTTGGGGCTCCGCGGCTGGGGCGTGCTCACTGGACCCGACGGCAAGCGCTGGCGGCGCTCGACGGGAAGGTCGGTCGTCTACGTGCAGGGCACCAGCGCCTACGCCACGCGCATCGGCTTCGGGAAGCCCCAGCCGAGCTTTGACGGCGAGCCGCGTGGGCGCTGGGACACGCTTCCCTCCGGCGAACGAGTCCCCTACGCCGGTCGCTTCGTCGAGCTACTGGCGGCCAGCCAGGCACTCTCGGGTACCGACAGCGGCGAGATCGGCGACCACCTTCGCGCCTGGGGGCTGCCTCCGCTCGACACCGTCTACGCCGTGACACCCGACGGAAGAGGGGCAAACGTGGTCACAGGCTTTGTTGCCGCGATGCACCGGCTCGCGCTCGTGGTCGACGACGAAGCGGCACGGTGGGCCGGTGGGCTGGACCTCAGATGGCTGTGGTCCCCGGGCGCTACCGCCCAGGAACTGCTTCGCCGGATGGGAGTCAGCGCCCCGCTCGCCAAGTTCCATCTTCCCGACGGGGAGCTCGCGTGCTGGACCAGAGGGCTGCACGGAGGTTGGGTCGAGGCGAGCCTGTGCGGAGTCCGGTTCCCTGCCATAGACATCGACGCCCGCTCGGCTTATCCCGCTGTCGCTGTGCTCATCGACTGGTGGCGATACGTCACAGCCCACCACGTCCGGCGCCGGGACGTGACGGCACAGTTCCGTGAGTTTCTGGGCTCTCCGGACCTCGCCGAGCTCATGTGCGACAAAGCCACGTGGCGAAGATGGGGCCTCACCCGTGTCGTGCTCCGGCTGAGCGGCGCTCCGGTCCCCGTCGAGCTGCCCCGGGACGACGGGACCTCGCGGATGTACGTCACCCCGGCCGACGCCGAGCGCTACGACTGCGCCTGGCCGGACGCGGTATCGGCGGTGATCAGCTCGGGCGGCGGGATCGAGGTGCTCGAGGCCACGCGCCTCGACCCGGTCAGAGAGCAAGAGGACCTGGTGCCAACCGAGGTGCCCGGAGCCTGGCTCGACCCGGTCGAGGACCCAGTCGTTGCTCTCGTTCTCACGCGACAGCTCGCGAAACGCGCCGGCGACTCTCGCCTTGCGGCCGCGCTCCGTGTCGTTGTGAACAGCCTCGTCTACGGCATCTTCTGCCGCTTCGACCCAACCGGTGACGGCGACGAGCGGCCCGGGCCCTTCTGCTTCCCGCCTCTTGCAGCGACTATCGCCTCGGGTTGTCGGTGTTTGCTCGCCCTTGCCGAACGCGCGATCGAGGATCTTGGCGGCGTCATCGCCTACAAGGACACCGACGGCTTCATCGTGACCGCGTCGCGGGCGAGCCGGCCGGGAAAACTGCAGCTGGGGAGCGGTGAGTTCCGAAGGATCCTCACCTACGACGAAATTTGCTCGGCAATGGCGCACTTCGCCTGCCTTGATCCTTTCGGCGACGGGCAACCGTTCTTTGAGATAAAGGCGGAAGGCACAGCCGTCGTCTTCGCACCCAAGAAGTACGGGATCGTCGATGAGACGGGCAAGATCGTCGCCTACACCGAGTCTGGCATCGGGGCTTTCACGGCTCCGCCTGGCTTCGGCGAACGGCGCGAAGACGGCCGGCACGTCTTCACCGCCGACATCGCAGCCGCCCACGTGGAACGTCCTAGTGGTCCGCTCGATTCCTTGCCCTGGGAGCGGCGGAATCCCGACTGGCCGGCGTTTCAGCGCCACACCTTCTCGACGCCGAGGGCAACCGAGGAGCTACCACAGAGCTTCGACCGCCGGCCCTTCTTGCGCATCGTCGAGGCGATTGCCTCTTATCAGGACGCGCACCCGGTCGCGCTCGATCCGGGCGGTGAAATCGAGGAGGCCGACCTGTCCTTCTGGGACGGTCGCAGCTGCCGGCCGATCGAGGTCACCACGCGGCCCGAACAACAAGGCATCGTCATCGACTCCCTCCGCGCACGCGCCGTCGAATGGGGCAAGACAACTGTGGACGAGGTTCCCCCCGTCGTCGTCCTCGACGAGGCGCTCGCGCGACGCGTCGGGAAGGCAGGCATGCTCTTCGTCGACGAAAGCGACCAGCTCGTCTACGAAGACGTCGACCAGGTGGCCCTGCTTCTGGCGGCAGCTCGCGTCCTTGGAGCACCGCTGTTTGCAGAGCTGTCGGGGCTGCCGGAGCGGACAGCACGTGCCATCGGTGAGGGACGGCTGCCACTGGAAGCGACAGTCGAGCGGGCGATGGCCTCCATCGCGGAACGACTCGGATCGGAGTATCTCCCACGGTTGCTCGACCTCGTGGAAGAAGTGGGATCGCTCTCGTGCAGGTGGCCAGGCTGTGACGGCCGACCGGCACGCACGGGCGCGACCTGGTGCTCTCTCCATAGGCGTCGTTCTGGATCGGACCGTCGCCGAGTGCTCGAGGAGGCCGAGGGATGACCAAGACACTCGACCTCCACTGGGTCACCGAGACGGTGGCGAATCCTCCTCTCGTCCCGGACGTGATCGTCGACGGCATGCTCCGCGAAAGCGAGTTGTGCGTCGTCGGCGCCCCACGGGCAATCGGCAAGTCCTTCTTCGTCGGCAACCTCGCCGTTCTCGTCGGGCGCGGGCAGGGCCGGCTCCTCGGCGTACTCAACGTCCGCCGTTCGGCGCGGGTGCTCGTGTGCAACGGCGAACTGCGCCCGTGGCAGACAGCGCGCCGTTGGCAGATGCTCACCGGCGGCAAGGACGTGCCAGAGGGCGTGGCGGAGTCCTTCGACCGCTGGAAGGTAGGCGTCGAGCGGCGGAAAGAGATCGCCTCGGGCATCGATAGCGGAGTGCGGGCAGAGCGTGAGTGGTGGCAAGGAAGGCTCGACGAGCGCCTGCGCGAGACGGTCGAGGCAAATCGCTTCGACGTCCTCATTCTCGATGCTTGGGCGTCCTTCTTTTCGGGCGAGGAGAACAGCAACGACCAGACCGAGGCCGCCCTCGGGAAGCTGCAGGAGCTGTCGGACAAGACCGGTGTGGCGATCGTGATCATTCACCACTTCGGCAAGTCGAACGAGGGTCGCGACCGCGAAGACCTCTGGCGAGGGGCTTTCCGGCTCGCAGATTGGGCGAACACGCGGGTGACGTTGCTGCCACGGTTCCGGACCGACAAGGAGGCAGCCGACGCCCACATCGATCCCACCCAGCGGCGTCGCTACGTGAACGTCGCCTTTCTTCGCAACGACGAGCCGACCGACCCGATCGTCGCCAAGCTCGGCGAGAACGGGTGGTGGGACGAAGTGAGATCGTTGGAACCCACCGAACCACCACGACGGCTCACTCCCGAGGACGCGGCGCAGGCATGCACGAGAGACGGCGGGTGGCCCTCGGCGACTGAGGCCACTAAAGCGCTTCGGATCGGCCGAGAGCCGGCGGCAGTGCTGCTCCGCCAGACCGAGGAAGCAGGCCTGATCGTCCGGGGGAGCGGTCCGCGAGGCACCAAGACCTACCGACCCGCTGCGGGACTCACCGACAGCGAGCAACAGGTGCTCGACCTCGCCTCCGAGCGACGACGTCGGGAGGACGG